>NZ_FMUL01000007.1:0-296423 GCF_900101215.1 Pseudomonas sp. NFACC32-1
TGGTCATCTGCACCAAGCACCCGCCGATGCCACCGCAGTTCCTGGCCGAAGGCTCGGACAAGGTCACCATCAACGGCCAGCCCGCCGTGCGCAGCGGCGACCGCAGCACCTGCGATGCCAAGGTGGTGTCGTCCGGGCTGATCTCTCCAGATGTGACCATCGGCGGCGGTTCGGTGGTGGTGCGCGAGATCCGCAGCGGCAAGACACCGGGCGTGGGCCTGGCGGTGACTGCGTTGCTGATGCTCAAGGGTGGCAAGGGCAAGTTCCTGAGCAACCTGCCGTGCATGCTGGCTGGCGCGGCGGCGTCGATGGCGGTCAGCAGCGCCATGGGCGCGGCGGCCAATGCGGCCATGGGCTCGTCGAATCCGGTGCATGCCGCCACCGGGGCCAAGGTGCTGGGTGGTGACGAGGAGCGGGATTTCGTGCTGCCGGGGATCCTGCCTATCGATTGGCAACGTTTCTACTGCAGCCGCGACGAGCGCGGCGAAGGCTTGTTCGGCGTCGGCTGGAGCGTGCCCTACGAAGTGTGCGTCGAAATCCGGCCGCATCCGGAGGGCGGCGAAACCCTGGTCTACACCGACGAACAGGGCCGCCGCATCGACATGGGCTCGATCCCCCTGGGCGGTGCGGTGTTCAGCGCTGGCGAAGGCCTGGCCGTGCGTCGCCACGTCAACGGCCAGTTGCTGATCGAAAGCGACGACGGCCTGTACCGCTTGTTCGAGCCCACGCCTGCCAACCCATCGCACTTGCGCCTGAGCCAGCTGGGCGATCGCAACGACAACCGTATTCACCTCGACTACGACGAAACCGGGCGCCTGGTGCGGCTGCGCGATGCTTTCGACCTGATACAGGTGGAACTGGCCTACGAGCGTGAACGTGTCATCCAGATCGAGCGCCTGTACCCCGACCAGCAACGCGAAGCGCTGGTCAGCTACGGCTACGATACGCTGGGCAACCTGGTCGAAGTACGCGACGCCGCCGGCCTGGTGCAACGACGCTTCGCCTATGACGCAGGGCGGCGCATGGTGGAACACCAGTTACCGACGGGCCTGCGCTGCTTCTACGACTGGGCCTTGATCGACGGCCAGGAATGGCGCGTGGTCCGTCACTGGACCGACGAGGGCGATGCCTACCAGTTCGACTACGACCTTTCGGCCGGCACCACGCGCATCACCGACAGCCTGCAGCGCGTCAGCACGCGACACTGGAACAGCCAGTACCAGATCACCCGATGCAGTGACAACCTCGGTCAGACCTGGACGTTCGAGTGGAACGACGAACGCCAGATGCTCGGCGCCACCGACCCGCAGGGCGGGCGCTACGCCTACAGCTATGACGCAGCCGGCAACCTGATCGGCGAAACCGACCCGCTGGGTCGCAGCGAATCGACCCTCTGGCTCGAACACTGGTCCCTGCCGCTGGTGTACACCGATGCGGCCGGCAACAGCTGGAAATACCGCTACGATCAACGTGGCAACTGCATCGGCGAAACCGATCCCCTGGGCCACGTCACCCGCTACCGCTACGACGCCCACGGCCAGGCCATCGAGATCATCGACGCCACCGGCAAAAGCAAGAAGCTGCGCTGGAACCCTTTCGGGCAACTGGTGGAGCACATCGACTGCTCGGGTTATCCGACACGCTTGAGCTACGACTCGCGTGGCCACCTGCGAACCATCACCAACGCCCTGGGCGAACGCACCCAATTTAGCTACGACGCCCGGGGCCGTCTGATCGGCAGCCAATTGCCGGACGGCCGCACCGAGCAGTACCAGCGCGACGTCGCCGGCCAGTTGACCGGCTACACCGACCCTGCCGGACACACCACGCTCTACCAGCACAACCGCCGCGGCCAGGTCCGCCAGCGCACCGACGCCCAGGGCCGGCAGGTGCAGTTCGCGTATGACAGCTATGGGCGACTGCAGGCGCTGGTCAACGAGAACGGCGAGAGCTATCGGTTTGCCTGGGATGCGGGAGACCGATTGGCCGAACAGCAGGACCTGGATGGCAGCGCCAAGCGCTACACCTACGACCGACTGGACAACGTCACAGCGGTAACGGCCGTTCCGGCCCCTTACGGCACAGGCCTGGCGGTCGTTCCCGAAACGCCACCATCGCCCATCGTGCATCGACTGGAGCGCGACGCCGTGGGCCGGCTGATTGCCAAAGTCACCGACGATGGCCGCACCGAATATGCCTACGACCCGCTGGACCAGCTTACCGCCGTCACTTTCACCGACCATCAGGGCAACGCCCAAGGCCTGAGCTTCGCCTACGACGCCCTCGGCCAGTTGGTGGCCGAAAACAGCGCCGCCGGCAGCCTGCGATATCACTACGACGAACTCGGCAACCTGATCCAGACCCAACTGCCCGATGGCCGCTGGCTCAACCGGCTGTACTACGGCAGCGGGCATCTGCACCAGATCAACCTCGACGGCCAGGTCATCAGCGACTTCGAGCGCGACCGCCTGCACCGCGAAGTGCTACGCACCCAAGGACAGGTCAGCACCCGCAGCGAATACGACCGCTGCGGCCGCCTGCGTGCGCGCCAACGCTGCCACGGCAGCCAAGCGTCGAACCTGCCGGCGACGCTGCAAAAACGCTTCGAGTACGACCCCGCCGACAACCTGATCGGCAAGCTCGATCAGCAACCGGCCACACCACACCGCCAATTCCTGCACTACGACGCCACCGGCCGCATCCTCGCCAGCCAGGACAGCCTCCACGGCCAACGCGAGACGTTCGCCTACGACGCCGCCGCCAACCTGCTGGACGGCCCGCAAGCCGGCGCTGGACGGGTGGTGCACAACAAGCTGCTGACTTATGAGGACAAGCGTTACCGCTACGATGCCTTTGGCCGGATGATCGAAAAGCGCAGCGCAAAACGGGGCCTGCAACGCTTTGCCTATGATGCCGAGAGCCGCCTGGTCGAAGTGCGCAACGAGAACGGCAGCATCGTGCGCATGACCTACGACCCGCTGGGCCGACGCATCGCAAAAACCGAGCATGACACCCATGGCTATCCGCTGGGCGAAACCCGTTTCGCCTGGGACGGCCTGCGCCTGTTGCAAGAGTATCGCCACCAGCAGACCAGCCTGTACCTTTACGACGACAACAGCTACGAACCCCTGGCCCGGGTCGATGGCACTGGTCCGCTGCAAAAAATCCGCTATTACCACAACGACCTCAATGGCCTGCCAGAGCAGCTCACCGAAGCCGACGGACACAACATCTGGCGGGCGACCTATCGGGTGTGGGGCAACACGCTGGAAGAGCTGCGCGAGCCGTATTACATCGAAGAGCAGAACCTGCGGTTCCAGGGACAGTACCTGGACCGGGAGACGGGGCTGCATTACAACTTGCACCGATATTACGATCCCGACACCGGCCGATTCATCACACCGGATCCGATCGGGTTGGCCGGAGGGTTCAATCTTTACGCGTTCGTCCTGAATCCATTCACTTGGCAGGACCCCCTTGGCCTTGCCGGCTGTACGCTGATCAAGGCACGGTCAAAACAGTACGATTACAGGCTGCGATTGAAACGCTCCGAGTATCCCCAGACATTTGGACACATCGACGGCGCGATCAAAAAAGGTCATCCCTACATTGTGACCATTCAACGCGACACCGCTAAGCTCAATCGCAAACTCAGCCTGAAGGACGTCAAGACCAAAGCAGGCAAGGACCGGGACGAGTGGCCGATGGCAATGTTCAAGGAAGGTGGCACCGGCGCCAGCGTCAAGTACATCGATCCCAGCGACAACCGGGGGGCCGGCTCGAGTATCGGCAACATCCTGTCCGACCTACCCGACGGAACCAGAGTCAAAATCGAGGTTTACTGATGAAAAATACCGCTCAATCCGTGGATCTGTTGATCTCCCACAGCCAGATTCAATTCCGTTCACGGCCCTTCGACGAGACCTCGAGCCAGTGGGGCAAGACCAACCTGGAACAAGGCGCGATCATCCATAAAGACTATGTGGTGTTCGACCCTTTGCCCGAGGACGCTTTCGGCGCCAATGTGCATTTGAAACTGGAAGATCACTTCAACCTTGATCCCACCGCCCAGCGCTGCATCGTCGTGCCGTTTCAAGTCACCGACATCAACCATGTGGAAGTCGCCTCCGCCGCTGAAAAATTCAAGGTCGAGCTTGACCTGCAGGCACGCGACTACGCGTTGTACTTCGAAGTGTGCGAAGGGGACGAGATTTTCTACAAGATCACGCTGGTGCCCTCAGACAGCAAGGCACCTGCCAAGTACCTGCTGGACGACCCTTGGGGCGGTGAGAAAGACAAGGTCCTGGTGGAAGGGGTTCGCTAGCGCTCTACGTTTCCAGGGCGGGTCGACAAAGGCGAACAGGACAAGGTGCCAGTCCGTCCCGGCACAGCCGGAGCGCAGCGCCCAGGAAGCTGGGCGCAGGCGCACATCCTGGCTGTCGCCCCGGTCAGTCGAAACCCAGCACCTCGCTGCCCTTGGCCTCGAGCATCGCGTCGAACGTCGGCAACCTGGCGACGAAATCCGCTTCGAACGCCAGGTAGCGATCCTGGGCCGGCAGGTAACGCACCTGCGGCTTGATACGCCGGATATCCTGGCTGGACAGCTTGAGCACCTGGTTGCTGCGCTGATTCCAGAACCAGGCCAGGGTGTGGGAACCGAACGTCTGAGTGACGTAGTTCCAGACCCACCAGTCACCGTGCCCCCGGCTGACATGAACCCGCCCGTGGAACGTGCGCAGCGTGATGACGTTCCTGGGTTCTGTGACAAGCAGGCGCGTGTCCTGGCGCACCTCGCTGCCAAAGCCATCCAGCAGCGCCTTCGTTGCGGCCCCCGTGACCACGTTGAAGCGCCAGGCCAGCAGCACGGTCTCGTGGTAGCGCGGGTCTTGGAGGCTCTTTCGCTTGTCTTCGCTGAACAGCAGGATCTCATCACCCCCCAGGTAGGCGGTCGAACTTCGGAGGTGGTAACCGTCCACCGCCGGCATCGGCTGGGCGGCGATGGCTTGGTGCGGTGGGTCCTGACTCCAGGTCCAGCACAGGGGGCCGTTGTGCTGCATGAACAGCAGGCGACGGGCCCCGATAGGCAATATCGTCAGTTCATCCGGGTGTTCGAAAATGACTTCGCTGGCCTGCGCCGTGATCCGCCAGATACGCGTCATCGGCACTGGCTCGTAAATACGCTGGCGTTCGAAGACCTCGCCGTCCACCACGACACAGGGCTGCTCGAAGCCCGGCCATTGCACCTGGGCAGGGCCGAAATCCTGGATATCGTCACCCTGGCGCACTTCGTATCGGTAGCGGTCGTCCGCACTGTAATCGCCGCTTTTGACCCGACGTCTCCACAGGCTGCGCCGGGCATTGGCATCGATGAGTTGCAGGTCGGCACCGTCGAGCCCATCGGTACGGTGCTCGAGCATGTCCTGCTCCGCAGGCGGCCACTGGTTATAGTCGATCAGGAAGCACAGCCACCGTTCATCGTCCTGCTCGGTAACGGCGGCCCAACCGTTGCGGTAGTTGTATTCATCGACGTAGGTGGGGCCGGGATAGTCGTGCACTTCCTGCAGCCAGTTCAGCTTGCCGCGCTTGGACCTGGCCGGCTTGCGCGGGGCTTTTCCCTCGGCGACAACCGGTTGCCGGGGCTCGATCAGGCTCGGCGTGAAGTCCTCCTGGTCCTGCCAGTGCCTGGCAAATGCCTGGCGCTGATCGGTCGGGACAATGACCGGTCGGTAGTCATCGCCGCCGGCATCCAGGTTCCACAGGTCGTAGCCTCGTTCGGCCAAGGCATTGGCCAGCGCCTGGAAGCAGATCTCGGGCATCTCATTGCAGAGCTCATCCAGCAGCGCCTCGAAGGGCCGGCCGACAAACACGTCGATATCGGGGTAGTAATGCTGGAGCAACGCAAGGAGCTCGCCCCCCGGGATTTTCCAATCGACATGAACCAGCGGATCGAAACGAGATCGCATCACGCCTGCACTCCTTGAATGTAAGAGCCAGCCCCGTCAGATATTGGCCGGCACGAAATCCGGACCGCCCCGTTTGTCCCGCACCATCAGGGCGAATGCATCAACGGCGTCCACAGGCCGTCCGGGCTGTGCCATGCCGCGCCCGCCCAGCGCGTATCGGCCACCCGCTCGGCCTTGTGGCGTTCCAGGAGCCGCATGGCGCCGCACCGACGCTGCCCATGTTCACGTCAGCGCCCACGGCGACTCGGGAGGCTCAGGCAAAAAACCATGAAAAAGGGCACTCGATTCGCACCGATGTGCCCTTTTTGTTGCCACTTCCCCCCAACCGAGGTGGTTGCAGCAATTACGGATTGACGATGTCCTTCAACGATTTGCCCGGCTTGAAAGCGACGGTGTTGCTGGCCTTGATTTTCACCGGCTCACCCGTCTGTGGGTTCTTGCCAGTGCGGGCGCCGCGGTGGCGTTGCAGGAAGGTGCCGAAACCTACCAGGGTAACGCTGTCCTTGCGATGCAGGGCGCCGGTGATTTCTTCGAGAACGGCGTTGAGGACGCGGTTGGCCTGTTCCTTGGTGAGGTCCGCTTTTTCCGCGATGGCGGCGGCGAGTTCTGGTTTACGCATGAATGAAGCCCCTTTGACGGTTTTTTGTTGTTATGTCTGGGCTGGTCTCATGGGAACAGCCCCTAAGGCACCGCAGGCTCTACACTGCGGCAGACGGAAGTGAGAATGGCACGGGGCAGCAGGCGGCGCCAGTGGCCGGATGAGCTTTGTGGGACGAAAAGTAGGGTTTTTGCGACAGAACCCCCAGTATTTACGCCAACAGGGGCGGAAGTTCCTTGTTCAGCGCCAGCTTTTCCATCACTGCCGCACCTGTCAGGGCATAGCCCAGCAGGTTGCCCTGGGCATCGCGGCACAGGGCCTTGATGTCGGCGCCCTGCCCTTCGACGCTCCAGACGCCTTCGCGGCCTCGCGGTGGCGGTGAAACCACCAGCGGGCATACCGGTGTCTTCACGGTGATCGGCATGGGGCCATAGCTCACGGCGGTCGGATTGCCGGCCAGGGTCTGGGCCAGGGCCCGGGCGCAGCTCATCAGGGGCATGACGTAGAGCAGGTTCAAGCCATCGACCTCGGCGCAATCGCCCAGGGCGAAGATGTTGGCGTGGGAAGTCTTCAGGTGACGGTCGACCACCACGCCGCGATTGACCACCAGGCCCGCGGCAGCCGCCAGGTCGATGCGCGGGCGCAAGCCAATGGCCGAGACCACCAGGTCGCAGGCAATCACCTGGCCGTCGGACAGGTGCGCCTCCAGCCCGTCGGCCACCCGCTGCAGGCGATTGAGCACCGGCCCCAGGTGGAAACGCGCGCCGAGGCTTTCCAGCCCGGCTTGCACCGCGGCGGCGGCAGCCGGGTGCAGCAGCGTCGGCATGACTTGCTCGCACGGCGCCACCAGTTGCACTTCGTAGCCGCCAAGGATCAGGTCGTTGGCGAATTCGCAGCCGATCAGGCCGGCGCCGAGCAGCAGTACCCGACGTTTGCCGACAGCAGCCGCCCGGAAGCGCCCGTAGTCTTCCAGGTCATTGACGGGAAAGATCAGGTCCGCGGCGTCACCCTGTACTGGCACCCGCACGGTTTCGGCGCCCCAGGCGAGGACCAGGTCGCGATAGCTCACCGCTTCCTCGCCGATCCACAGGCGCTTGTGGCCCGGATCGACACCGCTGATGCGGGTATGGGTACGCACTTCGGCCTTCAGTTGCTCGGCCATGGCGCCCGGCTCGGCCATGCTCAGGCCGTCGGCGTCCTTGTTCTTGCCGAAGCCGGTGGAGAGCATCGGCTTGGAGTAGGAGCGTCCGTCGTCCGCAGTAATCAGCAGCAGCGGGGTTTCGCTATCGAGCTTGCGAAACTCCCGGGCCAGGTTGTAGCCGGCCAGTCCGGTACCGACGATGACGACAGGTGCGCTCATGTTGCTCTCCATGCTGTTCTTGATGGGGACGACGGATCAGGCGATCTCGATCATTTCGAAGTCCATTTTGCCGACACCGCAGTCCGGGCACAGCCAGTCTTGCGGAACATCCTCCCAGCGGGTGCCGGGGGCGATGCCATCATCCGGCCAACCGTCGGCTTCGTTATAGATCAGGCCGCAGACGATACATTGCCACTTCTTCATTCGGGTACTTCCTCGGGTATCAGGCGTTTGCCGGTATGGTTGGGTCGATGCGGTCGCCCTTCCGGCTCAGGGCGTTTTGTACTGATCGGTCGCCGCAGATGCAAGCACGATCGACGCGATGGCAGGCCGGGGCCGTCAAAACCGACGATCGCCATGGTAAGCTCGCGACCTCCTTTGCTGCCATTCAAGACCCCTGTGCCGCATACAAATTCGATATTTCCTACACTTCACTGGTGGCCTCGGCACCTGCTTTCGCCCCGCCCCGATGCCTGTGTGCTCGACTGGCTGTATGACGAAGGTTCCCTGACCCGGCGCCTGACGCGCCTGTCGGACGACCACTTCAGTGTGATGCCGCTGCTTGAAGGCTGGCAGCCATTGCGGGCCGACGAATGCGCCGCCCTGGACCTGGCCGAGGGCAGCGAAGGCTGGGTCCGCGAGGTGTACCTGCTGGGGCATGGCGAGCCTTGGGTGTTCGCCCGCAGTGTGGCGGCGCGCAGCGCATTGGAAGGGGACGGGTTGCAGATGGACGCACTGGGCAGCCGCTCCCTGGGGGAGCTGCTGTTCTGCGACCAGGCGTTCCAGCGCCGCGCCATCGAGGTTTGCCATTACCCTGAGCCGTGGCTGCCGGCGCAGGTGCGCGCGCCACAACTGTGGGGCCGTCGTTCGCGTTTCGATCGCGGCGCGTTGAGCGTGCTGGTGGCGGAAATCTTCCTGCCGCGCCTGTGGAGCGTCGCGCGCGCCTATTCGGAGACTTGCTGATGTACCTGCAACTGCTCAAATCCTTGAATCGCCTCAACCCACGGGCCTGGGATTTCCTGCAACTGACCCGCATGGACAAGCCCATCGGCATCTACCTGTTGCTGTGGCCGACGCTCTGGGCGTTGTGGATCGCCGGAGAGGGTTCCCCTTCCCTGGCCAACATCGTGATTTTCGTCCTCGGCGTGGTACTGACCCGCGCTGGCGGTTGCGTCATCAACGACTGGGCCGACCGCAAGGTGGACGGCCATGTGAAACGCACCGAGCAGCGCCCGCTGGTGAGCGGCAAGGTCAGTTCGAAGGAAGCGCTGGTGTTTTTCGCGGTGCTGATGGGGGTGAGTTTCCTGCTGGTGCTGTGCACCAACGCACCGACCATCCTGCTGTCCCTCGGCGGGCTGGCGCTGGCCTTCACCTACCCCTTCATGAAGCGCTACACCTATTACCCGCAAGTGGTGCTGGGCGCGGCGTTCTCCTGGGGAATGCCGATGGCGTTCACCGCCGAGACCGGCCACCTGCCGGCGGCCGCCTGGCTGCTGTACATCGCCAACCTGCTGTGGACGGTGGGCTATGACACTTACTACGCAATGACCGACCGGGACGACGACCTGCGGATCGGGGTGAAGTCCACGGCGATTCTCTTCGGCGACGCCGACCGCGTGATCATCCTGACGCTGCAGGGCCTGGCGCTGGGCTGCCTGCTGCTGGCCGGCGTAAAGTTCCAGCTGGGCACCTGGTTCCACTTGGGGCTGGTGGTCGCCGCCGGGTGTTTTGCCTGGGAGTTCTGGTACACCCGCAGCAGGGACCGGATGCGCTGCTTCAAGGCATTCCTGCACAACCACTGGGCCGGGTTGGCAATTTTCGCGGGGATCGTGCTGGATTACGCGTTGCGCTGAGGCACACCTATTTCTTAGTAGTCACCGGACCTTGTGGCGAGGGGATAAATCCCCTCGCCACAGCGATCTTCGACAGACGGGAGTCAGTCGGGCTTGGCGATCTTCCATGCGCCATCCATTTTGCCGTCGCCGGTCATGTCTCCCGCTTTCTTGTCACCAACAAAGGTATACAGTGGATCGCCGTCATAGGCCCATTGTGAAGAGCCATCGGCACGGGTGATCACAGTCCATTCGCCCGAGGGCGTCGCGGTGCTTTCAGCCTTGAGCGGCGGCCAGTTCACGGCGCATTTGTCGTTGCACATCGACTTGCCGTCGTCATCCTTGTCAAAGGTATACAACGTCATGCCCGCGTGATCGACCAGCACACCGTCCTTGACCATCGCCGGCTCGCCAGCCGCAAACGCCATTCCCGGTAATGCCAACGCAACCAACAGCCCCAGCGCGTTGATGGATCGAGTGTAATAAGCCATGGAAAACCTTCTTGTGTGGTAGCCAGGATTCGGACTGAAAAGCGTAGCCCAGGATCCCTTTTGCTGCCGAAGCACGAAATAACTGTCACACGACTGCAATAATTCCGTTATCTAATGCGGCGCAAGACAGTTAAATGACAAGAGGATTACCCCATGGTTGGCAGGAGCATTCTGATCGTCGACGACGAGGCGCCCATCCGCGAGATGATTGCCGTTGCGTTGGAGATGGCCGGCTATGACTGCATGGAAGCAGAAAACTCTCAACAGGCCCACGCGATCATCATCGACCGCAAGCCCGACCTGATCCTGCTGGACTGGATGCTGCCCGGCACCTCCGGTATCGAGCTGGCGCGGCGCCTCAAGCGCGACGAGCTGACCGGTGACATTCCGATCATCATGCTCACGGCCAAGGGCGAGGAAGACAACAAGATCCAGGGCCTGGAAGTCGGCGCCGACGACTACATCACCAAACCGTTCTCCCCACGGGAACTGGTGGCGCGTCTGAAGGCCGTACTGCGCCGCGCCGGGCCGACCGATGGCGAGGCGCCGATCGAAGTCGGCGGCCTGCTGCTGGACCCGATCAGCCACCGGGTGACCATCGACGGCAAGCCTGCCGAGATGGGGCCGACCGAATACCGCCTGCTGCAGTTCTTCATGACCCACCAGGAACGCGCCTACACCCGCGGCCAGCTGCTGGACCAGGTCTGGGGCGGCAACGTCTATGTCGAGGAGCGCACCGTGGATGTGCACATCCGTCGCCTGCGCAAGGCCCTCGGCGATGCCTATGAGAATCTGGTACAAACCGTGCGTGGCACCGGTTATCGTTTTTCGACGAAGGCCTGATCCGAGCCCTTACCGCCCGACAAGCTGACAAGGACGCGTGTTCAATTGAATCAAAACTGGCATGGCACCCTGATTCGCCACATGTTGTTGCTGGTCACCGGCTGCCTGGTGATCGGCCTGATCAGCGGGCATTACGCCTGGAGCCTGGCGGCGGGCCTGGCCCTCTACCTGGCCTGGACCCTCAAGCAACTGCTGCGCCTGCACGAATGGCTGCGCCTGCACAAACCCGACGAGGCCCCGCCCGACGGCTACGGACTGTGGGGCGAGGTGTTCGACAGCATCTACCACCTGCAACGGCGCGACCAGCGCGTGCGTGGCCGCCTGCAAGCGGTGATCGACCGGGTGCAGGAGTCTACGGCGGCCCTCAAGGACGCGGTGATCATGCTCGACAGCGACGGCAACCTGGAATGGTGGAACCGCGCCGCCGAGACCCTGCTGGGCCTCAAGACGCCCCAGGACAGCGGCCAGCCGGTGACCAACCTGGTACGCCACCCGCGATTCAAGGAATACTTCGAGCAGGAAAACTACGCCGAACCCCTGGAAATCCCGTCCCCCACCAATGACCGGCTGCGCATCCAGCTGTACATCACCCGCTATGGCAACAACGAACACCTGATGCTGGTGCGCGACGTGACACGCATTCATCAGCTGGAACAGATGCGCAAGGACTTCATCGCCAACGTATCCCACGAACTGCGCACGCCCCTGACAGTGATCTGCGGCTACCTGGAAACCCTGCTCGATAATGTCGACGAGGTGAACCCGCGCTGGCGCCGGGCCCTGCAGCAGATGCACCAGCAGAGCGGACGCATGCAGACCCTGCTCAACGACTTGCTGTTGCTGGCGAAGCTGGAGGCCACCGATTACCCGTCGGACAACCAGCCGGTCCCCATCGACGACCTGCTGCAGATCATCAGCGAAGATGCCCAGGAGCTGTCCGGCCCCAAGCAACAAACCATCACCCTGGAAGCCGACCCGCTGGTGCAGCTCAAGGGCAGCGAGGCAGAACTGCGCAGCGCGTTTTCCAACCTGGTGTTCAATGCGGTCAAGTACACGCCGGAACAAGGCCGGATCCATATCCGTTGGTGGGGCGACGTGCAAGGCGCGCACCTGAGCGTGCAGGACTCGGGCATCGGCATCGACAGCAAGCACCTGCCGCGCCTGACCGAACGCTTCTACCGTGTCGACTCCAGCCGCAACTCCAATACCGGTGGCACCGGCTTGGGGCTGGCGATCGTCAAGCATGTCCTGTTGCGGCACCGAGGCCGCATGGAAATCAGCAGCGTGCCCGGCCACGGCAGCACTTTTACTTGCCATTTCGCCCCGGCGCAGGTGGTTCGCGCGCGTCACGCCACCCCTGCCGATTGACGCACGCCGGCGCTTCCCTCTAGGCAATTGCCGAGTCAGCCGCTACATTGGCTGACTTGCGCCTGCCTTTGCAGGCATGCATTTTTGACCCTCCAAGCACTCACGGAACCTGCAAAACCCCATCATGGACCCATCCCCTGGCTTGTCCCTCGTCACACTTTTCGCCGAATTCGGCATGATTCTCTTTGCTCTGATCCTGGTTCTGCTCAACGGATTCTTCGTTGCGGCCGAATTTGCCATGGTCAAGCTGCGCTCGACCCGGGTCGAAGCCATCGCCGAGCAGAACGGCTGGCGGGGGCACATCCTGCGCACCGTCCATAGCCAGCTCGACGCCTACCTGTCCGCCTGCCAGCTGGGCATTACCCTCGCCTCCCTGGGCCTGGGCTGGGTCGGTGAGCCGGCGTTCGCGCACATCCTCGAACCGCTGCTGGGCGCGGTGGGCGTCGAATCGCCGGAAGTGATCAAGGGCGTTTCCTTCTTCACCGCGTTCTTCATCATTTCGTACCTGCACATCGTGGTCGGCGAACTGGCGCCCAAATCCTGGGCCATCCGCAAACCCGAGCTTTTGTCGCTGTGGACCGCCGTGCCGCTGTACCTGTTCTACTGGCTCATGTATCCGGCCATCTACCTGCTCAACGCCAGCGCCAACGCCATCCTGCGCATCGCCGGCCAAGGGGAACCGGGCCCCCATCACGAGCACCACTACAGCCGTGAGGAGCTCAAGCTCATCCTGCACTCCAGCCGTGGCCAGGACCCCAGCGACCAGGGCATGCGCGTGCTGGCCTCGGCCGTGGAAATGGGCGAGCTGGAGGTGGTGGACTGGGCCAATTCCCGGGAAGACCTGGTGACGCTGGAGTTCAACGCGCCGCTCAAGGAAATCCTGGCGATGTTCCGCCGTCACAAATTCAGCCGCTACCCGGTGTACGACAGCGAACGCCAGGAGTTCGTGGGCCTGCTGCACATCAAGGACCTGCTGCTGGAACTGGCGGCCCTGGACCACATCCCCGAATCGTTCAACCTGGCCGAACTGACCCGGCCCCTGGAGCGTGTGTCGCGGCACATGCCGCTGTCGCAGCTGCTGGAGCAGTTCCGCAAGGGCGGCTCGCACTTCGCCCTGGTGGAGGAAGCCGACGGCAACATCATCGGCTACCTGACCATGGAGGACGTGCTGGAAGTGCTGGTGGGCGACATCCAGGACGAACACCGCAAGGCCGAGCGCGGCATCCTGGCCTACCAGCCGGGCAAGCTGCTGGTACGGGGCGACACGCCGTTGTTCAAGGTCGAGCGTCTGCTGGGCATCGACCTGGATCACATCGAGGCCGAGACGCTTGCAGGGTTGGTCTATGAAACCCTCAAGCGGGTGCCGGAAGAGGAAGAAGTGCTGGAAGTCGAAGGCCTGCGGATCATCATCAAGAAGATGAAAGGCCCGAAGATCATCCTGGCGAAGGTGTTGATGCTCGATTGAGCATCAACACCTTTGCGGCGACGACCCTTCTGTGGCGAGGGGTTTTGTCCCCTCGCCACAGAAGCGCTTTTGCTGCTGCAGAGGCTACTGCTTGCCCACCGCAAAGTTGGGCAAGTCCCCCACGGGCTGGTTGAACTGGTAGGGAATCGACACCAACCCCAAGCCGGTGTTGCGCTGCACCACGAAATGCAGGTGCGGACCGGAGCTGTTGCCGGTGTTGCCGGACAACGCCAACGGCGTACCCACCCCCACCCGTTGCCCTTCCCGCACGCTCACCGAGCCTTTCTGCAGGTGCAGGTAGACCCCCATGGTCCCGTCGTCGTGCAGTATCCGCACGAAGTTGCCCGAAGGATCGTCCCCCCTGCCGGTCTGTTCGTTTTCAGTCTTGATGACCACGCCGCCACGCGCCGCGATGATCGGCGTGCCTTCGGGCATGGCGATGTCCATGGCGTAGCGATTCTTGGGGCCGTAATGACTGTATTGGCCATTGGCGCCCTGGCTCAGGCGAAACGGCCCGCCGCGCCACGGCAATGGGTAGCGGTAGGCTTGCGCCGTGCCGGCGGGGTCGCCCAGGGAGTATTCGAACCGCGGGGTGTACACCAGGGGCCGGCCGGGCTGCGTGGCCGTGAGCAGCGCCAGGCGCAGGTTGCTGCGCGCCGGCAACACCCGACGAATCGGCCGGCTCGGCGCGCCACTGACGTTGCTCAACCCGGCGAAGCTCAACTCGATCTCCACCGGCGCGTACAGGTCATTGCGCACGAACACCGCGTCCGCGCCTTTTTGCTTGTGGATATCGAGAAACACCTGTCGTTCCAGGCGCTCGACCATGCGATCACGGAACACGAACACCTGGGCGCCCTTGCTGGGGCGGTCGCTATAGGACACCACGCCATTGGCATCGGTGGATTTGTAGATTGTCATGGCCACGGCCGACGTGGAGGCCAGGACAAGACCACAGGCAAACAGCAAAGGCACGAGCATGGGCAAGATTCTGTCGAAAAGTGAAGGCCTGCACAGCAGCCTAGCAGCTGGGATGGACCAGCGTAGTCGACGGATGTTTCAAAATGCAGGCCACAGGCGCTTTGCTCAGGCCCATGGCCTGATCGCGAGCAGATGGGTTCCCAAAATCAATCTACAGGCACTGGCCCCCGCTTCGGGAAGGGGACACAAGGAACAAAGGCAGATCAGGAGACCCTACAGCACCACCCTCCGGACGATCAACCATACTCCAAACCCAGGCACTCTCTTGCAACGATAAATACGAAATCGGTACCCCGAACATTATCAGGCCAGCGGTGATATCCGATTGCTTGACCGTATGCCGTATCACCAGTTCAGAGCCGAGCCGAAAGCCGGTGAAGAAAAATATCACGACATCGCCCGCAACCATTCCCTGAGTCAACAGCCGAAACGGATAAGAGCCTCCCTCACTGATGGCCGAAAGATAGACCACGCTACGAGTTTCCTGTCCTTGCTGGTGGATCCCAGCGGGCACGGCCAGGTCGCCAGCGACACCGAGTTCAAGGACAGGGGATACCCTCGTTCCCGCTGTCGATTGCACCGTGTAGATAACCCTGACAGTGCCGTGTTTGATCGGTACCAGAAAATCCGCCCCCACGGGCACGACCAGATCCTCCACCGGACCCGGCCCAATAACCATGTGCTTGACGAAACAGGCATCCGCGCTCGAACCCCACCAATAGACAGAAACAAGAGCACCCGGCGTGAGCGATGAGCCGGCTCTGATGCGCAGGTTGACGCCTTGCACAACCACCGGGAGGGCAATCATGCCGTCAACCGCTTCATCCACTACAGGCTTATATATCTGACCCTCCATTGACAGCACGACGACTGGCGATTTCGTCTCTTCGACCGGATATTCCAGATAGAAATAATAGAGTGCGGCCTGCTGCCCCTGGAACTCCAACGCCCGGTCAGCCGGCACGTCCACGACGATGTCCTGGTTCGCTTCCTGGATTGTTCCACCCATACCAAACCCGCCAGGCCCATCCACCGATTGCAGCACTGCATGATATCGACCATCCACCCGCATCCCATCGACAAAAGGAATACGGATGGTCAATCCCATCTCCAGATCGGCATACGAGACTTTCCCGTCCACGGCTTCATCGATCGAAGCCTCGAGCAACGGTGCCTGATCACGGTGTAATGCGTCGGCTATTCGATTTCTTTCTTCCAGGCTGATAAATAGGCTCATCACGCTCTCCCATTGTGCAGGCAACCATCAGGACGACTGTCCGCAGCAACTTAGGAGAAAAAACCTGAAGAACAACCTGTAGGAAATAACAGTCCGGACCAATGGTCAGTCTTGCTGTCCGACATGACGAGCATGTTGCACTCAAGATTGGAGGAGCCGGTCTTGAGCATGCTCTCACAGAGGACTGTGGATACTGCAAACCAATGTGGAAGCGAGCCCGCTCGCGACAGCGGGCTGGAGGCCGTCGCCGGATCAGGCGCCGGGAACGAAGTGCTTCTGCGCCGTGCCGCGGGCGATGAGGCGGGAGATGTAGTCGAGCTTCTGCGGGTCTTTGTCGACGAAGCGGAAGGTCAGTTGCAGCCATTCGCTGTCCGGTGTCTGCTCATGGGCGACGATGGCGTGCAGATAACCGTTCAGGCGCGCGGTTTCGGCGTTGTCGCCCTGCTCCATGTCCAGTACGGAGCTTTCAAGCACCTGAGGCAGGGTGTCGGTGCGCTTGACCACCAGCAGCGCTTCCTTGAGGCTCAGGGCCTTGATCACGCATTGCTGGGTGCCGCTGGACAGGCGCAACTGGCCCTGGCCGCGGTTGGCGGTCGCTGCGGAGGCGGCCGGCGCCTTGACGGGCGGGCTGTTGAGCAAGCCACGGGCCGGCGCGGCGGCGGGAGCAGCCGGTGCGGCAGCGGCAGGCGCAGCGGCGGCCGGTCTGGCGGCAGCAGGAGCTGGCGCGGCAGCCGTCACTACCGGCGCGCCCTTGCCGCCGGTCAGTGCGCTGAGGGAGTCGTTGCCGAACGCCGAGTTCATCTTGGTCGGGGCGCTGTTCATCAGGGTGTCGAGCTTGCCGACCTTGTGCAGGGCCTGCTTGACCTTGGTCAGCAACTGTTCGTTGGTGAAGGGCTTGCTGACGTAGCCGGAAACGCCGGCCTGGATCGCCTGGACCACGTTCTCCTTGTCGCCACGGCTGGTGACCATCACGAACGGCATACCCTTGAGGTTGTCCTGCTGGCGGCACCAGGTCAGCAACTCAAGACCGGACATCTCCGGCATTTCCCAGTCGCACAGCACCAGGTCGAATGCCTCACGGGCCAGCAGGGCCTGGGCTTTCCTGCCGTTCACCGCGTCCTCGATACGGATGCCCGGGAAGTAATTGCGCAGGCACTTCTTCACCAGGTCACGAATGAACGAAGCATCGTCCACGACCAACACACTGACCTTACTCATCCAGATCCACCTCTAAAAAATCCCGGCAAGCATACCGCTTTTACTGATGGCATATTGCCAAAAACCGTCAGTCACGCCGGGACTTTTCGTTCGCGGGGTGCTGCTTTCGATTAAAAAGGCCACAAAAAAAAGCCCGACCAGAAGGCCGGGCGCTTTTCTTGGGCAATCTTACTTATCGTCAGTTTCACCCGGAACATTAGCGGTTTCGGACGGGGTGCCCTCAACTTCTTCCTTCATTCGCTTGAGCCCCATGTGCCGTACATCGGTGCCACGCACGAGATAGATCACAAGTTCCGAGATGTTGCGCGCATGATCGCCGATACGCTCCAGGGAACGCAGGACCCAGATGATGCTCAGCACCCGGGAGATGGAACGCGGGTCTTCCATCATGTAGGTCGCCAGCTCGCGCAGGGCGGTCTTGTATTCGCGGTCGATGATCTTGTCGTACTGGGCCACCGACAGCGCCAGGTCGGCGTCGAAACGGGCAAAGGCGTCCAGGGCATCGCGCACCATGTTGCGCACCTGGTCACCGATGTGGCGAACCTCGACGTAACCGCGCGGCGCCTCGCCCTCTTCGCACAACTGGATGGCGCGGCGAGCGATCTTGGTGGCTTCGTCGCCGATCCGCTCAAGATCGATCACTGACTTGGAGATGCTGATGATCAAGCGCAGGTCGGAAGCAGCGGGTTGGCGACGGGCCAGAATGCGCAGGCACTCCTCGTCGATGTTGCGCTCCATCTGGTTGATCTGGTCGTCGATCTCGCGCACTTGCTGGGCCAGGCCCGAATCGGCCTCGATCAGCGCGGTCACCGCGTCGTTGACCTGCTTTTCCACCAGCCCGCCCATGGCCAGCAGGTGACTGCGCACTTCCTCCAGCTCGGCGTTGAACTGTGCGGAAATGTGGTGAGTAAGGCCTTCCTTCGAAATCATCTTGTTCGCTCCGCGAAAGTTGCAAGCTTCAAGCTGCAAGCTTCAAGCAGTTAAATGTTGATCCGGATCGCATCTGCCGCCTGTGCTCTGCGGCTTGCAACGGCCTCGACTAGCCATAACGACCGGTGATGTAGTCTTCGGTCTGCTTCTTGGCCGGATTGGTGAACAGCGTATCGGTATCGCCGAATTCCACCAGTTTGCCCATGTACATGAACGCGGTGTAGTCGGAGACCCGAGCCGCCTGTTGCATGTTGTGGGTCACGATGACGATGGTGAACTTGGACTTGAGTTCGTAGATCAGCTCCTCGACCTTCAGGGTCGAGATCGGGTCCAGGGCCGAGCAAGGCTCGTCGAGCAGCAATACTTCCGGCTCCACGGCGATGGTGCGGGCAATCACCAGACGCTGCTGCTGACCACCGGACAGGCCCAGGGCCGAGTCGTGCAGGCGATCCTTGACTTCATCCCACAGGGCCGCGCCCTTGAGCGCCCACTCCACGGCTTCGTCGAGTACGCGCTTCTTGTTGATGCCCTGGATGCGCAGGCCATAGACCACGTTCTCGTAGATGGTCTTGGGGAACGGGTTGGGCTTCTGGAACACCATGCCCACGCGACGGCGCAGCTCGGCCACGTCTTCGCCCTTGCGGTAGATGTTGTTGCCGTAGAGGTTGATCTCACCCTCGACGCGGCAACCGTCCACCAGGTCGTTCATGCGGTTGAAGGTGCGCAGCAGGGTGGACTTGCCGCAACCCGACGGACCGATGAACGCGGTCACGCGCTGTTTCGGGATGTTCAGGCTGACGTCGTACAGCGCCTGCTTCTGGCCGTAGAACAGGTTCAGGCCGGGCACTTCGATGGCGACGGTTTCTTCGGCCAGGTTCAGGCTCTGCTTGTCGCGGCCCAGGGCCGACATGTTGATGCCGTGTGTATGTGCTTCGTGTTGCATGGGAGGCTCCCTGTGCTAACAAATTCGGTTCGGTTGTGTGGGAGCGAGCCTGCTCGCGTTTCTGGCACCTCGGCCCGGCGCTGGACCGAGGCGATGCCATCGCGAGCAGGCTCGCTCCCACAGAAAATCAGTGCGTAATCAACTATCCAGTGCCTTGTACTTCTCGCGCAGGTGGTTACGGATCCACACCGCCGACAGGTTCAATATCGCGATCACCAGTACCAGCAGCAGCGCCGTGGCGTAGACCAACGGCCGCGCCGCTTCTACGTTCGGACTCTGGAAGCCCACGTCATAGATATGGAAGCCCAGGTGCATGATCTTCTGGTCCAGGTGCAGGTACGGGTAGTTACCGTCCAGCGGCAGCGAAGGTGCCAGTTTCACCACGCCCACCAGCATCAGCGGCGCCACTTCGCCCGCGGCGCGGGCCACGGCGAGGATCATGCCGGTCATCATCGCCGGGCTCGCCATGGGCAGCACGATCTTCCACAGCGTCTCGGCCTTGGTCGCGCCGAGGGCCAGGGAGCCTTCGCGCACGGTCCGCGGGATACGCGCCAGGCCTTCCTCGGTCGCCACGATCACCACCGGCACCGCCAGCAGCGCCAGGGTCAGGGACGCCCAGAGCAGGCCAGGAGTCCCGAAGGTCGGCGCCGGCAGGGCTTCGGGGAAGAACAGCCGGTCGACCGAACCACCCAGCACGTAGACGAAGAAGCCCAGGCCGAACACGCCGTACACGATGGCCGGGACGCCCGCCAGGTTGTTCACGGCGATACGGATCAGCCGGGTCATGGTGCCTTGGCGCGCATATTCGCGCAGGTATACAGCCGCCAGTACGCCGAACGGCGTCACGATCATCGCCATGATCAGGGTCATCATCACGGTGCCGAAGATCGCCGGGAAAATCCCGCCTTCGGTGTTGGCTTCACGAGGGTCGTCGCTGAGGAACTCCCAGACCTTGCTGAAATAGAACCCCAGCTTGGTGAAGGTACCCATGCCGTTCGGCTGATAGGCGTGCACCACCTTGCCGATGCTGATTTCCACTTCCTTGCCGTTGGCATCCCGGGCGGTCAGGCTGTCGCGGTTGAACTGGGCGTGCAGGTCGGTCAGGCGTGCCTCGATGTCCTTGTAGCGAGCGTTGAGCTCGGCACGCTCGCTGTCCAGGTCGGCCTGGGCCGAGGCGTCAAGCTTGCCGTCCAGCTCCAGCTTGCGACCGTGCAGGCGGATACGCTCCAGTCCGGCGTTGATCGCACCGATCTCGACCTTCTCCAGGGTCTTGAGCTCCGCGGCCAGTTGGTTGACGCGCTCCACCCGGGCCTGCAACTGCGGCCAGGCGGCCTCGCCTTCGGCAACGACCTTGCCCTCCTCCTTGACGTTGACCAGGTAGCCGTAGAAGTTGCCCCACTCGCGGCGCTCGATGGCCATCAGCTCCGGTGGCGTGGTCTGGTTGGTCAGCCAGTCGCCGACGATCCAGGTGAAGTCGGTGCCATTGAGGTCCCGGTTACCCACCTTCACCAGCTCGCGGGTCATGAACTCGGGGCCTTCGTCGGGCACCGGCAGGCCAGCGCTTTTCAGCCGCTCGCGAGGCACTTCTTCTTTCTGCACCACTTCGCCGACCACCAGGTGACTGGGCATGCCCGGCACGTTGTAGCTGGCGTGGATCAGGTCCGCCGGCCAGAAGTGGCCCAGGCCGCGCACGGCAATCACTGCCAGCAGGCCAATGGTCATGATCACCGCGATGGACACCGCGCCACCGCTGATCCAGACGCCGGGGGCGCCGCTCTTGAACCATCCTTTCAGGGAGTGCTGTTTCACAGACTTCTACCTTTCTTAAAGCGACGAATATTTCTTGCGCAGACGCTGACGGATCAGCTCGGCGAGGGTGTTCATGACAAAGGTGAACAGCAGCAACACCAGTGCCGACAGGAACAGTACGCGGTAATGGCTGCCACCGACTTCAGACTCGGGCATCTCCACCGCCACGTTGGCCGCCAGGGTGCGCAGGCCTTCGAACAGGTTCATTTCCATGACCGGCGTATTACCGGTGGCCATCAGCACGATCATGGTCTCGCCCACCGCCCGGCCCATGCCGATCATCAGTGCCGAGAAAATGCCCGGACTGGCAGTGAGGATCACCACGCGGGTCATGGTCTGCCACGGCGTGGCACCCAGGGCCAGGGAGCCCAGGGTCAGGCCGCGAGGTACGCTGAATACGGCGTCTTCGGCGATGGAGTAGATGTTCGGGATCACCGCGAAACCCATCGCCAGGCCCACCACCAGGGCGTTGCGCTGGTCATAGGTGATGCCCAGGTCATGGGAAATCCACATGCGCATGTCGCCGCCGAAGAACCAGGCTTCCATGTACGGGCTCATGTACAGCGACAGCCAGCCCACGAACATGATCACCGGAATCAGCAGCGCGCTCTCCCAGCCGTCCGGCACTTTCAGGCGAATCGACTCGGGCAGGCGGCTGAAGGCGAAGCCGGACACCAGGATGCCGATGGGCAACAGCATCAGCAGGCTGAAGATACCTGGCAGATGCCCTTCCACGTACGGCGCCAGGAACAGGCCGGCGAAGAAACCGAGGATCACCGTCGGCATCGCTTCCATCAGCTCGATCACCGGCTTGACCTTGCGGCGCATGCCGGGGGCCATGAAGTAGGCGGTGTAGATCGCGGCGGCGACGGCCAGCGGCGCGGCCAGCAGCATGGCGTAGAACGCGGCCTTGAGCGTACCGAAGGTCAGCGGGGAAAGGCTCAGCTTGGGTTCGAAGTCGGTGTTGGCGGCGGTCGATTGCCAGACGTATTTAGGCTCGTCGTAGTTCTCGTACCAGACCTTGCTCCACAGGGCGCTCCAGGACACTTCCGGGTGCGGGTTGTCCAGGGTCAGCGGCTGCAGCTTGCCGCCCTGCTCCACGATCAGGCGGTTGGCCCGCGGCGACATGCCGAACAGACCTTGGCCATCGACCACCTGGTCCACCAGCAGGGTGCGGTGGGCGGTACTGTGGAACACGCCGAGCTTGCCGGCGGCATCGAGGGCGACGAAGCCTTTGCGGCGCTCTTCGGCGCTGATCTCGACGATCGGCGTGGTGCCCATCTGGAAGGTGCGGATCTGCTTCAGGCGTTGCTCGCCGTCCGCATCGCGGGCCATGAACCATTGGGCCAGGCCACCCTTGGAATCACCGAAGATCAGCGAGATCCCCCCCACCAGCTGGGCGGCGGCGGTGATCTGGGCTTCGGCGTTTTCCAGCAGCTTGTAGCGGCCGTTGAGGCTCTTGTCCCGCAGGTTGAACACGTCGGCCTGGGCCCGGCCGTTGACCACATACAGCCATTGCTGGCGAGGGTCGACGAAGATGTTCTTCACCGGCTCGGTCATCTGCGGCAGCTCGATGCGCGTCTGCTCGCTGGTGATCTCGCCGGTCATCATGTTTTCTTCGCTGGTGAGCGACAGCACCTGCAACTGGGCACCGCTGGAACCGGCAAGCAACAGGGTCGAATCGGTGGCGTTGAGGCTGACGTGCTCCAGGGGCGCGCCCTGCTCGCTCAAGACGATCGGCGTCTCACCATAAGGATATTCGACGGCAGGCGAGATGGTTTTCTTGCCGTCCGGGTAGGTGACCTTATAGGTATGACGGAACACCAGGGCCTGGCCATTGGACAGGCCGATCACCACCAGCGGGCTGCCGGGCTGGTCTTCGCCAATGGACGTCACGCTGGCGCCGGCCGGGACCGGCAGGTCGACACGGCGCAGTTCGGCGCCGCTGGTCAGGTCGAAGAACAGCGCCTGGCCCTTGTCGGAAACCCGCATGGCCACCTGGTTCTGCTCTTCGATGGAGATCATCAGCGGTTTGCCGGCGTCCTGCATCCAGGCCGGCGTGATGGAGTCCTTGGCCGTCAGGTCCGCACCCTGGAACAGCGGGAGCACGACATAGGCCAGGAAGAAGAAAATCAGGGTAATGGCCGCCAGGACGGCAAGGCCACCCACCAGCACGTACCAGCGGGTCAGGCGATCCTTGAGCGCGCGGACGCGACGCTTGCGTTGAAGCTCAGGCGTATTGAAATCAATGCGCTTGGGAGGGGAAGTCGTAGTCATTGTGGAATTGGCCAGATCATTCATGCGCACACCCTAGCGATCCTGTATGACAGAAAGATGACAATGCAGTGACGCAACAAATCCGCCGCCGAACAAACCGGCAGCGGACAGGAATTTGTGTGTGGGAGCGAGCCCGTTCGCGACAGCATCGGGCCGGTCGACATCGACGTCGAATGCACCGGCCTCTTCGCGAGCAGGCCCGCTTCCACAAAAGCCCGGGCGCCGGCCCGGGCTCAGGGCTTACTTCTTGGCGACGTTGCCGCCTTCCGACAGACCCAGGTCAGCCAGGGCCTTGGCGGCTACCTTGGCTGGCAGTGGGATGTAGCCATCCTTGACCACGACTTCCTGGCCTTGCTTGGACAGGATCAGCTTCACGAACTCGGCTTCCAGGGGAGCCAGAGGCTTGTTCGGAGCCTTGTTGACATACACGTAGAGGAAACGCGACAGCGGGTACTTGCCGTTCAGGGCGTTCTCTTCGGTGTCCTCGACGAACTCAGTGCTGCCTTTCTTGGCCAGGGCCACGGTCTTCACGCTGGCGGTCTTGTAGCCGATGCCCGAGTAGCCCACGCCGTTGAGCGAAGAGCTGATGGACTGCACGACCGAAGCCGAACCTGGTTGCTCGTTGACGTTTGGCTTGTAGTCGCCTTTGCACAGGGCTTCTTCCTTGAAGTAGCCGTAGGTGCCGGATACCGAGTTACGACCGAACAGTTGGACCGGCTTGTTGGCCAGGTCACCGGTCACGCCCAGGTCACCCCAGGTCTTGACGTCGGTCTTGCCGCCGCACAGACGAGTGGAGGAGAAGATCGCGTCGACCTGCTCCATGGTCAGGTGCTGGATCGGGTTGTCCTTGTGCACGAATACGGCCAGGGCGTCCACGGCAACCGGGATAGCGGTTGGCTTGTAGCCGTACTTCTGTTCGAAGGCCTGCAGTTCGTTGTCCTTCATCTTGCGGCTCATCGGGCCCAGGTTGGAGGTGCCTTCGGTGAGTGCGGGCGGCGCGGTGGAGGAACCGGCGGCCTGGATCTGGATGTTTACGTTCGGGTATTCTTTCTTGTAGTTCTCGGCCCACAAGGTCATCAGGTTGGCCAGGGTATCGGAGCCGACGCTGGACAGGTTGCCCGACACACCAGTGGTCTTGGTGTAGCTCGGGATCGCAGGGTCAACAGCGGCAACCGCGTTGGCAGTCGCAACGCCAGCAGCGACAAAAGTCATTGCCGCCATCAAACGCTTCAGTTTCATGCCTTACTCCTAGCAGATAGGGTGTGTTAAGTCGGCCAAGTATCTGTAAGCCGTGTGAACACTCTATGGCTGAAATATGACAATTGGATGAAAGGCCAGCATCGAGTTTTACAAGATGTCGTGGCAAGGGGATTTATCTCCTCGCCACAGAACCGGTCTAGCGCCCTTTTTTCCAGAGATAGGCCCCTACCACCATCCCGACGCCACACAGCACCGCCACGTAATAGGCCGGTCCCATCGGGCTTTCCTTGAGCAGCAGGCTGACGATCATTGGCGTCAGGCCGCCGAAAATCGCGTAGGCAACGTTGTAGGAGAACGACAGGCCGCTGAAGCGCACCACCGGCGGAAAGGCCTTGACCATGACATAGGGAACCGCGCCGATGGTGCCCACCAGAAGACCGGTGAGGGCATACATCGGGAACAGCCACTGCGGATGCTCGGCCAGGTTGTGGTAGAAGGTCCAGCTACTGGCCAGCAATGCGGCGCAGCCGAACACGAAGACACGTCCCGCGCCGAAGCGGTCGGCCAGCACACCGGCCAGGATGCAGCCGATGCTCAGCATCACGATCGCCAGGCTGTTGGACTGCAGGGCGGTGGTCGGCTGGAAGTGATAGACCGTCTGCAGGACCGTCGGGGTCATCAGGATCAGCACCACGATGGCGGCGGACAACAACCAGGTCAGCAGCATGGAAACGATGATGGCGCCTCGATGGTCACGCAGCACTGCGCGCAACGGCACTTCTTCGGCCAATGCCTTGCGCAGCTGCAGCTCCGCGAATACCGGAGTCTCGTGCAGCCACTGGCGCAGGTACACCGAGAAAAGACCGAACACGCCGCCCAGCAGGAACGGAATCCGCCAGGCGAACTCCGCCACTTCCACGGGCGTATAAAGGCTGTTGATGGCGGTGGCCACCAGCGACCCCAGCAGGATCCCCGCCGTCAGGCCGGAAGTGAGGGTGCCGCAGGCATAACCGATGTGGCGCGCCGGAACGTGTTCGGAAACGAATACCCAAGCCCCCGGCACTTCGCCACCGATGGCCGCCCCTTGGATCACCCGCATAAGCAACAGCAGGATCGGCGCCCACATGCCGATCTGCGCATAAGTGGGTAACAGACCCATGATCAGGGTAGGCACCGCCATCATGAAGATGCTCAAGGTGAACATCTTCTTGCGTCCCAGCAGGTCGCCGAAGTGAGCCATGATGATCCCGCCCAGCGGACGGGCCAGGTAACCGGCGGCAAAAATGCCGAACGTCTGCATCAGGCGCAGCCACTCGGGCATTTCGGCGGGAAAGAACAATTTCCCGACCACGGTGGCGAAGAACACGAAAATGATGAAATCGTAGAACTCCAGCGCGCCGCCCAGGGCCGATAGCGACAGGGTCTTGTAATCATTGCGGGTCAGCGGACGGGCGGGTTGCGCGGGTGTTGCCGTGCTCGAAGGCGCAGTGGTCATGGGAGGGGCTTCTCTTATAGTCGTTTCCGCAACCCACCGATACGGGTTGGGGCAAGGTTTGGCACGATAGCAAATTGTTCGAAAAAGCACATGGAGACGTGCCCTTGGGCATCGAAAATCGGAGCCGGGTGTCCAGTTGCGCAAACGGGCGCCTTGAGAAGCGGCAATGCAGCATGACGGCGAGGGACGCCATCAAAGAAGAACCTTATTGGGGAATGAGGGCACTAGTGGTCGTCTCGACGTCTATCGCCCGATATACTCGCAAGCTTGCGACACTCTGTAAGGGGTTGCTGTGCGAAAACGTCGTTGGTGGGCGCAATGAAAAACCAGCCGGTTTCGCAGAGTATCCCTTTGGCACGCCTTTACGAAAAACGTGACGAACGCAGCATGTTCGGGCTGAATCGTTTTTTACAAAGACGGCTATTCACCTGAAGTACAAGACAGAGTTACGGGTCAGAGGCCCCTTCGGCATGATAGAGCTCGAGCAAGAAGATCCAATCCCGCAAGGCGACCTGGCCCTGCAGATCACCGCACTTCCCCGTGACACCAACGGCTTTGGCGATATTTTCGGCGGCTGGCTGGTGTCCCAGATGGACCTGGCTGGCACGGCAATGGCCAGCCGGGTAGCCGGCGGGCGCGTGGCGACCGTGGCGATCGATCGCATGGCGTTCCTGGTGCCGGTAGCGGTGGGTGCACAACTGTCGTTCTACACCCAGACCCTGGAAATCGGTCGCAGCTCGATCCAGATGATGGTCGAGGTCTGGAGCGACGATCCGCTGTCCAGTGAATGGCGCAAGGTCACCGAGGCCGTGTTCGTGTTCGTCGCCATCGATGGCAGCGGTCGCACCCGTTCGGTTCCGCCCCGCGCCCGTTAAACACGGCGACCGTTTTGCGGTCCATTGCAGTTCCTGTTCCCGAGCGAGATTTGCAGCATGCCTACGCCCAATGTCGAAGCCGTCAAACTGGATGAACTCAATGGATGGCGCATTCGCCACGGCCAGGCCGAGTTGCTGGTGGCCCAGCAAGGCGCGCATATCCTCAGCTATCAAGTGGACGGCCAGCCGCCGCTGATCTGGCTCAACGACCAGGCCACCTTCAAGACCGGCAAGAGCATCCGCGCCGGTGTACCGGTGTGCTGGCCATGGTTCGGCAACCTCACCCGCAACCCCGACAGCGTACAAGCCATGCGCGTGAGCAACGAGCCAGCCACCGCCCACGGCCTGGTGCGGGCTATGGACTGGACATTGAAGGGCATCGAAGCCGAAGGCGACAGCCTGAAGGTGGAGTTCGTGCTGCCTTATCCTGAGAATGGCCTGTCGGGCTGGCCCCATCAGGTGGACCTGACGCTGGCCATCGTGATGGACACGCAGTTGCACATCAGCCTCACCAGCCATAACCGTGGCAGCGAGACCGTCAGCCTCAGCCAGGCGCTGCACAGCTATTTCGCCGTCAGCGATGTCCGCAACGTGCATGTCCAAGGGGTCGATGGCCTGAGTTACATCGAGACCCTGGACGACTGGAACACAGCGACCCAGGCCGGTGACCTGCATTTTTCCGGCGAGACGGATCGCATCTATCTCGATACCCCGCCGACGCTGAGCATCGTGGACCCGCACTGGGCACGACGGATCGAACTGACCAGCAGCGGTTCGCGTTCGGCGGTGATCTGGAACCCCTGGACCGAACGCGCCAAGGCCTTCAGCGACATGGCCGACGATGGCTGGCAGCGCATGCTGTGCATCGAAACGGCGAATGTGATGGACGATGTGGTGACCTTGCTGCCAGAGGCCAGCCATACCCTTGGCGTGAGCATCTGCAGCAAGCCGCTCTAAGCCACGCCACAAAAACCACAGTGGGAGCGAGCCTGCTCGCTCCCGCATGGTTTTGGGTCAGCCGAGCAGTCGGTTACAGATCCGCGTCCTGCACTACCCTCACCTTCTCCGCGTCCAGCGCATACGCCGCGCTCGCCAGGTCGTTGTCGACCTTTTCGATCTTCAGCGTGCCGGTCACCCATAACGGGGTGTAGATGTCATCCAGCTTCAGGCCCTTGGGGTAACGCACCAGTACCAACTGGTTGGGCGGCGGTGGCGGAACGTGGATGCAGGCGCCAGGGTATGGCACCAGGAAAAACAGCGTGCTGTGACCCTTGGCATCGGTTTCCAAGGGTACCGGATAACCGCCGATGCGGATGTGCTTGTCGTTCATCGACGCCACGGTCTTGGTCGAATACATCACCGCCGGCAAGCCCTTGCTCTGTTTCAGGCCGCCTTTCTGAGTGAAGGTGCCATCGGCTTCCGGGGAGTTGTGGTCGATCTCGGGCATGGCCTCGAGGGCTTTCTGGTCCGACTTGGGCATCAGCTCGAGCCAGTCGGTTTCCGGCAGTTCGGCTGCATGGGCCAAGGCACTGCCCAGCAAAAGAAGGGTCAACACTAGACGGCGCATGAAAGGGCTCGGCAAAGAGTGAAAGGTAGGACGCCGGGCATTCTAGCCCTCTCTACGCGCCGTAGAGAGGGCCTTGACGCATTTGATTCAGTTTCTTTTGATCAGGCCGTAGATCACCAGCAATACGACCGCGCCCACCAGGGCACCGATGAAGCCGGCACCTTCGCCCGCCTGGTAGATGCCCAGGGCCTGGCCGCCATAGGTGGCTGCCAACGAACCGCCAATACCGAGCAGAATGGTCATGATCCAGCCCATGCTGTCATCACCCGGTTTCAGGAAGCGCGCCAGCAGGCCAACGATCAAGCCGATAAAGATGGTTCCGATGATTCCCATGGCATTTCCTCTTGAGTAGGACTCATGCCAAAGCCTAGTCAGGCTTTGGCACCTTGCCATGAGAGAATCCTGCCGACGAATGGTTCCAAAATGTTGCGGATCAATGCTCGGCGATCAGCGTCTCGACCTTGATGATCTGCTGGGCCAGCGTGGCCCGATCGGCACACCGCAGGTTGGCGTGGCCGACCTTGCGTCCGGCCTTGAACGCCTTGCCGTAGTGATGCAGATGGCAGTCGGCGATTGCCAGGACTTTCTCGGTGTCCGGCACCTTGCCGATGAAGTTGAGCATCGCGCTTTCGCCGACCTTGGCGGTCGAACCCAGGGGCAGCCCGGCCACCGCCCTGAGGTGGTTTTCGAACTGGCTGCACTCGGCGCCCTCGGTGGTCCAGTGCCCGGAGTTGTGCACCCGAGGGGCGATCTCGTTGGCCTTGAGGCCGCCGTCCACTTCAAAGAACTCGAACGCCATCACGCCGACGTAATCGAGCTGCTTGAGCACCCGGCTGGAGTAGTCCTCGGCCAGTGCCTGCAGCGGGTGGTCGGTGCTGGCGACGGACAGCTTGAGGATGCCGTCCTTGTGGGTGTTGTGCACCAGCGGATAGAAACGGATCTCACCGTCGCGGGCACGCACGGCGATCAGCGAGACTTCCCCGGTAAATGGTACGAAGCCTTCCAGCAGGCAGCCCACGCTGCCCAGCTCGGCGAATGTACCGGCCACGTCTTCGGGCGTGCGCAGGACTTTCTGGCCCTTGCCGTCGTAGCCCAGGGTGCGGGTCTTGAGCACGGCCGGCAGGCCGATGGACGCGACGGCGGCGTCCAGGTCGGCCTGGGACTGAATGTCGGCGAAGGCCGGGGTGGGAATGCCCAGGTCCTTGAACATGTTCTTTTCGAACCAGCGGTCTCGCGCGATGCGCAAGGCCTCGGCGCTCGGGTAGACCGGAACGAACTGGGACAGGAAGGCAACGGTCTCGGCCGGGACGCTTTCGAATTCGAAGGTCACCAGATCGACTTCATCGGCCAGTTGGCGAAGGTGGTCCTGGTCGCCGTAGTCAGCCCGCAGATGCTCGCCCAGGGCACTGGCACAAGCGTCCGGGGCCGGGTCCAGGAAAGCGAAGTTCATCCCCAGCGGCGTACCCGCCAGGGCCAACATGCGGCCCAACTGGCCGCCACCGATTACACCGATCTTCATTCGTCAACCACCTCAGGCAATGCGTGGGTCCGGATTGTCCAGGACGCTGTCTGTCTGTTCAGCGCGGAATTTCTTCAATACGGTATGAAATTGTGGGTGCTTGGCGCCCAGGATGCTCGCCGAGAGCAGGGCCGCGTTGATCGCGCCAGCCTTGCCGATGGCCAGGGTCGCGACCGGAATGCCGGCCGGCATCTGCACGATGGACAGCAGCGAATCGACTCCCGAGAGCATCGACGACTGTACCGGCACGCCCAGCACCGGCAGGTGCGTCTTGGCCGCACACATGCCCGGCAGGTGGGCCGCGCCACCGGCACCGGCGATGATCACCTCGATGCCACGCGCCTCGGCCTCTTCGGCGTACTGGAACAGCAGATCCGGGGTGCGGTGGGCGGAAACCACTTTCACCTCATAGGGGATGCCGAGCTTTTCCAGCATATCGGCGGTGTGGCTAAGGGTGGACCAATCGGACTTGGAGCCCATGATCACGCCAACCAGTGCACTCATCGTCGTGCCTCTTCTCTCTGGGCGCCCGCGGGCGCGTCAAAAAACAACAAGCCACGCGGGAAACCAGCGTGGCTTGTTGTACGAATTATGGCCGGGCGAACCGACCGAAGGCCGGGCAGTATACCGAAAACGGTGCGTTAAACGCACCTTCGCCGACCATCTGTCATTTGGGCTGAAGCGGCGGCTTTATTGACTCGCAGGTCAGCGAGGGAACAGCCCGCATCCCTGTGGGAGCGAGCTTGATCGCGATAGCGGTGTGTCAGTCGCCATCAATGCTGCAGAGCCAACGCCATTGCGAGCAAGCTCGCTCCCACAAGGGGTTGCGTGTTGTTTTCAGGATCCGATGGCACCCTGGGCCACGCCCCCCTCGAGCTTGCGCCAGAGCAGTCGTACATTGGCCTTGCGCACCAGGGCGCAGCGATACAGGCGGATCTCCAGCGGTACATGCCATTGGGTACCGCCGCAGATCACCAGTTCACCTCGGGCCAGCTCGGCGCGCACGCTCAGTTGCGGCACCCAGGCGATGCCCAGGCCTTCCAGGGCCATGCTCTTGAGGCTGTCGGCCATGGCCGTTTCGTAGACCGTGGTGAAACGCAGCGCCCGCTGGCGCAGCAACTGGTTCACCGAGCGTCCGAGGAACGCCCCGGCGCTGTAGGCCAGCAACGGCACGCTGGCCTCGCCTTCGAGATCGAACAGCGGCCTGCCATCGGCATCGGCGGCGCATACCGGCAGCATTTCGGTCTGGCCCAGGTGCAGTGACGGGAAGATCTCCGGATCCATCTGCATGGCCGAATCCGGGTCATAGAAGGCCAGCATCAAATCGCAGCCGCCTTCGCGCAGGGCATGGACGGCATCGCCCACGTTGGTGGCCACCAGCCGGGTGGCGATGTTCATGCCTTCATTGCGCAGTTGGGCGATCCAGCGTGGGAAAAAGCCCAGGGCCAGGGAATGCGCGGCCGCCACCTGTATCACCTCGCCCTGTCCACCCTCCAGGTGATGCAGGTGACGCAGCACCTCGCCCAGTTGCTCCACCACGGTGCGTGCCGTCACCAGGAACAACTGCCCCGCCGCCGTCAGTTCCACCGGCGTGCGGGAGCGGTTGACCAGCGTCAGCCCCAGCGCCGCCTCAAGGCTGCGGATGCGTCGGCTGAAAGCCGGTTGCGTCACGAAGCGGCGCTCGGCCGCCTGGGAGAAACTGCGAGTGGCGGCCAGGGCACTGAAGTCCTCGAGCCATTTGCTTTCAAGATTCATCACGTTCTCCCTGCACATGCCCAACGCATGCACGACACACGCACCAAAACAGGTCACACGTTCGCCGTTCGCCCGGCGTCACATGTGCATTATGCCGAATATGCATAGGGCAGTGTTTAACAGCATTGGCCCTTATTTTCCTGAAGGCCTAGGATCCACAGCGTTCCGGCACAGTCCGGGTCCTTATCGAGATGATTTTCCATCATGTCTTCCGCTGCATCATTCCGCACAGAAAAAGATCTGCTTGGCGTACTCGAAGTACCAGCGCAAGCGTATTACGGCATCCAGACCCTGCGAGCGGTGAACAACTTCCGCCTCTCGGGCGTTCCGATCTCGCATTACCCCAAGCTGGTGGTCGGTCTGGCAATGGTCAAGCAGGCCGCCGCCGATGCCAACCGCGAGCTGGGCCAGCTCAGCGAAGCCAAGCATGCAGCCATCAGCGAAGCCTGTGCCCGTCTGATCCGCGGCGATTTCCACGAAGAATTCGTGGTGGACATGATCCAGGGCGGCGCCGGCACGTCGACCAACATGAATGCCAACGAAGTCATCGCCAACATCGCGCTGGAGGCCATGGGTCACCAGAAAGGCGAGTACCAATACCTGCACCCCAACAACGACGTGAACATGGCGCAGTCCACCAACGACGCCTACCCGACCGCGATCCGCCTGGGTCTGCTGCTGGGCCACGATGCGTTGCTGGCCAGCCTCGAAAGCCTGATCCAGGCATTCGCCGCCAAGGGCGAAGAGTTCAGCCACGTCCTGAAAATGGGCCGCACCCAGCTGCAAGACGCCGTGCCGATGACCCTCGGCCAGGAATTCCGCGCCTTCGCCACGACCCTGGGCGAAGACTTGGCGCGTCTGAAAACCCTGGCGCCCGAACTGCTCACCGAAGTGAACCTGGGTGGCACCGCCATCGGCACCGGCATCAACGCCGACCCGCGCTACCAGGCCCTGGCCGTGCAGCGCCTGGCCACTATCAGCGGCCAGCCGCTGGTGCCCGCCGCCGACCTGATCGAAGCCACGTCCGACATGGGGGCCTTCGTGCTGTTCTCCGGCATGCTCAAGCGCACCGCGGTCAAGCTGTCGAAAATCTGCAACGACCTGCGCCTGCTGTCCAGCGGCCCGCGCACCGGCATCAACGAAATCAACCTGCCGGCCCGTCAGCCAGGCAGTTCGATCATGCCCGGCAAGGTCAACCCGGTGATCCCGGAAGCGGTCAACCAGGTGGCATTCCAGATCATCGGCAACGACCTGGCCCTGACCATGGCGGCCGAAGGCGGCCAGCTGCAACTGAACGTGATGGAGCCGCTGATCGCCTTCAAGATCTTCGACTCGATCCGCCTGCTGCAACGGGCCATGGACATGCTGCGCGAACACTGCATCGTCGGCATCACCGCCAACGAAGCGCGCTGCCGTGAACTGGTCGAGCACTCGATCGGCCTGGTCACCGCGCTGAACCCGTACATCGGCTATGAAAACGCCACTCGCATTGCCCGCGTCGCGCTGGAAAGCGGACGCGGCGTGCTGGAACTGGTGCGCGAAGAAGGTCTGCTCGACGACGCCATGCTCGACGACATCCTGCGCCCGGAAAACATGATCGCTCCGCGTCTGGTCCCGCTCAAGGCGTGACAGAGAGCATTGCTCACCAGGTCGAGGGACTAGACACCTCTCACCTTTTGAGGGCTTGGGGAATTTTTTCCCCAAGCCCTTTTTTTGCCATCGCCAGGGAGGGCTTATGCCGAAATTGACAACATCGGGACAGATCTCAGCCTTCGACAGCTCCTTTGATGGGCTGTCGAAGGCTGCGATTCGTACCGATTGCGGCACGACGTTTCGTCGCTTGCACCACAACCGTGCAGACGGGCAAGGCACTGATAGGTATAGTGCCGCCCCTCTTCGCATGAGTGGTCGTCGGTAGCGAGACCTTAAACATGCGAAACCCGAACTAATAACAACCCGCGAATTGGACCGGGACGAAACCTCGCCTCACCTGTCAAGCCGTGCGCCGACGGATGTAACGTGATGTTTCCAAATGGCCAGCATTTGCTTAAACAAAAAACAGCGAGGAATACTCATGCTTGAAGTCATCAACGACTTCCTCTCAGGGAAAGTGCTGATCGTGCTCATCGTCGGGCTCGGCGGCTACTTCACGATCCGCTCGCGTTTCGTCCAGTTCCGTCATTTCTTCCACATGTTCTCGGTGTTCCGTGACAGCCTCAAGAGCAGCACCGACCAGCTCAGTTCCTTCCAGGCCCTGATGCTCAGCCTCGCCGGTCGTGTCGGCGCGGGCAACATCGCCGGTGTCGGCATCGCCGTGACTCTCGGCGGCCCCGGCGCGGTGTTCTGGATGTGGGTGACCGCGCTGGTCGGCATGTCCAGCAGCTTCTTCGAATGCTCCCTCGGCCAGCTCTACAAGCGCTGCGACTCCGAAGGCCAGTACCGTGGCGGCCCGTCCTACTACATCCAGCACGGCCTGCAGAAACGCTGGCTGGGCATGATCATGGCGTTCCTGCTGCTGGTCACCTTCGGCTTTGCCTTCAACGGCCTGCAAGCCCACGCCGTGACCCACTCGCTGAACAACGCCTTCGGTCTCGACACCACCTACACCGGCCTGGGCCTGGCGGTGCTGCTGGGCCTGGTGTTCATCGGCGGGATCAAGCGTATCGCCAAGGTCGCCGACCTGCTGGTGCCTGTGAAGACCCTGGCCTACATCGCCGTGACCATCTACGTGATCGTGCTGCAGTTCGACCATGTACCGGCCATGCTCGTGACCATCGTCAAAAGCGCCTTCGGCCTGGACCAGGCTTTCGGCGGCCTGATCGGCAGCGCCATCGTCATGGGCGTCAAGCGTGGCGTCTTCGCCAACGAAGCGGGCCTGGGCAGTGCGCCTAACGTGGCCGCTGTCGCCTCGGTCGAGCACCCGGTCGCCCAGGGCGTGGTCCAGGCGTTCAGTGTTTTCCTGGACACCTTCGTGATCTGCACCTGCACCGCGCTGCTGATCCTGCTGTCGGGCTTCTACACCCCTGGCTTCGAAGGCGACGGCATTGCCCTGACCCAGAACTCCCTGGCTGCCGTCGTGGGCGACTGGGGCCGGATGTTCATTTCCGTGGCCCTGGCGCTGTTCGTCTTCACCTCGATTCTCTACAACTACTATCTGGGCGAGAACAACCTGCGCTTCATGGTGGGTGAAAACCGCAAGGCCTTGATCGGCTATCGCGCGCTGGTCCTGGTGCTGATCTTCTGGGGTGCCATCGAAAACCTCAGCACCGTGTTTGCCTTCGCCGACATCACCATGACTCTGCTGGCGTTCGTGAACCTGATCGCGCTGTTCATGCTGTTCAAGGTCGGCATGCGCATCCTGCGCGACTACGACGACCAGCGCTCTTGCGGCATCAAGGTACCGGTCTTCGACTCCGCCAGGTTCCCGGACCTGGATCTGGACCGCAAGGCCTGGCCAGCCAACCCGTCTTCGGCTCCCCAGCCTGAAGCAGTGACCGGCGCGACCGCAGCGCAACGCTGATCGGCAGGCTTGTTGCAAAAAACCGGGCGCATCCCCTGCGCCCGGCGTGACACAGCGTAAGGTCGGCGTCATGCTCGACCTTATGTTGGGGCAGCTCGACGAAGCTGCCGCTTTCGTCCTCGGAGAACAACCATGAATTGCTCGACCTACCCTGCCGCCCAGCACGTCATGGTGCTCTATACCGGCGGCACCATCGGCATGCAGGCCAGCGCCCAGGGCCTGGCCCCGGCTTCCGGCTTCGAAGCGCGCATGCGCGATTACCTGCACAGCCAACCCGAACTCGTGATCCCGCAGTGGCGCTTCCGGGAGATGTCGCCTCTGATCGATAGCGCCAACATGACCCCGGCCTACTGGCAGCAACTGCGCGAAGCGGTGGTCGATGCCGTGGATGTACAGGGTTGCGACAGCGTGCTGATCCTGCACGGCACCGATACCCTGGCCTACAGCGCGGCGGCGATGAGTTTCCAACTGCTGGGCCTGCATGCCCGGGTATGTTTCACCGGTTCCATGCTGCCCGCCGGCGTGACCGACAGCGACGCCTGGGAGAACCTCAGCGGCGCGCTGGTCGCCCTCGGCCAGGGCCTGGCCCCGGGCGTGCACCTGTACTTCCACGGGGAGCTGCTGGCACCGACCCGGTGCGCGAAAGTGCGCAGTTTCGGTCGCCATCCGTTCAAGCGCCTGGAGCGCCAGGGCGGCGCAGCGAAAGCCACGTCCCTGCCGGCCGAGCTGAATTACCAGCAGCCAAGACAACTGGCCAATATCGCGGCATTGCCTCTGTTTCCCGGCATCAGCGCCGAGATCCTCGATGGCCTGCTCGGCAGTGGTATCCAGGGTTTGGTATTGGAGTGCTACGGTAGCGGCACCGGGCCAAGCGACAACCCGGCCTTCCTCGCCAGCCTGGAGCGGGCACGGGACAGCGGCGTGGTAGTGGTGGCGGTGACTCAATGCCATGAAGGCGGCGTGGAACTGGACGTGTACGAAGCCGGCAGCCGCTTGCGAGGCGTTGGGGTGCTGTCCGGTGGCGGCATGACCCGCGAGGCGGCGTTCGGCAAGCTGCAAGCGTTGATAGGCGCCGGGCTGGCCGTGGAGGATGTCCGCCGGCTGGTTGAGCTGGACCTATGCGGTGAGCTGAGCTGAGCCCTGCAAACCGCTGAGGCGCGAGTCTCCTCGCGCCTCACACCGCTACACCGAGAGGAACAACGCCTTGGCGGCGGCGCTGCCAATGTCGGCACGCCAGATCCGCTCAACCGCCTGGCCGGCCTTCTGCTGGGCTTTCTGGAACTCAAGCCCCCGCCCGCCCTGCTCGAATGTCTTCAGGTGAGCCTTGGTAAAGGCATCCGCCGCTGCATCCTGTTTCAGATAATGGAAGTGAGCGAACCACAGCACGCGGTTGTTGCGCCTCTCGCGAATCTCGTAGACCTGCAGGAAGTCGTTACCTTTATTGTCTGAAATATCCACCCGGCCACCGGCCTTGCGGATGCTGATCTCCTGTTCCTGTAGCAAGTACTCCACCGCGCCAACGTTGGGCAGCTTCGCCTTGGTCATCATGATGCGGGTGGTTCGCCCCAACTCCCGCAGACGCCTGGCACCGGCCCTCAGCTCCTCGATCAACATTCGCGGAGCCTGGTCACCCAGCGCTTGCGTCAACTGCTCGATCTCCTCGGCACAGCGGTCGAACCCGGTTGCCTTGCCTACGATGAGATCCTCTACGTCGATAGGCGGACGCTCACTTCTGGACAACCAACCGACGTCAGACATTTGTTGATCAAGTGTGCCCAGCAGATCGCGCCCTTTCTTCTCCAGGCTCTTGAGTTTCTTTGCGGCACGGATACTCAGCCCACCCGCACCACCGAGCAATCGCGGGCGGAGTCCCAGGCGCCAGCGACCCTGCCCGTCATGTTCAAGCCAGGGACCGGTCCGCGCCGGATGGGCGGCGTCGATGATCACCACCCCCTCAAGCCGGCGTGACACTCGATACCATCTGCCTTCGACCTGGGCAAACCACAGGCTGCCCCGTTGATAGAGCCCCTGGTATTCACCCGAAACCACCAGGCCTTGCGACGTAGAAGGAGACGCCAGTTGGAAAGTATCGAGGCGGGCCAGCTCAGGGGCGGAAAAATGGGTACGAGGGCTCGACCAGCCATAGACCAGCCGCGCTTTCGCCCCGTAAGGGCTAGCGGACGCAGCTAACGCCGGCTCTTTGATGATCGCATTGCCAGGCAAGGCAACCGGAGCCTCATGCTCGATCCTCGCCCGCGACTCCAGTCGGCTGATCGCTCCCAGGCGCGCCCCTCCCTGTACCAGCACCAACGCCAGGCCCATCAACGCCGCGGCCAAGGCTTCCGCGCTGTCTTGCACCCCCTCGCTGTCAATGAACTCATCAAGCTGCTCCGTGAGCTGGGCCAGCAAACCGATCATCATTACCGGACCATCCAGCAGCGGCAGCAACAGGTTGAACGCTACCCAGCCAAACTGCATGAACCTGTCCCAGCGCGTCTGCGAGTCGGACACCGAAGCCCGTTTGGCCTGTTCGATCAAGGCCCGGGCACAGGCTTTGTACAACGCACCGACGATATCGCCTTGTAACGGCTCGCGGCCGAGCAATGCAGGTTCCGGAGACCGGGGAGCGGTGGCATCCGAAAGCAGCACCCGGCCGATGTGCGGCTCCTGGAAACCACCATTGGCATAGACCCGACGGGCAGAAGGTTCAAGCCCGGCAAGTACGCTGTCCTGTAACGCTCCGGCCTGCTTGATGGCATCGAAAAGAGCGGCTCGCGAGGCAAATTCCATCAGGGGCGTTGACGAAGCAGGCCTGTAAAGCACATGAGGGCCCAGGCTGGCATCCTCGGGGCCGATCACAAACATGTCGGCGACCACATTGGGCGTTGCCTGGGCATCGGTCAGGAAAGCCAGGGGCCTGATGACCGGTTCATACCCGGCAGCGAAACCGGCCGACAGAGTCGGCCGCAACACCGCCACGACAAAGCGATAAGCCATATCGGTAAGGTTCTTTTTGATCTTCAGTTCCAATGCCTGCAATGGCAGCAGGATGGCGAGGCGATCAGCGAAACGTTGCTGCCTGCGGGCCACATCCAGGGGATCGTTCAGTAACTTGCGCTGCAGCAGTTCGGGATAGTGCTGGCCGATGTCGGCTCGCGAGGTCAGGTCCCGCAGATATTCATAGGTCATCCAGGCGGGTGGTTCGCCCCCTCGGTAAGTGATCTTCGATGGGCTCCAGGGAAAAGCTTCGAGATTTCGGATCGCCATCTCGGGGAAAGTCCGGGTTTGAGTCGCACTGCGAGGGGGAGGAAACGGCGGATCGATGATCTCGAACGGGGAATTGCTCGACCGGGATAACGTCACTTCAATTTCGTTCACCGAGATATCCGTGCGCGAAGGGTCATCCTCCAGCATCTTTTCCTTCAAGGCCTGGTCAGCGAACTCAAGGATGTTCGAAATACCCGCCATGAATGACACAGACCTTCGATGCTGCGCCGCCAGCGATGACAACAAACGACCGTAGGCGCCGCGATCCGCCAACGGTGCATTCCTCAGCCAGGATGGAAGCACCTGCTGCAGTTTCGACAGCCTGGCCTCATGCCCCGAGCGAAAGGCCCCCAGCAGCGTGCCGGGACCGGAAACCAGCGCCACTTCGCGTTCAAGACTGGCCGTGTCGGGATAAGCCGAGGGTTTGATCCTGGCGAGCAGTTGCAACTGACGCTCCAGGAGGCAGAGGGTCAAGGCGTCGAAGATGTCCTGCTCGGGGGTGTAGTTTCTCAGCTTCGAATCGTCCGCCCGGCGCGCACCGAACCAGGACGCTTCCATTGCCGCCACCGAGCCGAACACCTCGATCCCGCCCGTCAATGTGTAGAGCAAAGCGATTTCTCGCTCACCCAGACGGCGCGACATGGCCAGCACCAGCACATCCCCCGGATGAGGAACGTTGCTGTCGCCCTCGTAGACAAACGTGACGCAGGCTCGGGTGGTGCCCTGCCCCAGGGCTCGTTGTCGCCGAGCCGGCTCCGGGTAGTCGAGGACGGCCTGGACGGTGGCGAGTTCCTCGCCTACGAGCGCCGAAGCGGCCTGTTGCAACTGCGTCTTGAACAGATCGGACAGTTGTCGCCAGACACTGGGAGCGTCCGTGCTCCAGAAATCCACCAGGTGCTGTTGATAGCCCTCAAGCAGCGTGGAGGCCCCTTCTTCGAGCATTTGCTGGAGTTCATCCAAGGGGACCTTTTCGCCCTGGGGCGTCTCTGCGCCAGGGAATTTCGCAAGAAAGCTGCCCTGGCTGAACGTCCTTGCCCCCACGCCCCTGCAGCGCTCGAGCAACAGGTCGGCCAATCCATGGGTGTTGTACCCGACCTTGTGCGGTTGCCCGCCGTCCATGCGCCATTGAGGTTCAAGGATCACGGCGGTTGCGGCGGCTGGCGCCAACGTTGGGTAACGTTCATCGAGGAGCGCTTGCAGCGTCGTCCGTGCGACGTCCGTCAGCGACGGGCGTGACGCGAACAGCAGGTGCACGTTCAGGGCCCATGAGGTGATCTCATCATCGATTCGCAGGGGGCATGGCGAGCTTGTCATCGAAGGAGTGGGGCTTGAAGTCGACATGGCTTTTTTCCATTGGCAGGCAATGAGTGGAAGTCTTCAGCGCGCCTAAAGAAGCGAACCGCGACCGTTACCTGCGAGCGTAAGCAGCCCGTTGAGGCGTTGTGCGGTATCGGGTTATCGTTTTTCCCGGCATACAACTTGCTCGATATCCAGCCTCCCCAAGGCTGGAAACGAACATGCTTCATTCCCACCTCACTACTCTCAACGCCGTCTCCCTGGTGCTTGATGCCTTCAAGCACGAAGGCCTGCCGAGTGAAGCGTTGCTGGCCGGCAGCGGCATCAGTGCGGCCGACCTGAACCGGGCCGACACGCGCATCACCACCAACCAGGAAATGCAGGTCTGCGCCAACGCCGTGGCCCTCAAGCGCGACATCGGCCTGGACCTGGGCTTGCGCATGCATGTTTCGTCCTACGGCATGCTCGGCTATGCCTTGCTCACCAGTGCCACCTTAGGTGACGCCTTGCGGTTGGCACTGCGCTATCCGGCTCTTTTGGGAACACTGTTCGACCTGGCCCTGGAGGACGATGGCGAGCACATCTGGCTCAGCGCCAGCGATTACCGGGAGAATCCCGCCCTGGCGGCATTCAATGCCGAATTCTGCATGGTCTCGCTGAAGGTCATCTGCAATGACCTGCTTGGCCGCGCATTGCCGCTGCATGCAGCGCGCTTCGAACATCCTGCACCGGAGTACCGGGCACGCTACGTGGCCTACTTCGACTGCCCGGTGCGTTTCGACGCCACCGTCAACGCCTTTGCCTTCGACCGTCATTGGTTGGACCGCCCCCTGCCCCTGGCCGACCCCATCACCCACAACGCCATGGTCGAACGCTGCCGCAAGCAGAACACCGAATTCACCGGACGCCAGGCCTGGCTGGGGCGGATCCGCCAGTTGCTCGCCGTCCAGCTGGACGCCGCCCCAGGCCTGGAACGCCTGGCCGAACAGATGAACTGCTCGGCACGCACCCTGCGCCGGCACCTCAAGGACTGCGGCTGCAGCTACCAGGAACTGCTGGACGAACTGCGCTTCGAACGGGCCAAGCAGATGCTTTGCGAGGATCGCTTGCCCATCTACCGTATCGCCGAACGACTGGGCTTCAGCGAAACAGCCAGCTTCCGTCACGCCTTCGTGCGCTGGAGCGGCGTGGCGCCGAGTCAGTTCAGGCCCTGATCCCCCTACATCGCCTTCATGTACAACATCCCCCTGTGGCGAGGGGACTTATCCCCGTTGGGTACGCAGTCACCCCAAAACAGACTGACGCATTTGTGCGCAGATACCGCACCGGCCGATTTACGACGGCTGCGCCGCAGAGCGGAAGCAAGCTCCCTCGCCACGAATCCCGGGGCAATCCGGAGCCTTGTTTATTCGCCCTCCACCAACGCGTCCACCAAGCTACGAATCCTTGCGCCATTGCCCACAACTACGCCAGAATCCGCCCGCTTGTGCGCCTTGCCCCCGGTCTCTATCGTTTCCCTGCCACTGCCCATCAGTGGTCGGGCTTGGCGGCCCGTTAGACGAAAGGTGCAACGCCCCTCAATATGATTGCGATGCTTCTGGCATTGGCACTCCTGTGTTATGGCGGGTTGCGCAAGGATCCCTTCGGGGATGCCGGGTTCCTTTCGTTCCGGTCCGCCAACCTTGTGTAATCCGTCACCTCAATCTGCTTGGCGGCAGACGGTGATGGTTCCTCAGACGAAAGGAGCACCACATGTTCAAGGTCACCCCCAATCCTCCTGAAACAGCCCGCCCCTCGCCTTCCAGTAAACCGAAAAACAAGAAGCAGGACGAAGCCGCCAAGCGCGCCTTGGATTTCTACCTGCTGCCAAAGCCGGAGAATCGCGAGGCCAGCTCCCAGCCGGGCCAGCTCTTCACCGTCATACAGGACATCGACAGCGAATGCCTGCTTGTCAACCTCAGCGAGACCCTGGCTTCGGCTGATGCGATGATCAGCGACCTGGCTTTCGAACTGGAAGGCTCAAAACGCCACTTCGTTCTTGGTATTCAGCAATTGATCGAACTGAGTTCATTGCTGGCGAACCGAGCGCTGGATAACGTCGACCCACGCTAACCGCGACACCATCCACCTGTGGCGAGGGAGCTTGCTCCCGCTCGACGGCGCTAGCGTCTCAAACCGGTCGATGCGGCGGGGCTGAAAGCATGCGCCAGACTTTTTGAGGCGGTTTCGCTCAAGGCATTTGGAGCGTCCAACGGGAGCAAGCTCCCTCGCCACGTTGCGGACAACCATCGGAGCATCACTCATGCCCCAACCCCGCGCACAACTGCGCCATCAAGGGGCGATTTACGGTCAAACCTTTTGGCCATTTCGATCCCCTTTTGGCCTCTCCTGCCGTTCTCTGAAACGCCGCCCGCCGCAAGACTGTGGTCAACCGATCAGCCCTTTTGCGGAGAACAACAAATGCTGACGATCTACTCGGATGATCACCACTTGCACCATGGCCGCTGCGAGTTGATGGACGGGCAACTGATGCCTTGCTTCGAAATGCCCTCCCGGGCCGATCATGTGCTGGAACGGGTCAAGGCCCGGGCATTGGGCCCGGTGGAGGCGCCAACGGATTTTGGCCTCGCACCGATCCAGCGCATCCACACCGCGGCCTACCTGGAGTTTTTCCGCGGGGCCTGGGATCGCTGGGTCGAGTACAACCGCGAAGGCGATTTGCTGCCCTACACCTGGCCGGCCCGGACCCTGCGCACTGTCATCCCCCGCAGCCTGCATGGCCAGCTGGGCTATTACAGCTTCGACGGCGGTGCGCCGATCACCGCCGGCACCTGGCAAGCGGCCTACAGCGCCGCCCAGGTGGCCCTCACCGCCCAGGCTGAAATCCAGCGCGGCGCCCGCAGTGCCTTTGCTCTGTGCCGCCCGCCGGGGCACCACGCCGCCAGCGATTTGATGGGCGGCTATTGCTACCTCAACAACGCCGCCATCGCCGCCCAGGCGTTCCTCGACCAAGGTCACGAGAAGGTTGCGATCCTCGATGTGGATTACCACCACGGTAATGGCACCCAGTCGATTTTCTATGAGCGCAGCGACGTGTTGTTCGCCTCGATCCACGGCCACCCGGAGGCCGAGTTTCCGTTCTTCCTGGGGTACGCGGATGAACGCGGCGAAGGCGCCGGGAAAGGTTTCAATTTCAACTACCCTCTACCAGCCGGTTCGGGCTGGGACACCTGGAGCGCGGCCCTGGAGCAGGCGTGCGACGAAACCCGGCGCTACGACGCGGATGTCATCGTCGTGTCCCTGGGCGTGGACACTTTCAAGGACGACCCGATTTCCCAGTTCAAGCTCGACAGCCCGGATTACCTGGCGATGGGCAAACGTATCGCCGCGCTCGGCAAGCCGACCCTGTTCGTGATGGAAGGCGGCTATGCGGTGGCTGAGATCGGCATCAATGCCGTGAACGTACTCGAAGGTTTCCAAAGCGCCCAATGAGGAACACAAGCATGAAAAGACTCAAGCGTCTAATGGCCCCGGCCCTGTGCGCCGCGCTGCTTTGCACAACGGCCCAGGCCGAGGAACGAACCCTGCGGGTCTATAACTGGTTCGATTACATCACGCCCAAGGCCCTGGACGACTTCAAGGCGCAGAACAGCCAGATCAAGCTGGTCTACGACATCTTCGATACCAACGAAGCCCTGGAAGCCAAGTTGCTCACCGGCAATTCCGGCTACGACGTGGTGGTGCCGTCCAATGTGTTCCTGGCCAAGCAGATCGAAGCCGGCGTCTTCCAACCCCTGGACCGCAGCAAACTGCCCAACTGGAACCACCTCGATCCCAAGCTGATGAAGTTGATCGAAGCCAACGACCCGGGCAACAAATTCGCCGTGCCCTACATGTACGGCACCATCCTGATCGGCTTCAACCCGGACAAGGTCAAGGCCGCCCTGGGCGACAATGCGCCGGTGGACAGCTGGGACCTGATCTTCAAGGAAGAGAACATCAGCAAGCTCAAGCAGTGCGGCGTGGCGCTGCTGGATTCGCCGTCGGAGATCCTGCCCCTGGCCCTTCAGCACCTGGGCCTGGACCCCAACAGCAAGAAGCCGGCGGACTATGCCAAGGCCGAAGCGCTGATGCTGAAGATCCGCCCCTACATCACCTATTTCCACTCGTCCAAGTACATGGCAGACATCGCCAACGGCGATATCTGCGTGGCGGTGGGCTATTCCGGCAGCTTCTCCCAGGCGGCCAACCGGGCCAAGGAAGCCAAGAATGGTGTGACGGTGGACATGCGCCTGCCCAAGGAAGGCGCGCCGATCTGGTTCGACATGCTCGCCATTCCCAAGGACGCCAAGAACCCGGGCGACGCCTACACCTTCATCAACTACTTGCTGCAACCCCAGGTGATCGCCCCGATCAGCGATTTCGTCGGGTATCCGAACCCGAACAAGGACGCCACGGACAAGGTCGATCCCGCGATCCGCAGCAACCCCAACCTGTACCCGACCGAGACGGCGATGGCTACGCTCTACACCCTGCAACCCTTGCCCAGGGATGCCGAGCGAGCACGGACGCGAACCTGGACACGGATCAAGTCCGGCCAATAGCCCGGCACCTTGTACCCGGCATATACATAGTTACCACCCTCCCTGTCCTGCCCGCTCCTAGCATGCAATCCCCGAAGCATCTGGCTTCGAGGATTGCATGTACCGCGAGACAGGGAGACTCAAATGGCAAGAACCTTAAGAACCACCGGGCAATCCACGCCCGAAGCCAGCCTCAGGGATGCCGTACTCAATCAATTGCTGGCCGGTCCGACCTCACCGGAAGTGGCCGCCGTACTCTTGCGCACAGCCCTCAAGCGACTCTATCCGGCGCTGGACCTCGACCCGCACAACACCGTCGTCGGGGAGCCGGACTGGGACATTGTCGATGGCGAAATCGTCGAGCGCCCCACACGCTACGAAACCTTGAGCAGCATGGTGGCCGAGCGGGTGGGCGAGAGCGATTCCACCTTGCTGGTGGACGGCCTGCACTATCTGACCCAACTGCCGCTGACCACGCCCGAGGTGCATCTTCCGGTGCGCATCGGGCAGATCGGCAACATGATCAACGAGCTGGTGCCGACCATGTTGTCCGCCAGCCAGGAGCAGCAACTGCTGTACTGGAACGCCTCCCTCGGCGCCTCCGGTCCGCGCTGGCATGAGCTGTCCCGCACGCTGCGCAAGCTCTGGGACGTCAGGCAGGTCAAGGGCTGGACCGCGACCGAATGCACCATGGCCAGGCTGCTGTACCTTTATCCCGATCTACAGGATCGCAAGGAGCATGACCGCTTCGACACCCATGCGTATCTGATCGATATCGATGAAGTCAACGGCGACAAGGTGTCCCGCGTCAACGAGAACTCGGTCGTGGTGCTGATCGGCAAAATCGACGGCCAGGAAGTCATCCTCACCTACTCGCTGCGCAACGGCTATGAGAAGTTCGACTCCCAACACGCCCTCGGCCAATCCCTGCCCACTCACCTGGGGACCGGGGTACGCAAGAAGATCCAGTGGCGGCTCTACGAACCCAGCGGCAATATCTTCGATCACAAGGCTTGCGGGTTGATTGCCATGCAAGTGGAGATCATCGGCTCCCCGGGCTTCATGCAGAGGTTCATACCCAGCGAGAACGAGCAGAACGCTTCCGATGAGCTGGACACGGATAACGACCCGACCGAAGACTGGTTCCAGAAGCAGATACCTGACTGGTTGAAGACAGCATCGGTATCGGACCAGATGCTGTTTGCCCAACACATGAAAAGCCTCTCGGCGCTGAGCAGTTCTCATGCCGGCAAGACTTACCTGGACGAGATCCCTTCTATCAAGCGCTACACGTTGGCGGCCCTGAAGCAACAGATGCAATCGGAACACGCCGATGCCGAGAGCCTCGACCTGGAGAAAATCCAGGTCCAGATCCGCAGCCTGGTTGCCTGGGGTACCTTCATCGTGCCGGGGAAATTCGAAACCGCTCGGTTCAGCCTGGTTGAACTGGCCTTGCAAAACCTCATCGCGCTGCCTCCGGGGGATAGAACGGTTCGATCGATCGACGGTACCGCCCTGCCTGGCTGGATGACGATCGACTACCTGGAAAAGGTCATCGGCAAGATCGATATCGGTCGTGTCTACCCCGAACTGGTCAAGCGCAAGCTGCTGGACGACCCGCAGGAGTCAAGTCGTCGCCAGAATCTGTATACCTCCCAGCTGCGCGTCCAGCTACCCATGCTGGCGCTCGAAAGCAAGATCCGCGGAGCCTGCTACATCGATGAACGGGGCTATCGCTATATATGCGCCCTGATGGAGCCCGAGCCGGCCGATCGCAAGATCGACGGGCAGACCATCGTGATCCGCAAACTGGCGTTCGTGTCCGAACAGAGGCACTCGAAGGACGTCGTGACCAACATGTTCGTGATCGGCCCCCAGAACCCGGGTGCCGGCCCCTGCCTGCTGTACCGGCCGCTGCTCGAACCGCAGCTGTGCCAGTATCCATCGTTCAGCAACCTGATCTATGCCATCAAGCAAACCCCTTCCTTGCGCCAGTCGGTACTGGCCTGGCTAGCCGACGGCGTGCGTGAAAACTACAGCCGATACGTGTTTTCAGGCCCTCTGCCCTCCCCCTGGACCATTATCGATTTCGTGACCGATCCTTTTTCGGCCTGGGCCAACAGCGCCCCCATCAGCTTGAGTGAAGAGACGCTCGGAGCCGACTTCCTGCCGCAGTTGTTCAAGGCCAATGCCGACGCCCTGGTGGAACTGGCCGATCGCCAATCGATTTCCAACAGTGAGCATCGCTGGCAGACCTTCAAGCAGGCCGGCTGGTTGATCTTCAACCTGGCGCTGCCCTACCTGGGCTCAGCCGTAGGCACCGCGGCCTGGTTCTGGCAGATCCTGGACGACGTGGAGTCGCTGACGCAGAACGACGAAACGTTCAACAGCCAGGCCACATGGGAAGCCTTCGTCGACCTGCTGCTGAACATGGCAATGGCCATCACCGCGTTCGCCATCGCCCGCGCCAGGGAAGGCAAACGCAGCCGCCGATCGACGGCGCCGGAGGTGGTGGTCGAGCTGGAAGACCTGAAAAAAACCGAGCTGGTCATCGAAAAGCGCCCACCGCTCAAGGGTACCGAGCTGTTGCCCGAACACTACGCCGTCATTCATTCCAGCGGTGCCTTGATCAGCAAGTCGGGGCAAGGTGTGAAGCTCCTGGAAACCTTCCGTATCGACAAACCCGACAGGCTGGAGCAACCCGAAACCCAGGGCGCATTCAAAGGGCTCTACCCAAAGGGCGAGGACTGGTACGCACAGGTGGCGCATACCTGGTTCAAGGTGGCGGTGGAGGGGGAACAGGTCTTCATCGTCGATGAGGCCAATCCCGCACGCATCGGTCCTGCCTTGATGGGCGACACCCATGGAAGATGGCATGTCGATACCCGTCTGCGTTTGCGTGGCATCGGTTCGAAAGACGCCAGGCAGGCGGTCATCGCCGAGGCAAAACGCCTCAGCACGCAACTGCTTGCAGAGCTGAACCGGATCGAAAACAGCAAACCGCAGAACCAGAAGCTGCTGACCATGAATGCCGAAGAAATGAACAAGGCATCGGGCGCCGCCAAGGAAACCAAGCGCGACGTGTACCTCAGCACCTTGAAGACACAACGTGAGAGCTACGACGAAGCCTTGCGAATATTGACCGAATGGCCGGTGTTCCAATCAAGGCCCGACGCCCCCCAGGCCAGGCTGGGTTACCTCAATGCGCAGATCAATTTCACGTTCGAGGAGATAGACGCGTTGAACGAGCGATTCACCCCGGCCCTGAGGAAGGCCATGGACATGACCACCTCCGGTGTAGAAATCCTGGAGCAGGAGCATATCGATGCCGCCGACACCATGATCAGGGTCGGCGACGACATGATCGAACGCCTGGACTACATGGAGACCCGCTTCGCCAGGCTCAAGAAGCTGGGACGCGAAGGCTTCGAATTCCTGCGCCAGCACCGTGCAAAGATGCCGGCCTACAGGAGTGACGCCATCCGGCTGATCCAGTTGGACATGTACCGGCATCTTTGCCTGTCGCTCGAAAGCGTCGGCACCATGCCCGAAGGCTGGGCGGACCTCAATCAGGTCGTGGATAACGTCACGGTCGCTTTCCAGAGCCTGCATGACGCCATCGAGGAACGCAGCGTGATTCGCCTCGACGAGCAGATCGACGCCTACGGCAGCCTGACGGAACAGTTCTCCGCCATCGAGGAACACCTTGAATACATCGCCAGTGAATACAAGGACAGCGTTCGCCTGGTGGAGCTCAGTCGACTGGTCAAGCAGGTCGGCCTGCTCAAGAAACGAACCCTGCGTCACCTGGCCCAGGCCCTCGACGAACGCAGCAACCAACGGACCACGGGGGCACCGTATGAGGCACGTCCGAGGCCGAGAAAAAGATTCATCAGGGCGCGGTTCTGGGGCCTGGTCAGTGGTGAGCCGCGTTTGACGAAGCTGAAGGAGGAAACCGACTGGGTCGACGTCAAGCACCCGTTCTCGGACAAGATCATCGCCACGTTCCATCGCAAGGACAACGGCGAGTGGGTGCCCCATATCAATGCCGACTCCCCGCCGGCCGCCATGCCGTCGGTGGTTCCACCGCTCAAGACCAGCGTGACCAAGGGCAAGGCCCTGATCAATGGCTTGACGGCGTTCAAGACCGAGGTCGCGGAAAACCTCCAGGAGCCTGAGCGCTCTCCTGCAGGGCTCGCCGTGATCCTGAACGCCCATGCCAGCCGGATGGAGAAAGTCGGCGCCGCGATCACGAAAGCGCTGGACAGCACTTCGAACGAAACGGTGGATATTCCCGCAGACGAGCGACGTATTGCCGAATCCACGCGCGCGGAACTCAAGAAAGCCGCGAAGGCCCTTTACGACGATGGATTCGAAGCCGTGCTCAAGGTCATCAAGCAACGTCCGCCCACCATGAGCAGCGTCACATGGCTCAAGAGTCGGAATCAGATTTCCATCAGCAAGCAGAAAAGCCGACAACGGATCAAGGGACCGTTCTATGGCTACCTGGACCGGTATGAGATCAAGGACCTCAAGGAAAACAAAACCCTCTGGTTCGCCGATTTCCACTATTCGACCGACTGGGTACCGGCTCACGCTTTCCTGTCCGCACGCTTGAAGACACCGGAACAGGTCAACCTCGGGAAAGCCGCTGACTCGACCAACGAACTCAACCAGCGGCAACTGATCGACCATTACCGCAGCGAGATCGCCGTGGATCAAGCCATTGCGGTCTTCTTTCCGAAACGGCCCTCATAGTCCTGGCCCACCGGGCATCCGTCGATGCCCGGTGTTCAATCCCCGGCGCCCCATGCCTTTGCCAGGCTCGTCAGCGCGGCACCGATGGCCGCTGGCGGGACGGCCGCGAACCCCAGCACCAGCCCGGCGCGCACCAGGGGAGGCTGCGTGGCGGGCAGCCAATAGCTGCTCAAGCCATTGATCTCGACGCCAATCCGGGTCGCCTGGACGATCAGCTCCCGCTCACGCTCGACGCTGTCCACCGGCACCGTGACATGCAACCCCGCCACCACTGTCGGCAGCGGCCCCACGCCGGCGACAGCTTTCGGCCAACCGGCCAGCATCGCATCGCGTCGTGCCAGTGCGGCCCGGCGCATGCGCCGGATGTGCCGCTGGAAATGCCCGGCGGCCATGAACTCGGCCATCACCGCCTGGGTGCTGACTTCCGAGTGGCGCACATCCACGGCGCGACGACGGGCAAACGCATCCACCAGGCCCGGAGGCAATACCAGGTAGCCCAGGCGCAAGGCCGGGAACGCGACTTTGCCGAACGTCCCGACATAAAGCACCCGGCCCTGGCGATCCAGCGCAGCCAAGGGCGCCAGCGGCGCACCGCTGTAGCGGTATTCGCCGTCATAGTCGTCTTCGACGATCCAGCTATCGTTGCGTTCGGCCCAGGCCAGCAGTTCCAGCCGTCGAGCAAGGCTCATGACCACACCAAGCGGATACTGATGGGACGGTGTGACATAGGCCAACCGACAATGGCTCAACCCCTCCAGCGCCGCGCAATCGAGCCCGTCGTTGTCCACGGACACCCCTCGCACATCGGCGCCCGCCACGGAAAACGCATGCCCGGCGGCGCGATAGCCCGGATTTTCCACTGCCACTATGTCCCCAGGATCCACCAGCAGCTGTGCACAAAGACTGATGCCCTGCTGGGCGCCGCTGGTGATCACAATTTGCTCAGCCGTGCAGTGCAAACCACGAGAACTACGCAGGTAAGCGGCGATAAGGGCCCGCAGGCGTGCATCGCCTTGTGAGTCGCCATAACACAACTGCTGCAGATCCGGCTTGCGCCAGAAAGCGGCGTTCAGCTTGGCCCAGATGTCGAATGGGAACAGATCGAAGGCCGGTACGCCGACCCTGAACGCTCGGGGCGGACCGCTGGGAGGCGGGTTCAGGTGATGTTTTTCGACACGCGCCAAGGCGTCGCTGTGGATAACTTTACTGGCGGGGGCCACCGGTAAATCCAACCAGTCCGGAGCGACTTTTGTGGATAAACCTGTGGGTAAGCCTGTTGATATGCCTGTGGACACTTTTGTGGATATGTTTTTGATGGGCAGCGTCGCGGATGACAGAGTCGCTACGTAAGTGCCATCACCGACCCGCCCTTCTATGAAACCCTCCGCATAGAGCTGATCGTAGGCCCGCACCACACTGTTGCGGGAAATAGACAGTGCCGTCGCCAGGTCACGGCTGGCGGGCAGGCGGGTGCCACCGGCCAGGCGCCCGTCCAGTACCCGCGAGCGCAAAGCCTGATAGAGCTGGCGGCTGAGTCCCTGGCGGCGATCCAGCTCGATTCCAGCGGGATTGAAGGACAGCGGTGGCACGGCATTGGTCATGACAGCACCCGAAAATGGTCCTACTGAATTGGTTGAAAGTGGCTCTTACAACAGACCAATAGCCTGCCTAGGATGTGGGCATTCGCCAAGGAAAATGTCATGTACAACCCTAAAGCCTTTGCCGTGCAAGACCTGCCCCAGCTCCAGCAGATGATCGACGACTGCCGCCTGGCCGTCTTGATCACCCAGGGGAAGCACGGCCTGCAGGCCAGTCACCTGCCCCTGTTGCTGGAGCCACGACAAGGCCCCCATGGCACCCTGTACGGGCACCTGGCCCGGGCCAACCCACAGTGGCGCGATCTGCAGGCCGGTGCCGAGGCGCTGGTGGTTTTCGCCGGTGGCGATGCCTATGTCAGCCCCGCTTTCTACCCCGGCAAAGCCGAGCACGGCAAAGTCGTGCCGACCTGGAACTACCTGGCCGTACATGCCTACGGCAGCGCCGAAGTCTTCACCGACGCCCATCGCCTGCGCAACCTGGTGAGCGCCCTCACCGACCGCCACGAAAGCGGTCGCGCCCAGCCATGGACAGTCGATGACGCACCGCCTGAGTATATCGACGGCATGCTCAAGGCAATCGTCGGCTTCGCCCTGCCGATCCAGCGCCTGGAAGGTAAACGCAAGCTCAGCCAGAACCGCGGCCCCGCCGATGTCGCCGGGGTACGCAACGGGCTCGCCGCCAGCCCAGATCCTCAGGACCAGGCGCTCTCGCGCCTGATGCCTGCTCCAACAACCGAGGAGTGAACATGAGCCAAACCAGGATCCGCCTCGTCACCGCTGACGATCATGCCGCGTGGCTGCCGTTGTGGCAGGCCTACCTGCGGTTCTACGACACCAAACTGCCGGAGGCGGTAAGCGAAAGTACCTGGCAGCGGCTGCTCGACAACCGCGAGCCGACCCATGGCGCGCTCGCCTGGGACGGCGACACGGCGGTGGGCCTGGTGCACTTCATCTACCATCGTTCGAACTGGAGCATCGAAAACTCCTGCTACCTGCAAGACCTGCTCGTCACGCAGCAGTGCCGGGGCACCGGGGTCGGTCGGCAACTCATCGAGTTCGTCTACGCCACGGCGAAGGCCGACGGTTGCTGCAAGGTGCATTGGCTGACCCACGAAACCAACGCGACAGCGATCCGGCTGTATGAGCGCGTCGCCGAACGCCCAGGCTTCATCCAATTTCGCAAAGCCCTTTGAGGAGCACCGCATGCCGATTTCACTCGCCGACTGGAAAGGTGTCCCGGCACCGTTCACCCAGTTGATCGAAGGACGTTTCATCCGCCTGGAAAAACTTGACCCGGCGCGTCATGCCGATGGCCTGTGGCAAGCCCTGGAAGGCCCCGGTGCCGACCCGAAACTCTGGGACTACCTGCCTTACGGCCCTTTCACGGAGCGCAAGGCTTTCGATGCCTGGCTAGAGAATCACGCCAGCAACATCGATCCGTACTTCTTCACCGTGATCGACCGGGCCAGTGGCGACGTGCAAGGCATTCTCAGCCTGATGTCCATCGTTCCGGCCCAGGGCCGCATCGAGATCGGCCACGTAACCTTCGGCGCGTCGATGCAACGCTCGCCGAAGAGTACCGAGGCGGTCTACCTGCTGGCGAAGGAGGCATTTGCCCTGGGTTATCGTCGGCTGGAATGGAAATGCAACAACGCCAACGCCCGCTCCAGGTACGCCGCCGAACGGCTGGGCTTCACCTTCGAAGGGGTGTTCCGCCAGCACATGGTGGTCAAGGGACAGAACCGCGATACGGCCTGGTACTCGATGCTCGACTCGGAATGGCCCGCCATTGGCGCGGGGTTCGAGCGTTGGTTGAGCGAGGAGAATCTGCACGAGGGTGGGCAGGTGCGCAGCTTGGCGCAGTGCCGGGCGCAGCATTTGTGAACGCCAAGGACCCAACGTGGGAGCGGGCTTGCCCGCGAAGCCGTCGACCCATTCAGCACCAATGCAGGCTGATCCGACGCTTTCGCGGGCAAGCCCGCTCCCACAGGGATTGGCGGTGAATACATGATTCACTCAGGCTTGGGCTTCACCTCGCCGATCTGCTTGAGCGAATCGGCGGTAACCCCGCGTCTTGCGTACTGCCAGGCCCAGTCCGGGATGGTCAGGTGGCTTTCCACATACACGGCAAAATCCAGGCGACTATGGCCCAGGCGATCGGTCGGGAAATCAAAGTTGTAGAGGTACTGCTGGGCCCGACGCTGGCCGATGGACAGCAGCCGCTGGATAATCTGATTCGCGCGGAATTCGTCCGGGGCAAGGCTGCTTCTCAAGGCAAGGGCAAGATGCAGCTCGGAATTCAGTGCCCGGGGTTCGGCCAGTGTCTTTCGGATGGTGGCGTCGCTGAAGTGCGGCCCGATCAGGTCGGCCCAGATCTGGCTGGCGTAATCCTTTCGGAGTTTCTGCAGAGAGCTCCACAGATTCGGGGTCTCGAACAACAGGGCAACCCTGGCGTTGGACGGCGGCTGCCCCGCAAAGCTGAACAGTTTTGCGACCGCAGGAATGTCGTTGTCCATGATGTTGCCCCACGCGCCCCCCAGGAACACCAGGAAATCCGCCAGCTCTTCTTGATGCACGACGATATTCTCCAGGTTCCGGTCGTCAAACAACTGCATCCAGTCGACATCAATGCTTTCGGTGCGCTGCAATTCGCTGTAGCGGGTGCTCGCATACTCCGCAAGAAGCTGGAAACGCCTATCGGACAAGGCCGGGTTACGTAGCCACCGGGCCACTTCGCCGACCCGCAACAAACCGCCCAGGTTATGCGCGATGATCGGCGACCTGAACAGAAAATTCGCCCGCCTCAGCAAGACGGGAAAACGCCCGAGAGCGGTCTTGAACAAGTTGACAGTCCTATCGGCCCTGTCCGTGTAAATGAAATGATCGAACAGCTCCGAAGTATCACTGATGTACTTGCCAGAATCGGCATTCAACAGACTCTTGGCATCATCCAGATCATCGCTATTGACCAAGTAGGCCCCATCGAGCAGAGCTTCAAGCTGGTCTTCGTCCAGATGCCCGTGCAGCGCTTCGTCATACAGGACATAAGCCGAACTGTTATTGGGATGGTAATTGACCAGTTGCCTTGCGGTCACGCCGTACTCCAGCAGGATATGGGCCACGTCAGGGGTCATCAGCAGGTACTTGTCATCAAGCAGTTTCTGGATCAGTGCAGGCTCAACGGGCCCCACCAAGAGGTCCTCGAACAGTTGCTGCATGGTTTGTCGCTCTTCCCCGGAATATGGCGCATAAACGCTGGCTGCCAATTTCGCCGGCGGCCGCTGCGACAATAGGCGTCCGACTTGTTGGAGGATTTCGGTTGGCAATCTGGAGGCTGGATTGGCCGTGAGTGCCATACCCACCGCACTGTTCGCATGCAACTCCAGGTAGCGCAAGGTGGGTTGGAACAGGCGATGCGGGTTGGGCGCGCCATAGACGATCCGGGTGAGATCGAGCACCGCCGCCGAACCCAACAGGTTGTCCAGCGAAGACGCATTCTCGAAGAGCGCCTCTTGTGTCCCAGTGGGCGGCGGTGCCACGTATTGTTCGATCTGTGGATGCTGATCGATATAGTCGGCCACTTCATTTCGCAAGCCTTGCATGGAGAACGTTTCCTGGGCCTGTCCTTCATTCAGCCCACGGGTGACGGCATTGAAGAAACAATCGCCGTCGGCAGGGATCTCCACGACCTCCTCCCCCAACACCAGGCTGTAATGGGTCTGGGTCGGTCGGCTCAGGACCACATCGGTGTCGGTCCTGTCCGGATGGTTGCTTGCCGGATAGATGGTTTCGTCTTGGCCGGGGGTAAAGCGCACCGACCAGACATGCTCAGGTGTCTGTTCGTTGAGAATCAGCAAGCTGCGGTTTTGTGGCCAACTTCGCAGACGCGTCATGATTGACGGAACCAAGTCCATGAGCTGGTTGTTCCAACGGCCTGGCGTTCGCACCAACGAGGAAAGCGCGGTAGACGAGATGGCCGCTTTCTTGGGTTTCGAAGGGCCTGGCTGGGGGTTCAAATCCCCCGGCCGTTTTCCACCGCCCCGGCCAAATCCTACGGCACGCCATTCGCCATCGGACGTCCGCGCCACGGTACTTCTCATCACCCCACTGGAGCGCAGGCTCAATCCCGTTATCGGGTCGACCAGAATGGCATCGGTCGCGTTCAGTCTCGTCGCGTCGTGCACGCGGAACACCGTGCCATCGGGTTGGCGTACGTACACGGGGCGGGCTATCACGCGACCTGTCGCCACGTCGCTGACCGTCCCACGATAGAAGCCCCGGGTGTCGGCTGCCAGGCCCCGTATAACCGAGGTATCCGCCACGGCGTAACGGCCGTAGATCGCGCTGTCCAACCGCAGTCCGGTCTGCGCCTCCTCCGGACTCTGGCGCGCCGTCACCGCGCGGAAAAACGACTGGCTTCGCGTGGGCACCGCCACGCCTGCGGACAAGCGCCATCCACCGTGGTTCGCTACGGCGTGCACCAGCGCCAAGGTCTTGAGGTTCAGAGGAATGGCCCCGGTTCTGAATATCAGCAAACCGGTCTTGATGGCGCTCTTGAGCATCTGGATACCGGGCGCCAGGAACAGGCCGGCCAGTTCCAGGACAATCTCGATCACCATCTGCCCGAACCGGCCATAGGTTTGATGGCGAACATCCCGGTTGCTGTTGGAACGGTGATCGGCATGGGCGCTGTGAAAGTGCACGTGCGCCCGATGCAGCGCCTCAAACAGGTCGCCGGTGATCAACGCGCCGCGAATCAACGGACGACCACCCTGCTGCCCCAATGTCCGCTTGATCTCAACCGGGTTGCTGGTGGAAATGCGCGCCCGGAAATATTCTTGCCAATCCTCACGGGGCAACAGCTGCGCAATGCCATCGCTGAGATCGGCAAACTCATGAAAGTCCTCCCCCTTGGGCGCATCCGGGAAATAAACGCCGACGGTGCCCTTGATATCCGGCCCCGCCTGATCGGAAAAGATCAGCGCGCCATCGATGCTGGTCGCATTGCTCTGCCTGGCCTGCTGCCCGCCCGCCGCCATGCTGCCACCCAGCAAAAGACCGTAGACGTGAACCGTGCGCCCCATGACCGGTGCGCGACGTTCGGCTGATGGCGAGCGCAGGACGGCGTCGAGCCATAGGGCGAGCTTCTTTGCCAGTTTTGGAGGATTGAAAGCCTTATCGATCAGGACGGCCTTGAATACGTCGTCGCCCTTGAGCGAGGCCTCGAAGGCTTTGAATTTCAGATTGGCGAGGTACGCGCTTTGCCAGGCCTTTTTGTATTCCGGTTTGTGCATCGCCTCCTTGAGCATGGCTTGATAGCTGCCACCGGCATCGATGCTCGTCACCATCCGCGCCAGTTCGCGCCCCGTCAACGTGACGAAATAACCGTTGGCCGGATTCCGGATGCGTTGGCCGTCCTCATCGACCAGGTAAGCGCTCAACACTTCGCGCATGCCGTTCGGGTATTGAGCCGGGCGCAGGTTGTCGAGCAACAGTTGGGTCAGACTGGCGCTGCGCGACTGCCTTGGGTTGGCGCGTTTGCCATAGAAGAACGTGACCAGGCTCTGGTCCGGATCGGCATCGATGCCGGGGTGCACGGTTTTTTGCAGGTACTCTTTGACCTTCTGGCGGGTGAACTGCAACAAGGTCTGGATATCGCTACGGCCTAATTGATAGGCCGCCTCCAAGACCTGCGTTTCCAGGCTGCGATAGGTCGACTTCTCCAAACGCGTGGCGGTTTTATAGAAATCACCGCGACTGTTTTCAACCAGGATTTCCTGACGGACCGCCAGCGGCCCGGCCAGCGACAACATGGGCAAGTCCAGCGCATCTTCAGCGCTCAGGGCAAACGCCGTCAAAGCGACCGTCTCGTTTTGCGCAGTCTTCAAATACCTTTCCAGGGCAGCGCTTTGAACCTGCAGCAAGTCGTCTGCCGCCACTTCAAACACAGGCCCGGACAATTCAGAGGAGATATCCCGGATCGCACGCTTCTGCCCTTCGTAGATCGGACTCACTTTATTGATCAGGTCTTGGACAGAACCGAATCGCTGTATTCCGCCTTCCAGGGAGTAAAGGAACAGATAGGGTTTATCGGTCCGTTTGATCACCATCGCCGCCGACCATTTCCGGGGCGCGGCGCAGCCCATATCGAGCATGACGGCGTAGACATGGGGAATGGGGGCCCGCAGCAAGCGGTTTCTATCGGCCATGGAAGGGTGGGTGGTGATGAGATCCAACAGGCGATCTTCCTCAGCCTGCCGGGTTCGGGCGTCCGGGCTTGATTGGGTGCCTGGATCGCGATCGATCCTGTACAGGTCGAACAAGTGCAAAAAACGTCGGGACAGCAGATGAGCAAGTGCCGCGTGCGTGGTGGACGCCGGGGTTGGCGTATCGAGAACGTCTGCGCCGCTGCTGTTACGAAAGCGGATGAGATCGTCGCGCCACTGCTGTTTCAATTCTTCATTCCCGGTGGGCTGGGCGATATAGAACACGGCCTCCAGGGTCGCTGCCGTTTTCGCATCCAGCGGGCCGGCAAAAATGCTGTCGACCTCCTCCACCGAGTCTGGGCGACTGAAAAACCCCACGCTACCGACCGAGTAAGTGGGCGGTGTATCCGTCATCAGGCAGTCCAACATCACGTCGGAAAAACGCTGCGACGAGGTCAATGAACGGCCGCCCGCCGCGTCCACGGTAAAGTGATTCACATACCAGTGATCCGGATCGATGTCTTGAAGCAGCGATCCACGGAATTTTTTCTCCGGGATCTTCGCCTTGATCCGGCTGGCCAGCAGATTCTTGAGCACCGAGTCGAACGTTGGAAGAGCGGCAAACAAGCGCGCCAGTTTCACCTGATTGGTGTCCAGCAACGCCAATTGCCTGACCTGTTCTTTTTCACGGGCACCGAGCACATTGCCCTGGGCATCCACCTCAGTAATGACGGGCTGACCGATGCCCTGATAGCCGGGCGCAATGCCGGCGCGCAATTGTTGCAAAACGTCTGGCGCAAGGGTCTTGCCGTTGACCCGCAGTGCCGAGAAGTCCAGGGACATGTGACTGATGTGGGGGTAAATCCAACCTTCACGCGGCGAATGGCCAGAGGAAGATCCGCGGCTTTGATGGGCGATCAGAAAGCCTTGGGTCACGGCGTCACGCAAAGGCACCGAGGTGCTCTGGGTGGCGGCGGCCGAGTCGATGGTCTCGACTTCTTGATACGTGACGTTGACCTGCGCATCGCCGGTGAGGCCCCATTGACCTAGCCATTGATCGGCGAATACATGCGGTTGAAAGCGAGCGCCGTTGGCTAGCAGGCTGATGGGCTTCAGGCGCGCGGCAGGAAGAGACGCCGACGCGCCAGGTTCATGTTCAGAAAAGACAGACATTGAGGTGTCCCGGTTGTGATGAGGGCTGGGACCCTATCGCGCCGTTCGACCGGAAATGACATACATATGTATAGGGATGGCTGGCGGGCTCGGAGAAAAGCGTAAGCCGGGATGTCCTCCGAACTGTGGCGCGGGAGCAAGGGCTCATGGAACAAAGTCGTGGACCGGCTAGCGCGGATTGATCGTTCCCACGCTCCCGCGTGGGAATGGCGCTAGGGACGCTCCGCGTTCCGCTTCTGGAAGGTGACGCAGAGCGTCATGGGATGCATTCCCACGCAGAGCGTGGGAACGATAAAACCGTCATGCGTTTTAACCTAGCTGTTGCGCCAACACCGCAATATGCTCCGGCCCGATCCCGCAGCAGCCGCCCAAATGGCTGGCCCCGCGCTTCTGCCAGTCAGCCGCCCACTGCAGGTACCCCGGTGGATCGAGGTCTTCACGCAGCGGATCCAGCCCGTCGTTGGCCGTCGCTTCCTTCGGTTGCGGCGGGAAGGCGTTGGCGTAGGCACCGATGTGGATCTTCACCCCCAGACGCTCGAAGGTGTCTCGCGCCGCATCAATGGCCGCGCCGATCACTTCCGGCTGGCTGCAGTTGAACAGCAGTGTTTCGACGCCCAGCTCGGCCGCGACCGCCGCCGCGTCCGCCACTGGTTCGCCGGAGCGCAGGCGCGGCACTTCGTCGGTGTCCTCATCCTTCAAGGTAAACGACAGCCAGAACGGCTTGCCGTCCCGGGGCAGGCCGGCATGGATCGCCTTGGCTTCGACCGTCGAGCTCTGGGTTTCAGCCAGCCATAGATCGACATGCGGGGCCAGGCCGGCCACCAGAGGGGCGAGCAGTTCAGTGGCGCGCGAGGCGTCGAACAGGTCGGGGCGGTAGGAACCGAACAGCGGCGGCAATGAACCGGCCACCCGTACCGCTTTGCCGGAAGCCTGCACCGCCCGCCGCGCCAGTTCCCCGGCCAGCGCCGCCAGTGCCTGGCCCTCGGCGGCGAAACGCGCCTCGCCAATATGAAACGGCACCACCGCGTAGCTGTTGCTGGTGATGACGTCCGCGCCGCTGGCGATATAGGCCGCGTGCACCGCTTCCACCGCCTCGGGCGCTTCGCTCAGGGCCAGCGCCGACCATTCGGGCTGACGGAACGGTGCGCCACGACGTTGCAATTCGCGGCCCATGCCGCCGTCGAGAATGACTGTGGTTGCTGCGCCCATATTCGATTCACTCATAAGCTTATGAAAATAACTCACTACCGGAGTCGTTCTTATAACTATTTAATACGCACTCTTCGATTTGTCACAACTTTTTTCTACCAGGGACTCCACATGAAACGACAACCATTGCTGGCCCTGGGCCTTATTCTGCTGGCCGCTTCGTCGCAAGCGCTCGCCGGAGCCACGCTCGATCGCATCGAACAGAAGAAAGAACTGGTCGGCGTCCTGATGGAAAGCTACCCGCCCTTCTCGTTTCTGAACGACCAGAACCAGCTCGACGGGTTCGACGTGGACGTGGCCAAGGCCGTGGCGCAGAAACTGGGCGTGAAGCTGCGCCTGGAAACGCCTTCCTGGGACGTGATCGCCGCCGGCCACTGGAGCGGACGCTACGACATCTGCATCTGCTCCATGACCCCGAGCAAGGCCCGCGCCGAGGTGTTCGATTTCCCGGTGCAGTATTACGCCTCGCCCGCGGTTATCGTGGTCAATGCCAAGGACGACAGCATCCAGGGCGCCAAGGACCTGAGCGGCAAGAAAGTCGGTCTGACCAGCGCCTCCAGCTATGAAAGTTACCTGAACAAGAACCTGGTGATCGAAGGCGCCGAAGACACCCAATTGAGCTATCCCTTCGACGACGTGCAGATCGCCCCGTACGACACCGACAACGTGGCGTTCCAAGACCTGGGCCTGGGCGCCGGGGTACGGCTGGATGCCGTGCTGACCAACCTGGTGACCGCCCAGCCGCGCCTGACCGAAGACAAACGTTTCAAGCTGGCGGGCGCACCGCTGTATTCCGAGCCGAATTCGGTGGCCATCGAAAAGGGCGATGCCCAGTGGAACAGCAAGGTGCGTGAGGTTTTCGCGCAGTTGAAACAGGACGGCACCTTGAGCAGACTCTCGCAGAAATGGATTGGCGCCGACATCACCCAATGACCTCTTTCCCGCCCTCTTCTCAGCCACCGCAACCGGTGGCTGAGTCGCGCCTGAAGAAAATCTTCGGTTTCCGCACACGGCTGTACCTGACCTGGGCAGCCATGCTGGTGCTGTTCGCGAGCTTTTTCCTGACCTTCGACCTGAAGTTCTCCATCATCCTGGACAAGCTGCCGAACCTGATCGGCCTGCATCTGGCGCCCAACGGCTTCCTGCAAGGCGCGGCACTGACCCTGTTCCTGTGCCTGTGTTCGATCGTCGCTTCGTCCTTGCTGGGCTTCGCCGCGGCCCTGGCAAGGTTGTCCAGCAGCGCCGTGGCGTTCGGCATCGCCAGCTTCTACGCATCGTTCTTCCGCGGCACCCCCCTGCTGATCCAGATCCTGTTGATCTACCTCGGCCTGCCCCAATTGGGCGTGGTGCCGGGTGCCATCGCCGCCGGGGTGATCGCCCTGTCGCTGAACTACGGCGCCTACCTGAGCGAAATCTTCCGCGCCGGCATCCTCGGCGTTCCTCATGGTCAGCGCGAAGCCTCGCTGGCCCTGGGCATGGGCGAAACCGTGATCTTCTGGCGGGTCACCCTGCCCCAGGCCATGCGCACCATCATCCCGCCCACCACCAACCAGTTCATCTCCATGCTCAAGGATTCATCCCTGATCTCGGTGATGGGGGTCTGGGAAGTCATGTTCCTGGCACAGTCCTATGGTCGTTCCAGCTATCGCTATATCGAGATGCTGACGACGGCGGCGATTATCTATTGGTTGATGTCCATTGCGTTGGAACTGATCCAGGCGCGGATGGAGCGGCATTATGGGAAGGCGTATCTCAAACGCAGCTAAAGGCTCTTGGACGGTCTAACGCACAGGTCCGAGGAAACTGTAGGGCAACGCCACAAGCCGTGGAAGGCAACGCGGCGGATAACCTGAGCACGACCCGACCAGCCTACATGTTCGATCTGCTCTCTCCCGCCAATGCCGGGGAATCCGCCCGGCATCGCTGCCAGGTTGGAATTTTTAAAGTGCGGCCTCCACCCTTGAGAGGCCGTACTCGATGCCTATCCAACACTCATATCTTCCCCGACGCCTGGCCCTGGCAATTGCCCTGACCCTGGGTTGCGCCAATGTTTCGATGGCTCAGCAACCGGCTCATATCCCCACGACCGCCGAGCAACAGCAACGCCTGGAGGCCTTCGCCGAAGCGGCCGACACCAGGAAACAAAACGCCAACGTCCCCCGCAAAGGCAACGCGAAATGGACAGGCAAGAACGACCTGGTGATTGTCAGCGCAAACGCGAAGTTCCCCGGTTCCATGGATGGCGGCGGCGGAACCAACATGCTGCGACTGGACCTGGCCAAGCTTCCCGTCCTGGGGGAGACCCGTAATTTCGAGGCCTTGCAGGTCTCCCAGGGCGAATGGGAACACACCGCTCGTTTCGCCGGCTGGGGTGTGGTGGAGCCTCAAGCCACGCTGGTCAATACCGGACATATCGACGGACGGATCGGGGTGCTCGGTGCATTCGATAACAAGGGCGCCGTGGCCAATGGCGTGATGGTCGAGCCAGGGGGTCGCATGACCCATTCAGGCACCGCGCATGGCGGAGTACATGTACATGAAGCGGCCAGTTTCAGCGGCAACGGAACCGTGGATTTCCTGACGATGGCGGGACGGTGGGAGGTAGGCCCGGATGTCGGCGCCCCCTCGATTACGGGCAATCTCGAACTGTCGAGAAGCGCCGAGTTGGTCTATGGCATCGACGCCAATGGAGGCAGTGCCTCGATCCAGGTCGAAGGCACCGCGACGCTGAATGATTCGACCCTGACAATCGTCGCCGTACCGGCCGACAGCCTTTCCTCCAGTGAACATACCGTCATTCGTGCGGGCAACGTCGTGGGTGAGTTTGGTACGGTCATCGACAACCTCCCATTCATGACGGCCACTGCGCATTACACCGACACTCAGGTTGGCCTGACCTACGTCCGCAACGACACCCTCCTCGAGACCGCCGCAACTTCCGACAACGGGAAGCAATTGGCGGCCAGCATCGAAGAACCACAACCGGTCGAGCCACCAGAGCCCAAGCCCGTGGAGACACTCGCCCTCGCCAAAGCGGTTGCCACCAAGCCGAATGCGCCCACCATGCCTTCCAAACCCGCCGCTGCGCTACGAGTCACCCCACCGGCCAGAACACCCAACGCCGCGGTCAACGCGCTGCTTGGAAGCAACAGAATCGTGGCGGCCGATGCCATCGAGCAACTGGCCGGCCAGACTACCGCTAACCTGGCCAATGCCACGTTGAACAGCATCGCGCCAATCAGCGCCGGGATGCTGTCCGCCATGGGCCAGCGGCCTGTCGACGGTCAGGTCTGGATCCAGGCCATCGGCCATGGCGGCACAGTCAGCAGGCAATTGGGGAGCGATGCGCTGAAGCATTCCACAAAGGGCCTGATGCTGGGGACCGATTGGGCGATCAGCCCTGAATGGCGCCTGGGCATGATGGGCAGCAAGACCCGGACACAGCTGGACGGTCACCGACTCGACGCAGGCCTCGACAGTTGGTACCTGGGCGCTTACGCCTGGCGCCAGGACGGACCGATGGCACTGCGCCTGGGCGCCGTTCATGGCGATCATGACGGCAGCACCAAGCGCCATGTGGTGTTCAATGGTTTCAACGATCATCTCAAGGGCCGCTACGATGCCAGCACGCAACAGGTCTTCGGGCAACTCGGCTATCGCTTCGACCTCGGCCGTTACGATCTTGAACCCTATGCCCAGCTGGATTATCAGCGCTATCAACGCGACCGCTACACGGAAAAGGGCGGCGACTCGGCGCTGAGGGTCGATCGCCAGACCGAGGACCATTACAGCAGTACCCTGGGCCTGCGCCTCGCCACGGCCTTGGCTTTTGACCAGGGCACGCAATTGACCCCTCGCTTGAATGTCGGCTGGAGACACCTCTACGGCGATGTCAGAGGCAGCGCCCGCCAGAGCCTGGTGAAGGGAGGCAGAACCTATACGGTGCAAGGATCCGACCTGGACCGGGACAGCCTGTTGGTGGAAGCCGGGCTGGACCTGGCTGTTTCGCCACGCCACACGTTGGGATTGGGTTACAGCGGTGAAACGGGCAACGACAACCGCAGTCACGCCTTGATGGGGCAGTGGCGAATGATGTTCTGATCGCCTCGGTGCCTTCCTGTGAGAAAGGCCTGCTCGCAACAGCGGTGGAGCCGCCTGCACGCATGTCGGTCGCACCATCGCCTTGGCGAATTGGCTTCACCCTCCCGGTGACCTGGCTTTCGAAAAAAAAGGGGAGCACATGCCCCCCCGAGGTTAAACGGTTGTATCGAGGCTGTTCGCTCAGCCTTCGATCTCGATCAGGATCTCGCCCGGATTGACCCGGTCGCCCTTGGCCACATGAATGGCCGTGACCTTGCCGGCGATGGCGGCCTGCACTTCGGTCTCCATCTTCATGGCTTCGGTGATCAGCACGGCCTGACCGGCCTTCACTACGTCGCCTTCCTTGACCAGCACGTCGACGATGTTGCCCGGCATGGTGGTGCTGACGTGGCCCGGCGCAGTGGCTTGCTTGCGCTTGCTGCTGCCACCTCCGACGAATTCATTGAGGGGCTCGAACACGACCTCTTCCGGCATACCGTCGATGGACAGGTAGAAGTGACGCTTGCCTTCGGCCTTGACGCCCACGCCGGTGATGTCGACGCGGTAGGTTTCGCCGTGGACGTCAATGACGAATTCCGTTGGCACACCCTCACCCGCCGCCGCGCTCACGCCGCCCGCCTCAGGGATCGGCAGCAACACCTCTGGCGTCAGGGTGCCGGCTTCGCGCTCTTCGAGGAACTTGCGACCGATGTCCGGGAACATGGCGTAGGTCAGCACGTCCTCTTCGGACTTGGCCAACGCGCCGATCTCGCCACGCAACTTGGTCATTTCCGGCTTGAGCAGATCGGCCGGACGCACGTCGATCACCTCTTCGCTGCCAATGGCCTGGCGACGCAGTTTTTCGTTCACCTGGCCCGGCGCCTTGCCGTAACCGCCTTGCAGGTAGAGCTTCACTTCGTTGGTGATGGTCTTGTAGCGCTCACCGGCCAGTACGTTGAAGAACGCCTGGGTGCCGACGATCTGCGAGGTCGGAGTCACCAGCGGCGGGAAGCCGAGGTCTTCGCGTACTCGCGGGATTTCCGCCAGCACTTCGTTCATGCGGTTCAGCGCGCCCTGCTCTTTCAACTGGTTGGCCAGGTTGGAAATCATCCCGCCGGGCACCTGGTTGACCTGGACACGGGTGTCCACCGCCGTGAATTCACTTTCGAACTGATGGTATTTCTTGCGCACGGCATAGAAATACAGACCGATTTCCTGCAGCAGTTCCAGGTCCAGGCCGGTGTCGAACTCGCTGCCCTTGAGAGCCGCGACCATCGATTCCGTACCTGGATGGCTGGTGCCCCAGGCGAAGCTGGAAATGGCGGTGTCGATGTGATCGGCGCCGTTCTCGACGGCCTTGAGCTGGCACATCGCGGCCAGGCCGGCGGTGTCGTGGGAGTGGATGAATACCGGCAGCGATTGCTCGGCCTTCAACGCCTTGACCAACTCGCCTGTGGCATACGGGGTCAGCAAACCGGCCATGTCCTTGATCGCCACCGAATCGCAACCCATGGCTTCCATCTGCTTGGCCTGGGCCACGAACGCCTCGATGGTATGCACCGGGCTGGTGGTGTAGGCGATGGTGCCCTGGGCATGCTTGCCGGCGGCCTTCACGGCCTCGATGGCGACGCGCAGGTTACGCACGTCGTTCATCGCGTCGAAAATCCGGAATACGTCGATGCCGTTGACGGCGGCCTTGGCCACGAACGCCTTGACCACGTCGTCGCTGTAATGGCGATAACCCAGCAGGTTCTGGCCGCGCAGCAGCATTTGCAGGCGAGTGTTGGGCAGTGCGGCACGCAGTTGGCGCAGGCGCTCCCACGGATCTTCCTTCAGGAAACGCACGCAGGCATCGAAGGTCGCGCCGCCCCAGACTTCCAGCGACCAATAGCCGACTTTGTCGAGCTTGTCGCAGATAGGCAGCATGTCTTCGGTGCGCATGCGGGTGGCAAGCAGCGATTGGTGAGCGTCGCGCAGGATAGTGTCGGTTACGTGGATCTTCTTGGACATTGTCATGATTCCTTACAGGCCTGCGTGGGCGGCAATGGCGGCAGCGATGGCCAGGGCCAGCTCTTCGGGTTTGCGCTTGATCGAGTAGTTGGTCAATTCAGGATGGCTTTCGACGAAGCTGGTATTGAACTGACCGCTACGGAATTCGGGGTTGCGCAGGATTTCCTGGTAATACGCCGCGGTGGTCTTGACCCCTTGCAGGCGCATGTCGTCCAGGGCCCGCAGGCCACGGTCCATGGCTTCTTCCCAGGTCAACGCCCAGACCACCAGTTTCAGGCACATCGAATCGTAGAACGGCGGAATGGTGTAGCCGGTGTAGATCGCCGTGTCGGTACGCACGCCGGGACCGCCAGGCGCGTAATAACGAGTGATCTTGCCGAAGCTGGGCAGGAAATTGTTCTTCGGGTCCTCGGCGTTGATCCGGAACTGCAGGGCGAATCCACGGTGCTGGATGTCTTCCTGCTTGACCGACAGCGGTAGGCCGGAGGCGATGCGAATCTGCTCGCGGACAATATCGATCCCGGTGATTTCTTCGGTGATGGTGTGCTCCACCTGAACCCGGGTGTTCATTTCCATGAAGTACACCTCGCCCTCGGCGAGCAGGAACTCCACGGTGCCAGCGTTTTCATAGCCCACGGCCTTGGCGGCACGCACCGACAGATCGCCGATGTAGGCACGCTGCTCGGGCGTCAGCTGTGGGCTGGGAGCGATTTCGATCAGCTTCTGGTTGCGACGCTGGATCGAGCAGTCCCGCTCGAACAGATGCACCACGTTGCCGAAACTGTCCCCCAGGATCTGCGCTTCGATGTGCTTGGGGTTGACGATGCATTTTTCCAGGAACACTTCCGCCGAACCGAACGCCTTGGTGGCTTCGGAGATAACGCGAGGGAAGGCCTGTTCGAGTTCTTCGCGGCTGTTGCAACGACGAATACCGCGGCCACCGCCGCCGGACGTTGCCTTGAGCATCACCGGGTATCCGATCCGGTCGCCCTCGGCCAACGCCTCCTCGATACCCGAAACGTTGCCCTCGGTGCCTGGGGTAACCGGCACGCCGGCCTTGATCATGCTGCGACGCGCTTCGGTCTTGTCGCCCATGCGTCGAATGACTTCAGCTGCCGGACCAATGAACTTGATACCTCGTTCGGCGCAGATATCCGCCAGTTCGGCGTTTTCCGAAAGGAAGCCATAACCGGGATGCAAGGCATCGCAGCCGGTCTCCACGGCGAGGTTCACCAGCTTGCGCGGGTTGAGATAACCGGCCAGCGGATCGGCGCCGATGCTGTGGGCCTCGTCCGCGCGCTTGACATGCAAGGCATGGCGGTCCGCGTCGGAGTAGACCGCGACCGAGCGAATGCCCATCTCGGCGCAGGCGCGCACGATTCGGACGGCAATCTCACCGCGGTTGGCGATCAGGATCTTTGTTATCAATTGGAGGTTCCCTTGAGCCGGTGATACCACGGCCTGGACGTTCAGGCCGACGCGTGACCAGATGTAACAATTGGTCGCAGCTCCACACTAGTACCGGGCGGGGATTAACAAAAATGAATATTTATTGGGTCACGCATAAGCCAAGACTTATAGTTGCGTTGTCGGGATCGGACCAAGGTGAGTGAAAAATGCGTAAGTCATTGATGCGTATGACTTTGCGTCAACTGCAAATTTTCAATGAAGTGTGCGACCTGAGGTCCTACAGCCGTGCTGCCGAGGAAATGTCTCTCACGCAACCAGCCGTTAGCCTACAGATTCGATCCCTTGAAGAGCTGATTGGCCAGCCGTTGTTCGAGTATGTCGGGAAAAAACTCTACATGACCGAAGCCGCCGAAGCCCTCCAACGCGCCAGCCGGGATATCTTCGGGCGCCTGGAGAACCTCGATATGCAGCTTTCGGACATGCAGGGCTCGCTGCAGGGGCAATTGAAACTGGCGGTGGAATCCAGCGCGAAATATTTCGTGCCGCACCTGTTCGCCGCGTTCAAGCGCCAGCATCCGGAGGTCAACCTGAACCTTACTGTGGTCAATCGCGGACAAGTGATCCGGCGGCTTTCGGACAACCGCGATGACCTGGTGATCATGTCCATGGTGCCCCAGGACATGGGGCTTGAGTTCCTGCCGTTTCTCAATAATCCGATCGTGGCCGTGGCGCCGCCGGATCACCCACTGTGTCACATGGGGGCATTGCGCCTGCAGGACCTGGAGCCCTACACACTGTTGCTGCGCGAACCCGGGTCGGGAACGCGGCTGGCCTGCGAGGAATATTTCAAGGAAAAGCGGGTGCATTTCACCCAGACGCTGGAAGTGGCCTCGGCCGAAGCCCAACGCGAATGCGTAGTGGCGGGGCTGGGCGTGGCGTTGTTGACGCGCCACGCCGTGAGCCGGGAATTGTCGTCCGGCGCACTCATCGAGCTGCCGGTGGAAGAGTTGCCGCTCTACCGAAGCTGGTGCCTGGTGCAGGCCAGGGCGAAGCGTTTGTCACCGGTGGCCCACGCCTTCCTGGCGTTCGTTCGCGGTGAGCGCGCCCAGATCATTGGCCTGGTTGAGCGTTTCGACGGGAAGCCACCGGCGTTGCCTGCCAGTAGTTGAATTCTGTCGCGTCAGGAAATTCGCTGATTTCGGCCAGGAGCTGGCGCTGTTCGAAGCGGTCTTCGATCGCACGACGGAACGCCATGCGGCGTTGGTCTTCCTGCTGGCGACGGGTTTTGACGGCGCTGCGTTCTTCGTAGGACTGGGTCATGTCGAGACTCCCAAGACGTATACGGGAGTTTCAAGATGAAGGCTTGGGATGACGTTTTGGCGGCGCGTGGGTTACAGAACGATGAATTCGAGCGATGGGATCTTGGGGAGGGTTGAGCCTGTGGCGAGGAGACTTGTCCCATCGCCACAACGGCGCTTGCCTTGATGATTGGCTCAGTCGTCCAGTGCCTTGACCGACTTGGGCGACAGCCGCAGGCTGCGAAGGCTGCGCTTGACGCTCTTGAGGTGGTTGACCAGGCTCGGGCCGCGCGCCATGGCAACCCCCATCGCCAGCACATCGATGACCACCAGGTGCGCGATACGCGAGGTCAGCGGTGTGTAGATTTCAGTGTCTTCGTGCACGTCGATGGCCAGGTTCACTGTCGAGAGCTCGGCCAATGGCGTCTGGCTCGGGCACAGGGTGATCAGCGAGGCACCGCTTTCGCGCACCAGGTTGGCGGTGATCAGCAGGTCCTTGGAGCGCCCCGACTGGGAAATGCAGATCGCCACATCGGTGGGTTTCAACGTGACCGCCGACATCGCCTGCATGTGCGGGTCGGAATAGGCTGCCGCAGTGAGCAGCAGGCGGAAAAACTTGTGTTGGGCATCGGCCGCCACGGCGCCCGAAGCGCCGAAGCCATAGAATTCGACGCGCTGGGCCTGGGACATGGCCGTCACGGCTTTTTGCAAGGCCACCGGGTCGAGCTTCTCGCGAACCTCCATCAGCGTATGCAAGGTGGTGTCGAAGATCTTCAGGCTGTAGTCGGCAACCGAGTCGTCCTCATGGATCGCAAACTGACCGAAGCTTGCGCCGGCCGCCAGGCTTTGCGCCAGCTTGAGCTTCAAGTCCTGGAAACCCGAGCAACCGATGGCGCGGCAGAACCGCACGATGGTCGGCTCGCTGATGCCGACGCTGTGGGCAAGGTCAGCCATGGAGCTGTGCATCACGGCCGCAGGATCGAGCAGTACGTGATCGGCGACTTTCAGTTCCGATTTGCGCAGCAGGTGGCGTGACTGGGCGATGTGTTGCAACAGGTTCAAGGGACTGGACTCTTGTTATTGGCGGCGTTATTGGCAGATGCCGGATGCAGCAGTGATGTAGCCAAGCTTGTAGTTATACTACATGAATTGCCTTTTTGCCCGCCCGATACGTAACTCGATCGCCCGATTCCATGCCGCATGCGCGTCATGTAGCAGAGGTGAGCCATGAATCGCCCGGCTTGTCGCGCAACAACGCGGCCAGGCCTTGGGACTCGAGCGGACGGCTGATGAGGTAGCCCTGCACTTCATCGCACTGTTCAGCCTTCAGGAACGCCAGCTGGCCCTGGTGCTCGACACCCTCGGCCACCACCTTGAGCGACAGGCCATGGGCCATGGCGATGATCGCCCGGGTGATCGCAGCATCCTCGCCACCCTCTTCCAGCCCACGAATGAACGCCTGGTCGATCTTCACGTAATCCACCGGGATACGCTTGAGGTAGCTCAGCGAGGAATAGCCGGTGCCGAAATCGTCGATCGCCAGCTTGACCCCCAGGTCTCGCAGTTGCTGGAAGGTGGCGATGATGTGTTCGACGCTGTCGAGCAACTGGCTCTCGGTCAGTTCCAATTCCAGGCAATGAGGGGCCAGGCCGGTTTCTTCCAGCACTTGCCGCACGAGGCTGACCAACTTGCCCTGGCGCAACTGATGCACCGACAGATTGACCGAGACCCTGATAGGCGAAAGCCCCTGGCGCTGCCATTCGCACGCCTGCCAGCAGGCCTGGCGCAACACGAACTCGCCAATCGGCCCGATCAACCCGGTCTCTTCGGCCAGGCCGATGAACTCCCCCGGCGGTACCCGGCCCATGGTCGGATGATCCCAGCGCACCAAGGCTTCGGCGGCGTTCAGACGACCGGTCGCCAGGCACAGCTTGGGTTGGTAGAACACCTTCAATTGCTGTTCTTCCAGGGCCTTGCGCAGTTGGTTTTCCAGCTGCAGCCGCTCCAGCGTACTGGCTTGGAGGCTGTCGGTGAAAAACTGGAAATTGTTGCCTCCCAGGTGTTTGGCATGTTGCATGGCCATGTTTGCCTGGCTGACCAGGGTGGCGACTTCACGCGCGTTATCGGGTAGCAGGCTGATGCCGATGGAGGCGCTGACCACCAGCTCATGGCCTTCGATGGTCAGCGGCAGGCGCAACTTGGCGGACAGGCGGGTCGCCACCCGGGCCAGGCTGGAAAGATTGCCGTAGGCATCGAACAGCACCCCGAACTCATCGCCGGACAGTCGGGCGATGGTGTCGGCCTCGGGCAACGCGTTGATCAGGCGCCGGGCCATTTTCTGTAGCAACTGGTCGGCAATGTCATGCCCCAGGCTGTCGTTGAGCAACTTGAAGCGATCCAGGTCGATATGCAGCAATGCAAGGCTGCGCCGCCCTCCCTGTCGCACACGCTGGTGGGCTTCATGCAACCGCTCGCGGAACAGCGACCGGTTCGCCAGCCCCGTCAGTTCATCATAGTGGGTGAGGTAGCGCATCCGCTCTTCGGATTCGCGCCTCGCCGAAAGATCGGCGAAGAAGCCCACAATATGACTGACATTTCCTCGTACATCGCGCACGACGTTCAGTTGCAGCCATTGCGGGTACAGCTCGCCGTTGGCCCGAGCCTCGACCAGTTCGCCCTGCCAGGTGCCGTGCGCCTTGAGGGCCTGGCGAATGACCGGATAGTGCCGCCGGGCGTCCCGACTGCACGGAAGATCCACCACGTTGCAACCCAGCATGTCATCGATATTGAACCCGGTGACCCGGGTGAATGCCTGGTTGGCGGCCAGCAGTGCGTAGTTGGGATCGAAAATCACGATGCCTTCGCTGGCGGCCTCGAACACCGTAGCAGCCAATTGCCGCTGCTGTTCCAGCTCTTTGCTGGCGCTGATGTTTCGTCGAGTGCCGACCATCCGCAACACCCGGCCGCTGGCGCTGCGTTCCACGGCCCGCCCGCGATCTTCGATCCACACCCAGTGCCCGTCGCTGTGGCGAATGCGATATTCGATCTGGTAGTCCTCGCTACGGCCCTTCAGATGCTCGATCAGGGCTCGCTTGAGCGCTGGCAGATCTTGTGGATGCAGGCGGGGCGTGAGATGGCTGAGCATCGCCGTGACGTATTCGCGCTCCAGCCCGAACAACTCCTTGAGCTGGGTATGGTGGACTTCGTCGGTCTGCAGGTTCCAGTCCCACAACCCCAGCTCGCTCGCCTTGAGGGCCAAGGCCAGGCGCGCCTCGCTCTTGCTCAGGGCCTGGCTGGCCACCTCCAGTTCAAGGCTGCGCTGGGCCACGCGCGCCTCGAGGCCAACCTGGGCGGCGCGCAACCGCTCTTCGGCGAGACGACGCTGTTCGACTTCCCTGGCCAACGCCTCGTTGAGCTGCGCGCTACGAATCTGTGTCTGCTGCAGATGTTCGATCAATGCCTGATTCTGGAAACGTCGCAGCATGCCGTTCTGCATCAGTCGATTGACCTGCCAGGCCACCACGCTCAGCGATACCAGAACAGCCAGGCCGAGCCAGCCCCATCCGTGCTGCTGCTGGTCGTCGCCCCAGAACAGGAAACCGATCGCCGGCAGCAGGCAGGGCAAGGTAAAAGACAGATAGGCGGGAAGGCTCACCGCATAGGCGACACTGGCCGACAGGGTGGCCGCGCCGATCAGGCCGAACACCCAGGCCTGTTGCTGGAAGTTGTCGGTCGGGGCCAGGGCGATGCCGGCAATGGCCAGCGTCAGGCCGGTCATCGCCGAGCCCAGCAAAAACATCCGCAGCCAGATGGGATGCGCCTGGCGGCCCGGGATCGCCGAATCGAAGGCAGCCACCTGGATCACCCTCAGCGCCACCAGGGACAACAGCCACACCAGCCAGACGCTGACCAGGACATAGCGTGACGGATCCCACAACAGCGCCGCGCAGACCAGGCCGTTGACCAGCATGAACAAGGTTGGCAGCAGCGAGCCCTGGTACAGCAACCGTGTACGCTCTACCGCCATCTCCGTGGCGTACTGCTTGCGAATGACCCGCGGTTCCACACAAGGGCCCGCCAGATCGGAATTGAGGGTCATAGGCACTGTTCTTGTTCTTATCACAGGGGCACGGAGAACCCGAAAGAGCACCGAGCATACACAAGCCCGGGCTTATCCCACACTGCCGAGGCTCATAAAAATACGCAAAAAATTCGCCATTGCGACGTTCCTCGAACGCTGCGCACGAGGCCTGGCAACGCTCCTGCACCATGACTGACCGGTCATCCCCGACCGGTCTTTTATCGGTTGCTGCAAAGCTTGGTTTGCCCGGGGTGACGCCGCGCCCTAGAATGCCCCGATGCGCGATGATCTCTCCCTTCTGCTGAACTCCCTCAACGACGCCCAACGCCAGGCCGTAGCCGCCTCCGTGGGCCGTCAGTTGGTCCTGGCCGGTGCCGGCTCCGGCAAGACCCGAGTGCTGGTGCACCGTATCGCCTGGTTGATCCAGGTCGAGAACGCCTCGCCTCATTCGATCCTGTCGGTGACCTTTACCAACAAGGCCGCTGCCGAGATGCGTCATCGCATCGAGCAGTTGATGGGCATCAACCCGGCCGGCATGTGGGTCGGCACGTTCCACGGCCTGGCGCACCGCTTGCTGCGGGCGCACTGGCAGGAAGCCGGCCTGAGCCAGACCTTCCAGATCCTCGACAGCGACGACCAGCAGCGGCTGGTCAAGCGGGTGATCCGCGAGCTGGGCCTGGACGAACAGCGCTGGCCCGCCCGCCAGGCCCAATGGTTCATCAACGGTCAGAAAGACGAAGGCCTGCGACCACAGCATATCCAGGCCAGTGGCGACCTGTTCCTGGCGACCATGCGCGGCATCTATGAAGCCTACGAGGCGGCATGCCAACGGGCCGGCGTCATCGATTTTTCCGAGCTGCTGCTGCGGGCTCTGGACCTGTGGCGCGATCATCCGGGCCTGCTGGAGCATTACCAGAAGCGCTTCAGGCATGTCCTGGTGGACGAATTCCAGGACACCAACGCCGTGCAGTACGCCTGGTTGCGCCTGCTGGCCAAGGGCGGCGACAGCCTGATGGTGGTGGGCGACGACGACCAGTCGATCTATGGCTGGCGCGGCGCCAAGATCGAGAATATCCACCAGTATTCAGCGGACTTCCCCGACGCCGAGGTCATCCGCCTCGAACAGAACTATCGCTCGACCGCCGGTATCCTCAAGGCTGCCAACGCACTGATCGCCCACAATACCGGGCGCCTGGGCAAGGAGCTGTGGACCGACGGCAATGAAGGCGAAGCGATCAACCTGTACGCCGCGTTCAACGAACACGATGAAGCCCGCTATGTGGTGGAAACCATCCAGAGCGCGCTGAAGACCGGCCTCTCCCGCAGCGACATCGCCATCCTGTATCGCTCCAACGCCCAATCCCGGGTCCTGGAAGAAGCCCTGTTGCGCGAACGGATCCCCTACCGGATCTATGGCGGCCAACGCTTCTTCGAACGAGCCGAAATCAAGAACGCCATGGCCTACCTGCGCCTGCTGGAGGGCCGCGGCAACGATGCCGCCCTGGAGCGGGTGATCAACGTGCCGACCCGTGGCATCGGCGAAAAGACCGTCGAGGCGATTCGCGAACACGCCCGCCATAGCCACGTATCCATGTGGGAAGCCATGCGCCAGCTGGTGGCCAACAAAGGCGTGACCGGCCGCGCCGCCGGCGCCCTGAAGGCCTTCATGGAGCTGATAGACGACCTGGCGGCCAAGTGCGCAGAGATGCCGCTGCACCTGATGACCCAGACCGTTATCGAGCAGTCCGGGCTGATTGCCTACCACGAGGCGGAAAAAGGCGAGAAAGGCCAGGCCCGGGTGGAAAACCTCGAGGAACTGGTCAGCGCCGCGCGCAACTTCGAGAACACCGAAGAAGACGCCGACCTGTCGCCGTTGTCGGCCTTCCTGGGCCATGCTTCCCTGGAGGCGGGCGATACCCAGGCCGACGAGCATGAAGACAGCATCCAACTGATGACTTTGCACAGCGCCAAGGGCCTGGAATTCCCCTACGTCTTTCTGGTGGGCATGGAAGAAGGCCTCTTCCCGCACAAAATGAGCCTGGAAGAACCGGGGCGCCTGGAAGAAGAGCGGCGCCTGGCCTACGTGGGCATCACCCGGGCCATGCAGAACCTGGTGCTGACTTACGCCGAAACCCGACGCCTGTACGGCAGCGAAACCTACAACAAGGTGTCGCGTTTCGTACGCGAAGTACCGAAGGGCCTGATCCAGGAAGTCCGGTTGTCCAACAGTGTCAGTCGACCATTCGGTGGCAGCCAGTCGCAAGGCACCAGCAGCCTGTTCGGCGGCAGCGATATCCCGGAGACCGGCTTCAGCCTAGGCCAGACCGTGCGCCATTCGGTATTCGGCGACGGCGTGATCCTCAATTTCGAAGGCGCCGGCGCCCAGGCCAGGGTCCAGGTGAACTTCAGCGAAGGCAGCAAATGGCTGATGCTGGGGTACGCCAAGCTGGAAGCGATCTAGAGAGTTGTGTAGGCCCCTGTGGGAGCGAGCTGGCTCGCGATAGCCGTCGGTCAGTCAATATGGATGCTGACTGAGACACCGCTATCGCGAGCAAGCTCGCTCCTTCAGTTTTCTGGAAATATTTCCGATAGAACTTGTTCCTCTTTCCTACAGCCCAAAGCGAACAAGCCCTCTTGCGCGATTGAAGCTGAACCTAACCTGTCACGCAAAAGCCCGAAACACTCTGCCGCTAGCCAGCAACAGTTCACCTGTGCAACATGGCGCGCGTGCTATCCACAAATGGGAATGCCTTTATATGAAACGTTTTCTTAGCATCGCCATGGCGTTGTGCATCGGCCTGACGATGGCCATCGACGCCAATGCCGCCAAGCGTTTTGGCGGTGGTAAAAGCTCGGGCGCGGCCCCGACTCACCAGACCAGCCAGATGGCGCCGTCCTCTGCTGCCGGGTCCACTGCCGCCACCGCAGGCGCGGCCGGTGCCGCTGGCGCCGCCACCAAGGCCAGCGGTGCTTCGCGCTGGCTCGGCCCATTGGCCGGCATCGCGGCCGGCGGTCTGCTCGCTTCCATGTTCATGGGCGACGGCTTCCAGGGCATGCAGATCTTCGACATCCTGATCATGGCGGTCATCGCCTTCCTGGTCTTCCGCTTCATTGCCGCCCGTCGTCGCAAGCAGCAGGAGCAATTCGCCCCGGCCGGCCATGCACCGATGCAGCGTGAAGTATTCAACCAGCAGCCTTCCGCCGGCTCCATCTTCGGTGGCTCGGCCGCTCCGGTGGCCGCCCGTCCAGTGATCAACGCTCCGGCCTGGTTCAACGAAGAGCGTTTCGTCGAAGCCGCGCGTACCCACTTCCAGTCCCTGCAGCAACACTGGGACGCGAACGAAATGGACAAGATCGCCGAGTTCGTGACCCCGCAATTGCTGGAGTTCCTCAAGCGCGAGCGTGCGGAACTGGGTGACGGCTTCCAGTCCACCTACATCGACAACCTGCAGGTACAACTGGACGGCGTCGATGATCGCGCCGACAAGACCATCGCTACCCTGACCTTCAGCGGTGTATCGAAGAACTCTCGCTTCGACCAGGGCGAAGCGTTCAGCGAAAGCTGGAACATGGAACGCGCCCAGGGCGACAACCAGCCTTGGCTGGTGGCAGGTATCCGCCAGAACGGTTGAACCTTTGCGCGTTTTGCAGGTTGAAATAAGAGAACCCCGGCTCAGGCCGGGGTTTTCTATTTCGCGGTTGCATCTATGGCGAGCTACTGTATAAACCGCTCCATACAAACCGCGCCATCGAGAAAGAGGATCCCCGGACGTGGAAGAAATTATCGAACAACTGCGTGAAGCCAACGAACCCGTACCGGTTCCACTGGAGTTGCCCGACGAAGACCTGCTGGTAGAAATCGAAGAACAGCTGTTCATCGACATCCCGTTTGTCTTCAGAGAGTTTTTGCTGACCGTCAGCGATGTCGTCTATGGCAGCCTGGAGCCGGTGACCGTCACCGATCCACAATCCCATACCTACCTGCCGGACGTGGCCGCCAACGCCTGGGATGCCGGTGTCGACCGCAGCCTGATCCCGATCTGTCAGGACGGCGACGACTACTACTGCGTCGAAGAAGACGGCACCGTCGTGTTGTGGCAGGCCGAAGACGAGTTGCTTGCCGAGGAAACCTGGGAGTCCGTCTGGCACTGGGCACGGGATGTCTGGCTGGAGAGCTGACCCCCTGGGCCGGTCAATGCCCGGACGACTCCTTGTGGTTGTCCAGGGTCTCCAGCAAGGCCACCTGCATCCTGGTGTGCAACCGGACGAACCAACGCCAGAGCAGTGCCGCTACGGCCGTTGCCACCACTGCAATCAATGCCAGCAACTTGTTGGTCGGCAGGATACTGGCCGACAAGGCTGCCAGGAGCAGGAAAATCACCAGCAGCGAAAGGATCGGGATCACTTCGGCGATCACCCGACGTACGCGCTGGGTATGGCGGCCGGCCATTTCCGCCTTCACCCCCATCTCTGCCAGCATCATCGACAGCGCCTTGAGCTTGCGGTACGCGGCGATCAGGAACGGCAGCGACAGTAGCAGCGCCCCACCCCAGATCAATGCTTTCTGCCAGCTTGGGTCGCTGATCCAGGCTTGCATATGAACCGACATGCGCTCGGCAAAATAGCCGCCCGAGACAAAGATCGCGATCACCAGGGCCAGGTTGATGCCTACCTGCAACAAGATCCGCCTGATCATGGAAGCGATCAACGCATTCTCACCGTGGGGCTGGATGTTGCGCAGCCACTCGCCATACATCCCCAATACCCGCGACAGCCGTTGCGGTACCACGGTCGCCAATTTGACGGACAACGGATCCGCGGCTCGGATCAGGTAAGGCGTCAGCAGCGTGGTCAGCACCGAGACGGCGACCGCGACCGGGTAAAGGAAGTCGCTGGTGACCTGCAGGGTCATCCCCAGTGAAGCGATGATGAAGGAAAATTCGCCAATCTGTGAAAGCCCCATCCCTACCCGCAGCGATGTGCGTCCGTCATTACCAGCGATAAAGGCACCCAGGCCGCAGGAAAGCATCTTGCCCAGTACCACCGCGACCGTGATCACCGCGATCGGCCAGGCATACTGCAGCAGGATGACCGGGTCGAGCATCAGGCCTATGGCCACGAAAAAAATCGCACTGAACAGATCGCGTACCGGTTCCACCAAGCGCTCGATCTTCAGCAACTGTCGGGACTCGGCCATGATCGCACCGATCAGGAAAGCCCCCAGCACCATGCTGTACTCAAGCTTCACCACCAACAGACAGAAGCCGAAACACAGGCCCAGGACGGTGATCAGCAGCATCTCGTTGCTGTCGAATTTCGCCACATAGGCCAGCAGCCTCGGCACCAGCAAGATGCCAATCACCAGCGCGACGATCATGAACAGCGAAAGCTTGCCGACCGTGGAAAACACCTCGCCGGAGCTCACCGTACCGCTGACAGCGATGCTCGACAGCAAGGCGATGATACCGATGCCAAGGATGTCCTCGACGATCAATACCCCGAAGATCAACTGGGCGAAACGCTCGTTCTTCATCTTCAGGTCGTTAAGTGCCTTGACGATGATCGTGGTCGAAGAGATCGCCAGGATCGCGCCCAGGAACAGCGAGTCCATGGTGCTCCAGTCGAACCAGCGGCCTATTTCATAACCGATCCAGATCATCAACACGATTTCGAGGAACGCGGCGATGAATGCCGTGGCACCCACCTTGAACAGCTTGCGCAGGCTGAATTCCAGGCCCAGGCAGAACATGAGGAAGATCACCCCGAGCTCAGCGAGGGTCTTGATCGTGTCTTCGTCGTGGATGAAGCCAAACGGCGGTGTATGGGGACCGATGAGGAAACCGGCAACGATGTAGCCCAGCACCACCGGTTGCTTGAAACGATGAAACAAGACCGTCACCAGCCCGGCTGCCAGCATGATGATCGCCAAGTCTTGAATGAAGTTGATGGCATGCATCTGTAGGGCTCCCTGTCGCCGACTGGATAAGTCCGTTTCTCTTGTAGGAAATGCCCTCGCGATGGGCTTTTGCAGGTTAACACCGCGACTTCTGACAAAAAGACGGTGCAATATAAGGAAACAGATCCATCGACGCGTGACGGCAGCCACAGGCGCAGCGTCCCGATATCGGTGGTTTTGCAAAAAGGTCGAGCAGGCCACTGACCAGCGCCCGCAGAGGTGCACTTCCCTAATCGCTGCCTTGATCCGTGAGAACGTTATGGAACCCGGAAACGCCCAACTGTCGATGACGGTGTTGATGACCCCCGATATGGCCAACTTCTCTGGCAATGTCCACGGCGGCACCCTGCTCAAATACCTCGACGAAGTCGCTTATGCCTGCGCCAGCCGCTACGCTGGCCGCTACGTGGTGACCTTGTCGGTGGATCAGGTGATTTTTCGCGAGCCGATTCACGTCGGTGAGTTGGTGACCTTCCTGGCGTCGGTGAACTACACCGGCAACACCTCGATGGAGGTGGGCATCAAGGTGGTGACCGAGAACATCCGCGAGCGCTCGGTTCGCCATACCAATAGCTGCTTCTTCACCATGGTTGCGGTGGACGACCAGCGCAAACCCGCCCCCGTACCGCCCTTGCAGCCACAGAACAGCGAAGCCAAGCGCCGCTACGAGCAAGCCCAGCAACGCCGGCAGATTCGCCAGGAGCTGGAGAAGCGCTATCAGGAGATCAAGGCGGACGCGCCTTGACGGAAGCTGGAGCGGTGTCGGTCACAAGTGGATCGGCACCGCCTCGAACCGCACACGTGGATGGGTGATGCGATCCTGGGCGCGCACCAGTTGCAATTCATAACTGGCGCACGCCTGGGTTTCCAGCAATACCTCATGCACCGCGGCGGCAGTGAATTCAAGCGCCGCCACCAGGCTGTCACCCAGCAGTATCCGCGCTAGAAACAATCCGGATGTCAGGTCGCCTACCCCCACCGGCTGACGCGGGAATGCCAGCAATGGTCGCCGCAGGTGCCAGTTGCCTTCGGCGGTTACCAGCAGCATTTCGAAGCTGTCCTCGGCCTTGCCAGGATACGCCAGGTGCTTGACCAGCACGGCCTTGGGACCACGAGCCAGCAGCGCACGCGCCATGCCCAGGCAGTCGAGCAGCGATTGCGCCTTGCGCCCGGAAAAACTGTCCAGTTCCAGTTGGTTCGGGCACATCAGATCCGCTACCGCGGCGGCCTCTTCCAGCAGGAACTCGCTCACCTCGGGCGCGACGATGCAGCCCTTCTCCGGATGCCCCATGACCGGGTCGCACAAGTACAGCGCCTTGGGATTGGCAGCCTTGATCCGGGCCACGCCGGTCAGGATCGCCCGACCCTGGGCCGCGCTGCCCAGGTAACCGGAGAGAACCGCATCGCAATGACCCAGCTCGCCAATCGCCGCAATACCTTCGATCAATGCCGGTATCTGCTGGGGCGCATGAACTTCCCCGGCCCATTGGCCATACTGGGTGTGATTGGAAAACTGCACGGTGTTGAGCGGCCAGACGTTGACCCCGACCCGCTGCATGGGAAACACGGCGGCGCTGTTGCCAGCATGACCGAATACCACGTGAGACTGTATGGCGAGCAGATGAGGCGTACGTTTCATGCGGGTGGTTTCCGTAAAACGATTGAAATTCAAGCCGCGCAGTATGCGACTAAACACAGCCTGTACGACAGACCGGCGACACAGTTAAGCTGACGGCAACTTGTTGGAGCACTTCGTTCATGCTGACTCTTGGAAACATCTTCGTGCTGATGCTGCTGGCTACCGGTGGCGCCTGGTTGTGGCACAACCACGGCTTGCGCGAACGGGCATTGGCGAGGGTCATGCAGCATTGTGCCAACCTCAGGATCGAGCTGCTGGATGGCAACGTCGCGCTGAAGAAGATCGGGTTTGTGAAGGATGCCAGTGGCCGACGGCGCCTGGCGCGGATCTACAATTTCGAGTTCACCGTCACTGGCGAGTCCCGCCATTCGGGCACTATCACCCAATTCGGCGCCCACAGCGCACACATCGAGCTGGCGCCGTATCCGATGCCGTTCGAAGAGTCGCCCGAAACCTTGGCTGAACCGGTCCAGGCCAGGCCTCGGGCCGAGGTCATCGAGTTGAGCCAATGGCGGCAGGAACACAACAAGTGGAAGCCTTGAACCACCGCTGACTCATGACCGTCGGCAATTGGCCAGGCCAACCTGCAGGGTCGGAACGTCTTGCGGCTCGCCGAAAATCAATTCAAGCCGGGAATCCTGCCGCCACTCGCTGCTTTGCCAATCCAGCGCCGCCCCCTCCAGTGCATTGGCTGAAACCCAATCCTCGGTGCTGTGGATAACCAGCTTCGCCCGCTTCCAGACCTGGCCTTGCAGCCATCGCGTCAGTGCCGCCGTGTCGAAACGCTGGCTCGGATGCCAGCGCCAACCGATGCTCCAGCCCCCCTCCTGCTGCTGGTGCAGGCAGATCGGCACCGTTGGATCGCTCCAGACAGCCGGGAGCTGACCCACGTCCTTGGGCACGTTCAAGTTACCCACAACCCCGCCTCCCGTTGCGGCCAGGCCCGGCAAACGGCTGATGGGCAAGTTCGCCTGCTGTGTCCAATACGATGGAATCGCCGGCAGCCGCTCCATCACGCGGGCACGATCGGCGTCCGTGAGACCTTCGGATTTGTTCAGCACCAGCAGTCCGGCGGTGGGAAGCGTCTGTCGTTGCGCATCAGCCAACGGCTTGTCGTCTGACAATGCCCGGGCGTCCAGCACCAGCACGCATGGCTGGACCGCCAGCACGCCGAGCCACGGCGCTTGCCGCAATTGGCGCATCAATTGCGCCGGATGACCGAGGCCCGAAGGTTCGATGAACAATCGGTCCGGCCGGGCCTTGCGTAATAATCGACCGAGGCCAACCTGAAACGGCGCACCGTTGACGCAACACAGGCAGCCTCCGGCAACCTCCCCCAGTGCGATACCATCGGCCGCCTGGGTCAGTAGCGCAGCATCCAGGCCGATCTGGCCGAACTCGTTGATGAGCACGGCCCAGCGTTCGTCGGCCGGGCGCTGGGCGAGCAATTGTCTGATCAGGCTGGTCTTGCCAGCCCCCAACGGCCCTGCGATGACATGGGTGGGAATGTTCTGCAGCATGGGCGACGGCTTTCGATGGAGGTGAAAAATGCGGGTGATTGGCTGCTTATTACTGGCACTGGCTTCGAGCGAGGTGCTGGCCCAGGCTTGCGTGGTCCATAGCCAGGCGGAGCGGCTCGACGTGAAAGTATGCCAGCAGAACCGCAGCATTCCACCAAAGCTGTTCGCCGACGGGTTCTGCCAGCCAAGCCTGGCCGGGCAGAAAGTCGAGGTGCAATACGTCGATCAGTGTCCTGGCGGTGCGTTCGGCATCTGCAGCGACGCCCAGGTGGCCAATATGCCCTATCGCCAGGATATTCACTATTACGGTGTGGCCAGTGACGCCGCCTACCTCAAGCCGTTCTGTGAAGGGAAAAACCAGGGAAGCTGGCTCAAACCCTAGGCGCTATGCGAAGTCCCGTGAGGAAGGCCAGGCAGGCGAAACGGGGCGCGGCCGAGTACAGAGCTGCAAGAGCCTAGGCAAGCCAGTCCAGCGTAAGAATCAGTCGGCGCTCCCCCTGGGTCGGTTCCGGCGAGCGATGGATCAGGCCAAATCCCTCGTTGCCCAGCCATTTCTCGCCCTTGAGCAGGGCCACGTCACCGTGGCCAAGCTGTTGGATCATCTGTGGATCCCTGGGCTCGGCCTCAGGGTGGGCGAGCCATCGGCGATCCATGGCGCCTTCCTCGAGCCACTGGCTGCCGGGGCCGGCATAGGTGGTAACGAGCCGCACCGGCACATGGTCGACGTGGAAACGCGGACACATGGCCTTGTCCAGGGTTCGCAGGCGCAGGCCGACACGCGTGGCGCCCAGCAGGCAGGCAAACGCGCCGACCAGCCAGGCGACATCAGCCCTGAACCCTTCGTAGCCTTGCAGATCGCTGAAACCGGCAGCCAGACCGTTCAGCTCCGGCTGGGAGTCCTCCTCTGGCAGATCGAGCACCCACGACTGCGCCAGAGACTGTTCCATGGAAAGCACCATCGCGGCAAAATCGCTGATGTGCAGCGGGAGTTGGCGTTGCCACACCGCCAGATTGACGCCATCGTCCAGAATCTGCGTCAGGGCCCGAGGGGTATCGCCCTGGACCTGGCGGACCTGTCCGCGTTCCAGGCCGGCCGCCAAGATCACGCCGCAACCTCGTCGTGCCATGCACCGAATGGATCCGGCAGCAGCCGCCAACCCTTGACTCCCAGGGCCATTTCCTCGTCCGTAAGCAGACAGGCGTCCAGCGCTGCGGTGAGACATTCGAAATCGATGTCCTGGCCAATGAAGACCAATTCCTGGCGGCAATCTCCCGTGCCCGGGAGCCAGTTCTTCAGGATGGCGGCAGTGCTTTCTTCGTCCCGTGGCCACTGGCTCTTGGGCACGAATCGCCACCAACGGCCGGCAAATCCATGACGCATCAAACCTCCAGCCTGGGACCAACTGCCCGCCTCTTCCGGCTTACTGGCCAGCCAGAAGAAACCCTTGGAGCGCAGGAGCCTGCCGTTGGTCCATGGGCGGTCGATCAGGCTGAAGAAACGCTCGGGATGAAACGGTCGGCGTGCCCGATAGGCCGCCGAGGCGATGCCATACTCTTCGGTCTCCGGCACATGCTCGCCACGCAATTCCTGTAGCCAGCCGGGTGCTTGTGCTGCGCGTTCGAAGTCGAAACGACGGGTGTCGAGTATTTCCTCCAACGGCACCTGCCCCATGACCATGGGAAGGATCCGTGCCTGGGTATTGAGACGCTGGAGAATCGCGGTCAGTTCTTCCCGTTCCTGACGACCGATCAGATCGATCTTGCTGATCAGGATCACGTCGGCGAATTCGATCTGTTCAACCAGCAGGTCTGTGATGGAGCGCTCATCTTCTTCGCCGAGGGTTTCACCTCGGGCGGCCAGGCTCTCGGCGGCCTGGTAATCAGCCAGGAAGTTCACTCCGTCGACCACCGTCACCATGGTGTCGAGCCGGGCAACATCGGCCAGGCTACGCCCCTCCTCATCGCGAAAAGTGAAGGTCTCCGCCACGGGCAAGGGTTCCGAAATGCCGGTGGATTCGATCAGCAGATAGTCGAAGCGCCCCTCCCTGGCGAGCTGGCCGACTTCGGCCAACAGATCTTCGCGCAGCGTGCAGCAGATACAACCATTGCTCATCTCCACCAGTTTTTCTTCAGCGCGGCTAAGGGTGACATCGCGCTGAACCTCGCTGCCATCGATGTTGATTTCGCTCATATCGTTCACGATCACGGCAACACGCAGTTTTTCGCGATTGCGCAGCACATGGTTGAGCAGAGTACTTTTGCCGGCGCCGAGAAATCCGGACAGCACCGTAACAGGAAGGCGATTGGGCATGGGTTGTATCCTCATCGGGGCGGCCGTTGCTGACGCTGCATCAGCGTGCTGCGACTCGTTCTGTGATTTACGTTATACTATAACAATAAATCTACGCCACCCTGCAATGTCCATCATCGGAAATCTCCATGCGGTTTTTTTTCGTATTTTTATTGCCCTGCGCGCTTTTTCTACCGTTTTCATCACTGGCATCGCCCCAGGGCCAGAGCGCTTTATCGGCAAACTGCACACGTAGCGCGAATTTGCTGTCGTGTGCGGATGAGCGCGGCAATACCTACAGCGTGATGACTGCTGGCAATACAATTTATCTTCGGGGGTTTGACGCAGAAAGGCGCCGCTACTGGGCGCAGACCAACAGTCGCTACGGACAATTGACCTTTTTCACAGGACTGGCTTCCGACGGTGAAAGCTGGGTTGGCTACAGCCGCCGCGTCGGTTGGACGACCATCAATCGCTTCTCCAGCTCCGGTGGTAGCGCAGGAGAATTTGTATGCGGACGCGTCAGCGGTTGTCAGGATTCCCGCTGATGTTTCACGTGGAACGAACAGATTAAAACTCTATTCATGAAAAAGATCTGGCCGGGCTAATTGTTACACTATAACATTAAATCTGACCTCACGATGGATCTAACCCATGAACGCGTTAACGCTGCCAGACGTCGCTGCGCAGGCCTCACGCCAAGCCGGTCCTCTCGATTGGGTGGGCATGCACGGCGTCGCGATACCGGTATTGATCGAAGGCCAGCGCCTGAGTGCAAGGGCAGACGCTGGAGTCAGCCTGGATGACGCTGATGCCCGGGGTATTCACATGTCCCGGCTGTATCTTGCCTTGGAAATGCTCGAGAGCGAGCCCTTGTCGCCTTCCTTGCTGGAGCGAGTACTGCAGCAATTCCTCGCCAGCCATGAAGGCCTTTCGAGCTCTGCGTCCCTGACCGTCCATACCGAATTGCTACTCAAACGCCCGGCGCTGGTCAGTCCCCTTGGCGGCTGGAAACGCTATCCGATAAGCATCAAGGCTCATCAGAAACATGCAATGTTCCACGTGGAACTGAACATCGAGATTCCCTACTCATCTACGTGCCCCTGTTCGGCGGCCCTCGCTCGTCAGCTGATTCAGCAACAGTTTGTGAACGACTTTGCCAATAAGGCCCTTGAGCATGCAGAAATTCTGGCCTGGCTAGGATCCTCCAAAGGCATCGTCGCCACCCCTCATAGCCAGCGCAGCACAGCGACCCTGGGTATACGCTTGGCTACGACCGTGATTGAGTTGCCGTTGCAATTTCTGATCAACGAAGCCGAAGCGGCACTGGGCACCGCCGTGCAAACCGCAGTCAAGCGCGCCGACGAACAGGCATTCGCCCTCGCCAACGGCCAGAACCTGATGTTCTGCGAGGATGCCGCTCGACGACTCAGTCTGGCCTTGCGCCGTTCAAAAGACGTTGTCGCATTCGATGTCCGTGTGGTTCATGCCGAAAGCCTTCACGCCCATGATGCAGTTGCCGAAAGTCGTTGGAACCGGGAGCGGTCATGATCGACTGCCAGGCTTTGCGTTGGGGGCCTCCAGGACGACCGCTAACGCCCGCGCTGTATCTGGAACGGCCCGCCGGCAGCCTGACGGCCATTGTCGGCGCCAATGGTTCTGGCAAAAGCAGCCTGCTGAAAGTGATGGCAGGATTGCAAAAGCCCCTGTCCGGCAAGATCACGCTGAAAGTCCGGCACCGCGGTGGCGTGTCGTTTTTGCCGCAGCAACAACATCTGGATCGTCAGTTCCCCATCAGCCTTCAGGAGCTGGTGGTCGCTGGCGCATGGGGTCGTAGGGATTCGCCAGCCTTGCGCAGCCAGCGGCTCAACACCGTTCTGGAAGATTGGGCGTTGCGTGGCCTGGAACATCGCCCGCTGATGGCGCTGTCGGGAGGCGAACTGCAACGGGCCCTGCTCGCTCGCCTGGGCCTGACCGAAGCGCCACTTCTATTGCTCGACGAGCCCCACGCCGCCCTCGATGAACAAGGCCAGGCGTTGCTGTGGAAACACATCCATGGCTGGCACGCCGAGGGGCGCACGCTCGTAGTGGTTTGCCACGACCTGGCTGCGGTGCGCCAGCATATTCCCCATACGTTGTTGATCAAGCACTCCGGCTGCACCTTGGGACGCAGCCATGAATTGATCGCGCAGCAACCTTGCACAAGGGTGGCCTGATGCTTGCGGCCATCCACTTCTGGCAGCCTTTCCTGGAGTTTGTGTTCATGAGACGGGCCTTGCTTGGCGGCCTGGTCTTGGCATGCAGCACGGCGCCCTTGGGTGTGTTCCTGATCCTGCGCCGCATGAGCCTGATCGGCGACGCGGTGGCCCACGGCATCCTGCCCGGCGCCGCGCTGGGGTTCTGGTTCGCCGGCCTGAGCCTGCCCGCCCTGACAGTGGGGGGACTCGGCGCGGGCCTGGGCATGGCCGGACTGGCTGCCTGGATCACCCGCCGCACCGGGCTGCGAGAAGATGCGAGTCTCGCAGCGATCTATCCCATTTCACTGGCGGCCGGTGTGCTGATATTGGGGGTGGCGGGCAAACGCCTGGACCTGCTGCACCTGTTGTTCGGTTCGGCCCTGGCGGTGGACGAACCGACACTCACCGGCATGCTCTGGGTGTCGGGTATCAGCCTGATGGCCATGGCGCTGATCTACCGCCCCCTGTTGCTCGACACCCTGGATCCGCTGTTCCTGCAAACCGTCAGCCGGCTCGGACCGTTGGCCCATGGCGTGTTCCTGACTCTGGTGGTCCTGAATCTGGTGATCGGTTTCCAGGCGATCGGCGCACTCATGGTCGTAGGCTTGATGATGCTGCCGGCGGCCGCGTCGCGTTTCTGGAGCCGTCGCCTGCCGACGCTGATGCTCATTGCGGCAATGCTCGGCTGTCTCTCGGTAGGGTTCGGCCTGTTGCTGTCGTTTTACTTCTCGCTGCCCAGCGGGCCAGCCATCGTACTGGTGGCGGGCGGGTTGTATCTGTTGTCCGTGGTGTTCGGTCCGGTACATGGTTTGCTGCGCCGCCCGCCTTTGCTCACATCCCCATGAGGTGTTTCCGATGCGCGCCCTGCTCGTACTGTTCAGCCTGCTGTTATCCATGTCCTTGCCCGCCGCCGAAAGGCTCCAGGTAGTCACCAGTTTCAGCATCCTTGCCGATATGACCCGACAGGTCGGTGGCGAGCATGTCCAGATCACCAACATGGTGGGGCCCGACGCCGATGCCCACACCTACGAACCCACACCCGACGATGCCAAGGCGCTGCTCAGTGCAAAATTGATCATCAAGAATGGCCTGGGCTTCGAGCCGTGGCTGGATCGCCTGGTGGCCAGTACCGAAACCGCTGCGCCGGTGATCAGCGCCAGCCGCGGAGTGATTCCCCGTTCATTGGACGAAGACGGCGAGACAGTCCCCGACCCGCACGCCTGGCACAACCTGGCGAATGCGCTGTTGTATGTACGCAACATCAGCAAGGCGCTGGAAGCCGCGGATCCGGCCAACAAAGCCGACTACGTGCGCAACAGCGAAGCCTACCTGAACAAGATCTATGCGCTACTCGCTGAAGTCAGGACCCGGTTCGGTTCACTGCCACCCGGCAATCGCAAGATCGTGACGTCCCATGATGCCTTCGGTTACCTGGGACAGGCCTACGGCATCGAGTTCATGGCGCCCCAGGGCCTGTCCACCGAACGGGAACCATCGGCCGCTGAAGTCGCAGCGCTGATTACCCAGATCCGCCAGGCGAAGGTCAAGGCCGTATTCATGGAGAACATCAAGGATGCGCGCCTGCTCAAGCAGATCGCCGACGAAAGTGGCGCGCATATCGGTGGCACGCTGTATTCCGATGCCCTGGCTGCCAGTGGATCGGCCAGCACCTTTATCGGCCTGTTCGAATACAACCTCAACACTTTGTACGACGCGTTGAGTCGGCCTTGACTCAAGCGGTCGGTCAAGCCCTCGGCTTGACCGTTCCGCAATCCTGTCCCAGCCAGACCGCACGGGTATCCAGGCTGCCGTTCTGCTGGATGCCGGTGGCATTGAACGTACCGTTGACCTTGGTGGTGAATTCACGATCGCTCTGGAATGTCGCGATCCCACTCCCCTGGGCTTTCGGGCAGCTGAAGCGAAACTTCCACTGGTTACCGGTGCGCTCGGTGATCTGCTGCTTGCATCCCGATTGCGGGTCCTGCAAGGGGATGTCATTGGTCTGGACCTGCTCGGGCGTCAGGCACACCCGGATCCCTTTCCCGCCCATGGTGATGCCTTGCTTCTCCAGCATGGCCCGTTGTTCCGGGGTCATCTGGTTCTGCAACTGGCCCAGGATCAGCTGCAGGTCCGGCAGGTTCTGGTTATCGACTTTCATGTTGCTAGTGGTCAATTCCCACAAGCCTGGCTGAAGCATCTGCGCCTGAGCGGCCATAGGAACAGATAAGCCAACCGCCAAGGCCAAACCCAGCAGACGAACATTCATTGCAAGAACTCCAGAGGACAGGTGGCCGTTAGACGTCGTCCATGGGCTTCGGTTCAGGCTTGGCACAGGTGAATTAATTAGCGACATTCGTCCTGGAACATGGTCTGTTAAGCAATTGGAATTCAGGAGCAAGACGACTCCATGGACTATTTCGGCCCGCATGTTTTCGGTTACCTCATCGCGCTGCTTCATACCCTGGGTTCCATCGCCGCGGTTCATGCGGTACTGACGGTGCGAACGGCCCAAGGCTCGATCGCATGGGCCCTGTCACTGGTGTTCATCCCATACCTGACGCTGATTCCCTATCTGGTCTTCGGCCGCAGTACCTTCGACGGCTACATCCAGGCACGCCGGCAGGCCAACGATGAAATGCGCAAGGCCGTCTCCGAGCTGAACTGGCGCCCCTGGGTGGAAGAGGCGCTGGCCGCACGCGCTTCCCAGGCGTACGCCTCGCTGCGCGCCATGCCGAAACTGGGGCGCACGCCCTGCCTGGCGAACAACCAGGTACGCTTGCTCATCGACGGACAGGCCACTTTCGAGGCCATCTTCCAAGCCATCGATAACGCCAGGGAAGCCGTCCTGATTCAGTTCTTCATCGTCCATGACGATCGCCTCGGTCAGCGTCTGCAGGCGTTGCTGTTGAAGAAAGCTGCCGAAGGTGTCGCGGTTTATCTACTGTATGACCGTATCGGCAGTCACTCCCTGCCCCACCGTTATGTCCAGGCCCTGCGCGACGGAGGCGTTCAGGTCAAAGCCTTCGCGACCCGCAGTGGCTGGCTAAACCGGTTTCAGGTGAACTTTCGTAACCACCGCAAGATCGTCGCCGTGGACGGGGTCCTCGGCTTCGTCGGCGGCCATAACGTGGGCGATGAATATCTAGGGGAGATGCCGCCCCTGGCGCCGTGGCGCGATACCCATGTCCAGGTGAGCGGCCCAGTGGTTGCAAGCATGCAAGAATCATTTGCCGAGGACTGGTTCTGGGTTGCCCGCTCATTGCCGCCCCTGATCCTGCCTGACACCTATCCGGAGGACGGCGTGCTGTGCCAGTTATTGGCCAGTGGGCCGGCGGATGCCTTCGAGACGTGCTCGCTGTTTTTCGTCGAAGCGATCCATGCGGCAAGCGAACGGGTATGGATCACGACGCCGTATTTCATTCCTGACGAGGCGGTATTCGCCGCGCTACGCCTGGCGGTGTTGCGGGGGGTGGATGTGCGCATTCTGTTGCCCTCCAGGCCGGACCACAGGATCGTCTACGCCGCCTCCAGCCTCTACGCCTTCGAAGCCGTCCGCGCCGGGGTACGGGTGTTCCGCTACGAGCCGGGTTTCCTGCATCAGAAAGTGGTGTTGATCGATCGGGAAATCAGCGCAATCGGCAGCGCGAACCTGGACAACCGCTCGTTCCGGTTGAATTTTGAAGTGATGCTCCTGACGGTGGATACCCCCTTCGCCACAGAGGTCGAGCAGATGCTGGAGGCAGATTTCGCCCAGGCCCACGAAATCGCCAAACAGGAAAGCCGGGAGACCCACCGTCTGCAAAAGATCGGCATGCGGGTCGCCCGGCTCATTTCCCCGATACTTTAGGCTCCGTACGAAAAAGCTTGAGACGAAGGTCAGGCGAGGCGGTTTCAACGCTGCATGAACGAGTATCAAGGCTTTGCGTAACGGCCCGATCAGGGGTGGTAGATGTCGTCTCGGGTCCAAGGCAGGTCATGACTGCCGTCAGCATGGGCCTTCACCGCCAGGATCTGATGCAGGTTGATCCAACCCTTGGCAAACGCATAGGCGCAGCCGGCCAGGTACAGACGCCAGATTCGCAGGGCCTGCTCAGAGACTTCCTTCGACGCTGCTTCCAGGTTGTCTTCCAGCCGTTCGCTCCAGTGATCCAGCGTACGCGCGTAATGCAGGCGCAGGCTCTCCACGTCGACGATCTCCAGGCCCGCTTCGCTGATGTGAGCGGAAATCATCGCCAGATGCGGCAACTCGCCGTTGGGGAAGACGTACTTCTCGATGAACTCACCCGCGCCGCGACCGACCGGACGCCCGTCGGTGTGCTTGGCCGTGATGCCATGATTCATCACCAGGCCACCCTCACGCACAGCGCCGAACAACGTCTTGCAGTATTGCTCCAGGTTCGCATGGCCGACGTGTTCGAACATCCCGACGCTGACCACCTTATCAAAGCGACCGTCCTGGGGAAGGTCGCGGTAATCGAGCAGTTGCAGTTCGACCTGGTCTTCCAGGCCTTCGGCCTTGACCCGCTCACGGGCCAGTGCCAATTGCGCCTTGCTCAAGGTAATACCGAACACCTTGGCGCCGAACTCCCGTGCCGCAAAACGGGCCAGGCCGCCCCATCCACACCCTACATCCAACAGGTAATCACCCGGCTGCAGCCGCAGCTTGCGACACAGATGTCGGAACTTGGCTTGCTGGGCTTGTTCGAGGGTTTCGCTGCCCGTCTCGAAATAGGCGCAGGAATAGACCATGTCGCTATCGAGCCATAGCTGATAGAAGGCGTTGGACAGGTCGTAATGATAGGAAATGGCCTTGGCGTCGGTTTCCTTGTCGTGGACCGAGCGCACCGGAGGGTTGTCGCCCTCTTCGTCCACCAGGGCCTGGCTCAATTCGTCGCAGACCCGGATCACTTCGTTGATCGAGCCTTCAAGCTCGAGCTTGCCTTCTACGAACGCCGCGCCCAGGGCATCCAGGCTGGGATGGGTGAATTGCGCGACCATCTGTGGGTCCTTGACCACGATCGTGACGCTGGGGTCGGCGCCCAGCGAGAATTCATGGCCGTCCCAGAGCCGTAGCCGAAGCGGCAGGTGCAGATTCTGTAAGGCCGGTGGAAGTTGCGCGAGCATGAGATATCCCCCTTGTTTCAGACGTCTGAAATCAGGGTAGACCATCGTAGAAAAATAGCTGCCTATCGAATATATAGCCTTTTTCTATTACCTCCCGAAGTCGCTCCTTGAGCCGGGACGGCTCTGATGCATACCCTATCCACCCTTGATTGCACATCGCGCGCAGTTCTGTCCAATGGGCCGCTTTTCAAACTTTCGACAAAGGCTCATGGAAGCGCAACAACCGTCCGGCATTACCTAACACTAGCAGAGTGCTCAGGTTATGCAGCAGCGCAGCGATCATCGCTCCTGCCGCACCGAGCCAGCCGAAAGCGGCAAAAGCGACGATCGCCAGGGTCCAGCCCAGGCCAATGATCACGTTGACCTGCAGCGTACGACGGCATTGGCGGCTGAGCCGCACGCAGGTACCGAGCCGCCTCAGGTCGCTGCCGATCAACACCACGTCCGCCGACGCCAGGGCAATGTCTGCACCTCCCGCCCCCATCGCAATTCCGACGACCCCGGCCTTAAGCGCCAGTGAATCATTGATACCGTCGCCCACCACCATGGGACGGAAACCGTGATCGATTTCCGCCATGACCCGTTTGAGTTTGTCTTCCGGCAGAGCCTGGGCCTGTACATCGCCGATGCCGATGTCCCGAGCCAGGGCTTTGGCCACGCTCTCGCGGTCACCGGTCAGCAGCAATTGTCGTCCCAGGCCCAACGCACGCAATTCGGTCATGGCCAGTTGTGCTTCCGGCTTGATGCTGTCGGCCAACAGCAACCAGGCGAGGAATTGTCCATTCAGGGCCAATCCGGCTATCGGGCCGTCGTGGGTGGGGATCGCAGAGGTCTCGATCCCTAACCGGGCGAACAGCTCCGGCCGTCCAAGCGCTGCCTCGCCCTGCTCGGTCATCGCGACCACGCCCAGTCCCTGGCGCTCCTGAATCTGTGCCAGGGACAGGCGCTGGTCCTGTTCCACCAACCCGGCCAATGCGCGGCTGACCGGATGGCTGCTGGCCGAACCGAGGCTGGCCGCCAACGGCAGTAGGAAGGCGCGATCCTCCAAGTCGCTCTCGATGGATTGCAGACGCAGGGCACCGTAGGTCAGGGTGCCGGTCTTGTCCACGACCAGGGACGTGAGGTCCGCCAACTCTTCCAGGAAAGCCGAGCTGCGGATCAGGATGCCATGACGCGCCGCCACCGCGATGCCGGCAATCGCCGTCGCCGGTGCCGACAGCACCAGTGCACACGGACACGCGGCCACCAGCACCGCCAGCATTGCCTGGGCATCGTTGGTGATGAACCAGGTCACTGCCGCCAGCAGCAACACCAGCACCAGATAACTTGCGGCATAACGTTCCAGCAACCGGGTGATGGGTGGCTTGGAGCGCTCCGCGTTCTGCATCAGGGCGATGACTTTGCCCAACGTCGATTCGTTGCCGGTTCGCGTGACTTCAAGGCGCAGCAGCCCATCGAGATTGATCGCGCCGCCGAACACTTGAGTGCCCACCGCCGCTTCCAACGGTACCGACTCGCCGGTAATGGGAGCCGTGTCGAGGCTCGCCTGGCCCGACACTACCCGACCGTCGGCGGGCACCCGGTCCCCTGCCCTGACCTCCACCAGGTCGCCCGGCTGGAGCGTCGCGTTGTCGACATCGACGATCGAACCGTCCGCCAGAACCTTGCGACCCTGGCTGCGAGTCAATCGGCCCAGGGCATGGATGGCCTCCTGGGAGCCAATCACGCTTCGCTCCTCCAGCACATGGCCGAAGATCATGATGATCGGCAACAGCGCGGCCGTCAGCAGATCCCCCGTGGCCCAGGCGCCAAGCATGGCCAGGGCGATCAACTGGTCGGTGATCCCGTGCAGGCTCGGATAGCGCAGGCTGTACCAGGCCGACCTCATCACTGGCATAGCCACCAACAGCGAGGCGACCCCCAGCAGCAACTGGCTGACGCCTGACTGCTCCGGTGCCCATCCCCGCCAGGCCAGACCCAACGCAAGCAGACCAAGGGCCAACATGGCCAGGGTCAGTTGCCGCGCGGCAGTACGTTGCTCGTCGCGAGACAACATCGGAGCGGCAATGGTGGGTGCGGTCATTGTTCTGCTCCCTGGATGATCAGGTGGGAATCGTCTTTCGGATCGACCGTTGTCACTGAACCGGCCTGGCGAAGAATGGCTGGCACGCGTTCGCGATACAGGCGCAGCAGCATCTGCGGATCACTACCCTGAGCCTTGGTCAGGCCGAGCACCGTAGCGGTATCGGCCGACGCCTTGGCGAGCCGCTCACTGGCCTGGGCATGGGCGACCTGCAGGGCCCGGTCCGCTTCCTGACGGGCGGACTGGGTCAATCTTTCGGCTTCGGTTCGCGCATTGGCGACGGCTTTGTCGGCCTGCTGGCTGGCCGTCAGCACTGCATTGAACGCACTCACCGCAGGCCCCGGCAGACTCGATTGCACATCGACCCGCGCCACTTCGATTCCCAACCCCTGTCCCGTGGTCGCCAGCTCGGCCAGACGACGGTTGATGCTCTGAACCAGATCGCCACGCAGGCGCTCGCGACGTTCGGCGGCCTGGTTATCACTGCCGATCAGCTCTGGCCGAGCCACCAGAATCGTGTCCAGGTCCCGAGCCGCAGCCAATGCGACAGCGCTACGAGTCACCAGTCGATCCAGGGCCGGCAGCACGTGTTCTCCTTGAAGTACGAAGGCATAGGGTTCGGTGACCTTGTAGAACACGCGCACATCCAGTTGCACCACCCCTGCGTCGCCGGTCAGCAGATAACCGGACCCGGCCAGTGCGTCGCTGACCGGCGTAGCGAAACTGGCGACTCGGTCCGCCTGCAGGGCGGCGTCCGAACGCAACAAGCTCTCTACGCGCCTTTCCAGAACCCGATCCGCCGCAGGCAGTAAAACCACCTGTTCCACAGGACGAGGCCAGGCCAATAGAAGCCCGGCGTTTTCGATCCGATCCAGTGCGCCGAAATGCAGCACCACAGCCCGTTCCTGCGGATCGATCTGCCGGACGTTGGAAAACGCCCAGGCCACAGCGGCCAGGGCCGTAACCGCGTAAAGCGCCAGAAATGTCAGGCGTCCGGCCTGGATCCAGGGGCTGGACAACTCGTTTGTTCCACGTGGAACCACACTCATGGTTGTGTTCCACCTTTTGGTTCCACGGCCGGCGGCCCGTCCACCAACACTCGAAACGGGGCCGCGTCGGTCCGCAGAACCAGTTTCGTGCCAGGGCCAACGATGGTGCCGAGGGTGTCCAGGGAACGCAGCAGGTTATAGAGCTGGGGCGAACCGGCGTAGGCCTTGCCGTAAAGCTGAGCGGCTTCGACTCGAGACTGCGCCTCGATATCGGCAGCCTTCACAGTGGCATCGGCTTGCATGATCCGCGCATCACGCTCGGCAGCGGAGCGGATCTGCGCCGCTTCGCGCTTGCCAATGGCGGTGCGCTCAGTGGCGATGGTCTCGCGCTCAGCGCGCATGCGATCCACTGTGGCTGTCAAGGTCACCGAAGGCAAGGTCAGGCGTTCGATGCCCACTTGCAACACCCGCACCCCATACGTGGCGAGCAGTTGCTGATCGATCTGCTGGCGCAATTGGGTCTCGAAGTCGCCGATGCGCACTTGGCTGGCGTTGGTGTTGACCAGGTCCGACAGGTCAAAACTGGCAGCGGTTGTTTCCAACGCCGAGCCTACGAAGGTCCGAATCTGCCGTGCCGCCTCGTCCGGCTGGTTCTGCACCGCTCGCATGAAACGTTGGACGTTGTCCGGGTCGCCCTGTACCTGCCACGCCACGTAGGCTTGCACGATGATCCGCAATCCGTCTCGGGTCCCCACATCCTGCAAACCACTGGAAGTGGTGCGCAGCCGCAAATCCACCGGGATTGCCGCCTCGAACGGCGCCGGCCAGCGCCAGCCCAGGCCTGGTTGCAGCAGGACCCTGGCCGGATTGCCGAAACGCGTAATGACGGTGGCCTCTCCGGACCGCACTTGTACCAGACTCGCAGCCGCCACCGCGAACGCCACCAGCAGTGCCGCCCAGCCCATTCGGCGCCAAGGGAACGGCCCGGCTTCCTGGGGTTCACCATGATGGTGATGATGTCCGGCGTGGCCGTGATCGTGACCGATGTGGTCGTGGTGATCGTGGGGAAAAGGGCTCAATGGACAGCTCCTGGCTGGGCAAGATTACGCGGCTCGGCAGGGTCCGCCGGTAAGGTGAAGGTCCGCAGGTCAATGGTCGGTGCGTTGCCGCTGTCTCCCAGGCGATGGTCGAGCACCAGCAGCCTGGCTTGGCCCAGGCCCTGGCTCAGTTGGCTGAGGTACTGTTCAAGCACGAAGGCATGACCCGCAGCGGCGAAGGCCTTGCGCTCAGCACCGAAGCGCAGGTCGGCGGCCTGTGCGGTGGCATTGATTTCCCGAGCGCTGGCCTGGGCCTGGTCATAGGCCATGGCGGCCTGCAACTGCGCCTGGCTGGTCTGCTCCGCTGCCGCGCCGCGCTCCCTGGCGATCAATGCCTGGGCGCCGATCTGCGCCGCCTGCACCCCGTGATAGGCGTTGGCCGCACCTGCCGGTGGATGGATCGCTTCCACCACCGTGGCCAGGATCTCCACACCACTGTCCAGGGCCTGCAAATCGGCCTGCACCGCTCGGCCGATCTCATCGGCCAGGCTGACACGATCCGCTCCCAGCAAACCGTCCAGGGTGCGGGAGGCGAATTCATGCACCAGGATACGGCTGGCGGTACTGCGGATCAGCGCGGGCACATCGGCGCTGTGGTAGGTCGCCGCGAGCGCGGCCTTGTCGTCAAGACCAATGCGGTAGACGAAGCGCACATCCATGTTGATGATCTGGAAGCCCTGCTGGTCGGCCCGGCGGCTGGCAATGACCTGGGATTTATCGTTCACATGACTGGCGTCCCACAACCGGTTGGCAATCGCCGGGGCTGGCCCCTCCGCCGGTTCGGCTTGCGCAGGCCCGCGGTTGTCGCCAACGCTGGTGGCCAACTCATGGACCACGCCATTTTCGACAGCCAGCACCCGGCCCAATGGCCAAGGCAATCCGACATGCAGGCCCGGACCGAAGACCTGGACCGGCTCACCGAACCGTTCGTAGACACCACGCCCCTGCAGTGGCACTTCATGCACCCCCGTCAGCAGCCAGCCCACCAGCGAGACCAACATCAGCACCGGGAAAAAGGCACGGCGCATGTAACTGAAAGCCCAGACTTGCCGCAGGTCGATGCCGAAACGGTTGTGCAATTCATGTTGCAACGCCTGCAAGGGACGCGGCGGCCAGCGCAGCAGGTCGGCAAGGACACTACGCCCCAGCAGCGTCGGCTCAAGGGCGTCCCGGCGTGGGCTGAACACAGACAGCAATGCCCTGAGCAGCAGCTCCACGGCCACCACGCCCGGCAACACCCCCGCCCACACCGCCAACCGTACCGGCCAAATGGACGTTTGCGAGGCGAACAACAGGCACAAGGCGCAAACGACCAGGACGATAATCGCCAGCCGCGTCAGCTGCGCCAGCGGCGGCGCCTCCGGCCATTCGAGGATGGATTGCTGACCCAACTGGCGTTCAAAAACCAGTAAACCGAACGCCAGCGTCAATGAAAATACCGCGCCAATACTGGCCGCCACACCCAGCGTGGCGGGTGGCAACGCCAGGTTCCAGGCCTGTTCCAGGCTCAACAGCACCACCATTGCCCAACCGATCAACCACAGCGTAGGAGCACCGATATAGCCCAGCAGGCGACCACAGCGCGTACTGATACCGTCCAGGAGTCGCTCGTACCAACCGAGTTCATCCACAGGCTCAATGTCAGCCGCCGGGATATCCTGGCTCGGCAGCAGCGCCCGGGTACGCCATCGCGTCACCCACCAGGCCGATTGCAAGCCCGCGACCAGCACCAGCAAGGCAGCGCACTGGCTTACCAGCAGGGCAGGCCACAACGATTGCGGTGCAAACAGCCCGATAAAAAATGCCAGCACCAACCCCAGGCCCGCCAGGGTGCCCAGCACCCAGGCCATGCCCTTCAGGCGCCGCCCTTGGAACGGTGCCTGTTGGAAACGCGGTAGCCCAACCGCACTCACCCCTTCGCCATCTAGATCGACTTGCATACCACCCCAGCTTCAAGGGAACACAATCGGGCTGTGGGCGAAACCACGGCCGCTTCGTTGAGGAACGTTACCCTATAACGATTCCTGTGAAATTTCTGTTTTTGTTTGCTTCATGAAAGCTGCGCCAAAAGCCAACATGGGAAGCCTTGACCGTAATCCTCGAAAACGCTCATATTACGATCATAATTTTTTGGCCGAACGGGAGAGCAGCGATGAGCAATTATGACGTGATCATTCTGGGCGGCGGCCCGGGTGGCTATAACGCGGCGATTCGCGCCGGCCAGCTGGGCTTGAAGGCCGCTTGCGTCGAAGGTCGGGCCACTTTGGGCGGCACCTGCCTGAACGTCGGCTGCATGCCTTCCAAGGCCCTGCTCCACGCCTCGGAACTCTACGAAGCGGCCACAGGATCGGAGTTCGCCAATCTCGGCATCAAGGTCAGCCCCACTCTCGATCTCGCGCAGATGATGAAACAGAAGGACGCCAGCGTGGCGGGCCTGACCAAAGGTATCGAATTTCTGTTTCGCAAGAACAAGGTCGACTGGATCAAAGGCTGGGGCCATATCGACGGCCCTGGAAAAGTGACCGTCACTGGCGACGACGGCAGCAAGACGCAACTGAGCGCCAAAGACATCGTTATCGCCACCGGCTCAGAACCCACGCCACTGCCCGGGGTGGAGATCGATAACCAGCGCATCCTGGATTCCACCGGGGCACTGTCCTTGAGTGAAGTGCCGCAGCACCTGGTGGTGATCGGCGCAGGGGTCATCGGCCTGGAACTGGGCTCGGTCTGGCGGCGGCTTGGCGCCCAGGTGACAGTCGTGGAATACCTGGATCGCATTTGCCCAGGCACCGACGTCGAGGCAGCGAAAACCCTGCAGCGGGCCTTGGGCAAACAGGGCATCCAGTTCAAGCTGGGGTCCAAGGTTACCCGTGCCGTCACGTCGGCAGAAGGCGTGCAGTTGCAGATCGAGCCTGCAACCGGCGGCGAGATGCAGCTTCTCGAAGCCGACTATGTGCTGGTGGCCATCGGTCGTCGGCCCTACACCCAGGGGTTGGGACTCGAGAACGTCGGGCTGAGCACCGATAAACGCGGCATGCTCGCCAACAGGCAACATCGAACCGAAGCACCTGGCGTCTGGGTGATCGGCGACGTCACGTCCGGGCCGATGCTGGCTCACAAGGCTGAAGACGAGGCCATGGCCTGCATCGAACAGATCGTCGGCAAGGCCGGGGAGGTCAACTATGCGTTGATTCCCAGCGTCATCTACACCCGCCCGGAACTGGCCAGCGTCGGCAAGACAGAGGAACAGCTCCAGGCGGAAGGTCGCGCCTACAAGGTGGGCAAATTTCCTTTCACGGCCAATAGCCGGGCGAAAATCAACCACGAGACCGAAGGTTTCGCCAAGGTCCTGGCCGATGAGCAGACTGACGAAATCCTCGGCGTGCACCTGGTAGGCCCGAGCGTCAGTGAAATGATTGGCGAATATTGCGTCGCCATGGAGTTCAGCGCCTCGGCCGAGGATATCGCCCTGACCTGCCATCCACACCCTACCCGCTCGGAAGCATTACGCCAGGCGGCGATGGATGTGGAGGGCATGGCGACGCAGATGTAGCTTCCAAGGACGGTCCCGTGGGAGCGGTTCCCGCGGGACAGTCAGGACAGCGGCTCTTCAGCTGGCCGATACCCGCGCCTTGTTGCGCCGCCGGCTGATCAACCCAAGCCCGACCGCGACCACCAACGCCAGGCCGCCAACCTGCAACCAGCGCTTATACGGTCGAAGCGCAGAGCGCAGCGACTCCAGGGCCTGGGTGACGTAGCGCTTGTCAGCGCTGTGGAAATCCGGCTCCTGGCATTGATGACCGAAATCACCCGCCCAGGTCACATAGGGCCCCTCTTTCACGTAACGCTGATACAACGCGCTTTGCTCCTCCAGGCTGGAGTTGTACCCCACTGCCTTGCACAGCACCGCCGCGAACGCCTGGCTGGTATGGGGCAGGTTGTCAGCCGCCTGACTGGCCAACGCCGTGGCGACAAAACGATAGTGATAGCGCAGGTCTGGCTGGGCGGCGCTGGCTTGCTGGCGTTTTACCTCACCCTCGGCCATCAGCGGCCCCACCTTGAGTTCGACAGGTTCGAGACTGTAGTTGCCCTCGAAAGTGGCATAGTCCGGAGCCATCTCGTAGCCGAGCAGTTCCATGCCCCATCGGCGCGCGATCCAGGAAGCGTTGAAATAGGCCTCGGCCCGGCGGGTTGGCCACCATTTGGACTCGGCTTGCTGAAGCAACTGGGCGTAGGCCCGGGCCTTGGCCTGCAGGTCGGCATTGTCGAAATAGGCCGGCGCCTCGTCGTAGCGCCCCTCACGCAGCAAGCGGCGGCCCAGCAGGTTGCGCAGGCTCGCGGCGACCGGCAATGGCACGTAATTGTCGCGATCCTCCTGGCTCAACGCCGGCGGGGCCGGGACTTGCTGGTCGACGTACTGTTTCAATTCATCCACCGTCAGCACCCGTTCGGCGACAGTCGCGGCGTCGTACCAGTAATTGCTCTGACCACGGTAAAGCTGATCGAAGGCTTGCAGGTAATCGCCCCGTTGCAGGGCCAGGATCGCGCTTTCGCCTTCGACCCGACACTTGGGCTGCACCACCTCGAAATCCCAATCCGCGTTGCGCCGGCCGCCCCAGGTTTCCTCTTGGGGGAAAGCCTGGGCCGCCTTGGCGTAGGCCGCCGCCGCAGCCGCTTTATCCGCGTCGCGCAAGGCCAGCTTGGCCCGAACCCACCACGCCAACCCGGTATCGCCGGCCTTCTCCACAAAGGCCTTGGCCCCAGCGTAGTCACCGTGCTGATAACTGACCGCCGCCAACCGGTCGGCGTTGTCCAGGCTTGCACGGCTGCTGGCCTGCAGGCGCTGGAAAAGGCGCTTCTCCCCGGACGGCTCCTCGCCGTCCCACCAACCGACACGGCTGAGCAGATAACCGGTCAGCAACCGCTGCACACCCGCACGCTTGAGCAATGCATCCAGACGCTCGTCCGGCTGCGCAGCCAGGTCGGCAGCCAGATACAGCAACGAGCTGTAGCCGACCTGGGATCCATGCAGGAACTGGCTCGCGTACAACTCGATGGCGCTGTCCCAGTCATCGGCGGTATAGGCCACCCTGGCCTCTTCGCCGAGGCTGGCGATTCCCAGTTCCAGCGGGTCGCTGAAACCACCGATGCTCAGCTCGCGGGCCTGGCGAAATGCCGCACGCGCCTGATCGCGCAACGTCGCCGGCTCGCCGCGCCCTGCCTCGGTACTCATGGCGAACAACGACCGCCCCAGGGAATATGCGGCCCAGGTACTGCGCAACGGGCGCTGATCGGCCGGTAGCGCCAGCAACTCCTGGAAGGCCTGCGCCGCCTGCTGGTGATCGCCCAGGTTGAACGCCGCCGCGCCAATGGCATACAGCCGCAACTCGGCAGGCAGGTTCGCCGCTTCGGCGCGGGCCTGGTCAATATCGTTCAGAGCCCGCACCCGTTCCACCACCGCTTGCTGCGGTGGGGTCAGACCGATCCGCTCGGCCTGGTCACGTTGGGCGATGTAGCCAGGCATGTCGTCATAGTTGTAGTCCGGGTTGCGAGTCGCCTCGCTGGCCGACTTGAGCCCCGCGATGGCCTGGCCAAGGCGGCTGACCTCGAAACGAAAGCTGCCTTCAGGCAATTCGGCCAGCGTCTGGGCGCGGTTGTCCAGCAGGCGCGCGGGAAAATCGGGGCCACAGGCCAGCGCCTCGCCCCACGGCAGGCCCAGCGGCAGACTAAGGCTCAGGCAGAGCAGGCGACGAGACCACTTAGGGGTAGACATTGAAAGTTCCTTGTTCAATTTTTGTACAGCGTGCCCAGCCGACGGCCCGCTGGGCGCCAGCGGCCAGGCGGCCTTCCTGAATGCGGGTGAAGGTAAGCAGTCCGGGCGTTTGTTGCAACGTGTAGCCAGCCAGGGCATCGACCCCATCACATCCACCTACCGCCAGCGTCAGGCGCTGGGGCCAGGGGCTGTCGAGGTTGCCCCGGTTAACCAGGCGGATATCGTACAAGCCACCCTTTTCTTCCAGCTCCAGGGCCAGCCGGCTGTCGAGCTTGTCCCCCCGAGCCACCGCGCCAAGGGTAGTCAGGCTCCAGACGCGCCGGTCGCCGCTCAAGGGCAGGCGAAACCAGATCAACCCCGCCAGATGTTCCGGCGGATCGGCCCGCAGGCCGGCGGCCAGCCCGGCCACTTGCTGCGGGTCGGCCAACAACTCCTTGCGCTCGCCGCCCAGGTCGATGGGCACCTCACTCTCCACCACCGGCGCGCCACTTTCCTGGCTCAGCAGTGCCACCCCATAGGCCGGCAGCGCCAGGTAAAAAGGCCGCATAGTGACGCGGTCCCAACGTTCGGCCCAGCGCAGGGCCTGCTTCGGATCGAACAACCCCTGCCGCGGATCGCTCACCGCATGGACCTGCAGCACACTGCTGTCCACGGTTTCCAGCAAGCCGGGCAATTCAGGGCTGTCGAGCCAGGCCGGCAGCGCGGTAATGCTCAGTTTCAGATCGGCCGGCAAGCTTTGCCGCAACCGGGCCAGGAAGGTCCTGTAGCCCGGCAGCCGGGCGCTACCGGCGTCATGGTCGATCTCGACCCCTGTCGGCGCCAGGCCTTGGGCTTGCCAGTGCTTGAGCACCTGCTGGATCTGCGCGACGATCTCGTCCTGGTCCAGCGTCTTGAGCTGGCCGTCCAGGCGAATCACGGCAATCAGCGGCCGACCGTCAGCCTTGAGCAACGCCGCATCGATCCGCGCCCGACTCCAGCCAGCCTGTGGGAACGCCTGCAACGCCAGCACCCGCAACCCGGAGAAATCCTGATGACTCTGGCGCAGCGCCGCGTCATGGGCCGGAACCCATTGGCGTTGCCAGATGTACAGCTGTTGATCGAGAGGACGAGCCGGGGGTCGTTCGCAGCCAGATAAAAGCAAAACGGCGAGCGCCAGCGCTGGCCGGAATAAAGAAGTCATGGGTTTCACCGCATTGCGCGTCACATCGACACTGGGGGGCGTCCAGCGCCCCGGGCATTCTATGAGCAATCAGGTATCGATCAAGGCTTGCGCGCGATGATCACCTGACTCTTGGCCACGACCCCGTCCAGGGCCTGCTTGATCTGCGCGCCCCGAGGCGAATTGAGCACCGCCTGCCAGGTGTCGGCCCAGTGGTTGAGCAATGGATGATCGGCATTGCTGAAATCGACCTTGGCCTCCCAGAACAGCAGCATCCACATTGACCAGTAGAAGCCGTACTGGCTGTGACTCAACACCTCAAGCCCGGCCTCGCTGACCATCGCCTTGAACTGTTCTTCACCGATGATGCGGATGTGATTGGGCTTCTGGAAATATTCCGGGGCGGCAATGTCCTTCTGCAGTTCTTCGGAGCTGGGGTGCGGCACGCTCAACAGGTACAGCGCACCGGGTCGACCGACACGCACCAGTTCGGCGAGGAACTGCGCCGGGTCGTCGACATGCTCGATCACCTCCGTGGACACCACCCGCGTGGCCGTGCCGTCGGCGATGGGCAGCGGGTTGCAATCGGTCACGTGGCATTCGATGTCTCGCGCCGGCGTATCGCCCAGGCGCTGGCGCGTGGCCTCGACCTTGGCGGCATCGATATCGGCGATGATGATCTTCGCGCCTCGCATGCCGCAGAAATGCACGTTGCCGCCGTCGCCGCAGCCCACGTCCAGCAAGGTGTCCTGGGGAGTAACCGGGAAGCCGGTGAACAGTTCGCCCGTGCGCTGATTGAACCAGCCGCTGAGCATCGCATCGTGCAGCCCGAGCATATACGGATCGACCTTGTCAGCCGCTGGCGTCGCGGGCGCGGGCGTGCCCGTGGTGAGTTTCTTCAAAAGGCTCAGCATGAAGGGGCTCCAGAGACAGGAAGGACGCAAGGTGCGGCTCGAAGGCGTTCGACCAGTCGAGCACCACGATTGCGCATGGGCATTTCCACCAGCCGGTAGTTGAGTTCGCTCAACAGTCCGATCAGCGACAAGCCGCAAGCCAGGGCCAGCCAGGGATGGCTGGCCAGGTCCGGCGACCCCAACGGGGCAAGACGGAACCACAGCTCGCGCAGCAGGAAAAACACCGGGACGTGGATCAGATAGATCCCGTAGGAACGGCTGCCGACCCAGGTCAGCGCGGCTTTCAGCGGGCTACGGGGCAGCAGGTAATCCCGGTCATAGGACGCGACCCACACCAGCACGGCGCTGAGAACCGCGATGACGCCGAGGCGGTAGAAGGACAGATTGAACTGTTCGGTGGCGAGCCAGGCCATGACGCCGCCAAGACCTGCCAGCAACGCTACGCCAAGACCCGGCCAGCGCAACCACCTGGGCTCGAACCGCCAGTAGCCGGGACGCAGGCTCCAGATCGACAACAATACCCCGAGGGCCAGGGCATCGGTACGCACGACCGACAGCCACACCGCACGCCAGGTGAAAAATTGCACCAGCACTATGGCCAGCAGCACCCAGACCAGGTACCGCCGCGAAACGAACACCAGCAGCGGCAGGATCAGATAGAACTGCTCCTCCAGCGACAGCGTCCAGTACACGAAACTGGCACCGTATTCATAGCGCATGAACGCATCGGCAAAGCGTAGGTTTGCGAACTGCAGGACCCCGGCCAGGGTGGCCTGCACGTTGGCCTGCACACTGCCGAACGCACCGGAACGGTTGAAGAAAAACGCTGCAAGCAGCACCAGCAGCAACCAGAGCCAGGCCGACGGCAACAGACGGAACGCCCGGCGGATCCAGAACGCACGCGTGGCGACCCAGAATTGCCGGAGGCTTGCGCAACCGCGCAGTTGCGGGATCAGGCTACGACCGATGACAAAACCGGATATGGCGAAGAACAGGTCCACGCCCCACCAAAATTGGAAGCTACCGGACAGCGCCGCCAGGCCTGGCCATCCACCCGGGAACGGCATGCCTTGTATGTGATGGAACAGCACGCCGATCACGGCAACGGCGCGCAGCAATTCGATGTCCATGATTCGTTTGCTGGTCACGACGGGTCCTCGGCGCAAGGATCGGGTTTACGAGCGATGATGACCTGGCTCTTGGGCATGAACCCATCGAGCACCTGCTTGATCGCCAGGCCGTCGGGTTGCGACAGCAAGGCCTGCCACGCACTCGCCCACGATTGCATCAGCGGCGGGTATGGGGCCTGGATCCGGTCACGAACGGCACCTTCGAGAATGCGTCCGGCCGCCCTTTCGCTGGCCCAGAAGAAGATCATGCCCATGACCCAGAAGAACCCGCTGGCCTGGCGATGTTCGATCACCAGGCCGGCGTCCTCCACCAGCGCAGCGAACTGCTCGGCGTCGAATACCTGCACATGATTGGGGGCCTGGAAATAGGCCGGCGGCGCGATGCCTTGCTGCAAGCGCTCGCCCACCGGCGCTGGCACGCTGAGCAGATACTGCGCCCCCGGGCGACCCATGCGCACCAGTTCAGCCATGAACGGCGCTGGCTGGTCGACATGTTCGAGGACTTCCATGCACACGATCTTGTCCGCGCAGCCATCGGCCAGGGGCAGCGGCAGGCTATTGCTTACCAGCCCCAGGAATGGCGTTGCGGTCGACCTGGCGTGGCGCCCGACCTGGCGGGCCAGGTCGCGCACCTTGTCGTATTCGCTGTCGGTGAAGATCACCGATGCACCCTGGCGCATCCCGAACAACGTGGCCACGCCCTCACCGCAACCCACATCCAGCAACGTGTCGTTGGCGCCGATGGCGAAGCCCTTGAGCAATTCGCCGGTGGCGTTGTTGAACCAGCCGTCGAGCGTCGCATCGACAAGGCCGATGTCCCGGGGCGAAACAGCAGCCGGCGCAGGCGGCGTGGGCTCCACGGGAGGCCTGAGCCAGGCCATGAGCCGCCGGATCATGATTGCCCGGCGTTCCACTGCCGCCCGGACAACTGCTCGAGAAAGTCCCGCAAGCGCTGCTCGGCGTTGGCCTGGCTGCAGAATTTCTCCAGGCTGCGCACGGCCTGGGCCGACATGCGGCGATAGCGCTCGGGGTCGTTTTTCGCCACGTCATAGCTGGCACGATAGGCCGAACACAACGAGTCCCAATCCGTGACATAGCGCAAGGTTCGAAATGCCGCGCGAGGGTCGTGAGGCCAGGCGGTCAGCTCTTCGGTGGAATCCACCACGAAGGCATTGTCGTGGTCGATGTAGTCGGCCATCGCCGTGTTCAACGGCGCAATCGCCGGCCGGCCACAGGACATGAACTCCATCAGCGGCAGGCACTGCCCTTCGCCGTAGGAACTGTTGACCACATAGCGAGTGGCCTCCACCAGCCGTTCGTAGTCCGCATCGGCCAGGTACCCGTGGATCAGCACGATGCGGCAGCGGTACGTCTGGTTCTTGTAGACGTGGTGCAGCATGTCCTCCAGCGCTTCGGCGACATCGTGGTGAGTCAGCTTGAGCACCAGGGTCGCATCGGCCACGTCGCGAAACGTGGTGCAGAACGCGCTGATCATGTCCTTCCAGTTCTTGCGCCCGTCGTACGGGTTGAACACCGAGGTGTAGATCACGCCGTCCAGCAGCAACTCGTGATCCTGTGCCGGACCATCGAGCACCACCGGGGTGCCGGCCCGGTGCACTGGCGGGCCATAGGGCCGCAGGTCGGTGGTGCGGCTGTCGATCAACAGGCCGCGCAGTTGCAGACGCATGTGCTCCACCGTCGGTCTTTGCGCCAGCAGCGCACCACGGGCCGCAAAGCGATCCCAGACCGGCGCGGCAATGGCGACGATGGGAAAGTCGGCACCCATCGCCGCGCGGACAGTGTCGACGGTGAAACTGGAATGGGTGATCGCCCTGCCTGTCGCGCCGAGCACCGTGCGCCAGTCGTGCCGAGGTTCGCCCAGCCAGCTTTCAGTGGGAATCGTGCTGAACTCCCAGGCAAATACCGGAACCGTCGGACAGGCATAGTGGACCGCGGTGCGGTGGGGCGGGGAAAACGACAGGAACACACACGCCTCGCCGCGCTCCAGGCAGTCGGCATAAAGCTGATCCACTTCGTCGTCCGGCCGGGTCACTTCGATCACCCGCCCCAGCCGTTCCAGCACCGGGCGAAACTCCTTGAGCACGAAGTAATAGCTGTATTCGGGCTTGCCTAGGTTTTCCAGGATATTGCTCTGGTTGGTTTCCGAATAAATGATGATCAGCATGAGGCGGCCCCCGCCTCGATCACGTCCGGCAATGGATCGTCGCAACCGGGCGCCGCCAGGAAATCCGCCAGGCGTTGGCGCACCGGGTCGAAACCGCAATAGCCGCGCATGCGCTCGCTCGCTGCCAAGGCCATGGCCTGGTAGGCCTGGGGCTGATGCCGGGCCAGGGCGTAGCTCTGCTGGTAGGCAAGTTTCAACGAACCCCAGTCGGGCCGATGGCGCAAGGTGCGGTAAAGGATGCGCGAATCTTCCGGCCAGATGGTCGGCTCGCGGCTGGACTTGACGATAAAGGCCACCTGGGGATCGATGTAGTCACGCATCGCCGTGTGGTCCGGGGCGATCGCCGGCCGGGCGCAGGACATGAACTCCATCAGCGGCAGGCACAGCCCTTCGCAACGGGAGGCATTGACATAGAAACTCGCCGCGCCATACAGCCGGGCGAACTGCTCGTCCTCCAGGAATCCATGCATCACCACGACTCGGCAACTGAACGGCGACAACTGGGACAACAAGGTGAGCAGCTCGACGTAATAGGTCGACAGGTCGTTCTGGGTCATTTTCAACACCAGCGTGGCATCCTCGACGTCCCGCAGGCCCCAGCAGAAGGCCGTGATGAGGTGATGCCAGTTCTTTCGACCGTCATCGGGGTTGAACACGCTGACGTACACCACTCCGCTGACTTCGGTTTCCACCCTCTGACTGGTATCCGGCAGGATTGCCTGGGGATGTTCGGGCGGTGTCGGCTCGGCGATGTGCAACGCAACGTCCAGCACGGGCGCGGCCGGCCCCCTCAGAAGCCGGCTCACGGCAATGCGCACGGGCACCGGCACCAGGTCACGCACCGCTTCGCGGTACCAGCACAGCAGGTTGTGCCTGACCAGCCACAACGGTCCTTGCTCGCTGTCGTCCCTGAAGGCGCGGAGGATTTCGCGCAAGTAATGACGGCTGAGAAATGCACGACGTCGCCAGGTCGGGGCTGGCGTCTCGATGAGCGGTTGGACGACGTCCTCAGGAGGAGCCTGAGGTACGACAGGATCCGCCGGCGGCGCGTCTTCGAGAAGGGGCGCGATCAAACCGTCCGCCGACAGGCCAAGGGGTCGGCTGTCGATGATGCATCCCTTGATCTCCAGGACCGTGCCCGGATTGATGGGCGTACTCGGGTACTGTTCACGAATCGCCGCGAAACGCTCCCACAGCGGTGTCGGCAGGACCAGCACCGGGAAATCCTCGCCCAGCGACCTGCGGATTGCTTCGGCCGTATGACTGGACAAGGTAATGACGCGGCCATGGCGGGCCAGCGTACGGCTCCAGTCATGGCGCAAATCGTTGTCCCAGTGCTCGGCCGGAATCGAATCGAACTCCCAGGCCACCACGCAGACCATCGGGCAAAGCAGGTCGGTGGGGGTCTTGTGGGGCGGTGAAAACGAGAGAAACAGGCAATCCTCTCCGGACTGCTGCAAGGTCTGATACAGCGGATCGACTTCGGCGACCGATGCCACCACATGTACCCGCCCCAAGCTTTCGAGCACGGGGCGATAAGCCTTGAGTACGAAGTAATAGCTGTACTCAGGGCGGCCAAGGCTCTGGCTGATGGAGTGATCGTTTACGTCCGAGTAAATGATGAAGTTCATGGCATCCCATCAGGAAGCCGCAATCCCGGCAACTTCCTTTCATGACGGTGGTGGACCGCACCGCGCTTGTCGAGTGTCCACCAGCCCGTCTCGTTCTTGTTATTAGCGGCCTGCACCCTGTCGTTCGAATCGAAATCGAACCGGGGCAGCCATATTGACGAGGGGCATTCTAAACACATCCTCCCAAGGTTCGTGAACCGCTCGGCGAGAATAAAACGACTATAAATATGAGAACTGACCGGTCACGACTTGCAGTGTTGAAATTGCCGCAAAATTGGCACAGATTGATAAGCAAATAATTACAAAACCCTTCATCTGGGCTGTTTTTGGGAATGATTTCTCCGAACTTACGGATATTTCCTACTTATCCAGCGACAGACGAAGTTTTGCCTCAAGAGGGCTGATGCTTGAAAAAACGTCTGTTCGTTACGGGCCTCGGCGGTTTCGTGGGACGTCATATCAAATCGCGCCTGGATACCTGCGCTTGCACGTGGCAAGTGATGCCCGTGTCCGCTCGCTACGACCTCACTGATGGCAAGACCCTGGAAAATCTCTGGTCGCACGTGCCTGATGCGGTGATACACCTCGCCGGCCAGACATTCGTTCCCGAAGCCTTTCGCGATCCGGCGCGCACTCTGCAGATCAATCTGCTTGGCACCCTGAATCTGCTTCAGGCCCTCAAGGCCCGGGGATTCACTGGCACGTTCCTGTATGTCAGCTCCGGCGATGTCTACGGCCAGGTCGGCGACCACCAGTTGCCGATTACCGAATTGCACACTCCCGCACCACGCAACCCTTATGCCGTGAGCAAGCTTTCCGCCGAGCTGCTGAGCCTGCAATGGGGCATGAGCGAAGGTTGGCCTGTGATCGTGGCGCGCCCGTTCAATCACATCGGCACCGGGCAAAAGGACAGTTTTGTCATTGCCAGCGCCGCCCGGCAGATCAGCCGTATCAAGCAGGGCCTGCAACCACCCCGCCTGCAAGTGGGGGACATTGACGTCACCCGCGATTTTCTCGATGTAGACGACGTGATCTCGGCCTACCTGGCGCTGCTGGACCAAGGTACGCCAGGACAGATCTACAACATCTGCTCGGGTCGCGAGCAGAGCATTCGCAGCCTGATCGAATACCTGGGCGATCTTGCCCAGGTCGATGTGCAACTGATCCAGGACCCCGCGCGTCTTCGCCGCGCGGAACAACGACGCGTGTGTGGCAGCCCTGCCAAGCTCCGACAAGCCACTGGATGGACACCTGAAACAACAACACAACAATCCTTGCGGGCGATCCTGTCCGACTGGGAGATACGGGTACAAAAAGAATGAAAAGTGCATTGATCACAGGGATAACCGGCCAGGATGGCGCGTATCTGGCCAAGTTGTTGCTCGACAAGGGGTATAAGGTCCATGGTCTGGTGGCGCGACGCAGCAGCGATTCACGCTGGCGTCTGCGAGAGATGGGTATCGAAGACGCGATCGTTTACCTGGATGGCGATATGGCCGACGCCTGTTCGGTGCAACGGGCGGTCATCAAGGCCGCACCGGACGAGGTGTACAACCTGGCGGCCCAGAGCTTTGTCGCGGCCTCGTGGGACCAACCGGTCACCACGGGCATCATCGACGGGCTGGGGGTGACCCACCTGCTCGAAGCCGTTCGCCAGTTCAGTCCGGGCACCCGCTTCTACCAGGCGTCCACCAGTGAAATGTTCGGCCTGATCCAGGCCGAGCAACAGGATGAACATACGCCGTTCTACCCACGCAGCCCTTATGGCGTCGCGAAGCTGTACGGACACTGGATCACCGTCAACTATCGCGAAAGCTTCGGCCTGCATGCCAGCAGCGGCATCCTGTTCAACCATGAATCGCCCCTGCGCGGCATCGAGTTCGTGACCCGCAAGGTCACCGACGCGGCGGCCCGCATCAAGCAGGGCAAGCAGCAGGAATTGCGACTGGGCAACATCGACGCCAAGCGCGACTGGGGCTTTGCTGGGGATTATGTCGAAGCCATGTGGCTGATGCTGCAGCAGGACAAACCCGACGACTACGTGGTCGCTACCGGCGTCACCACGACCGTGCGGGAAATGTGCAGGATCGCCTTCGAACATGTGGGCCTGGATTACCGCGACTTCGTGAAGATCGACCCGGCGTTTTTCCGCCCGGCCGAGGTCGAGGTGCTGCTCGGCAACCCGGCCAAGGCGAAAAGAGTCCTGGGGTGGAAGCCCAGGACCGATCTCGACACCCTGATCCGCATGATGATGGATGCGGACATGAAACGCGTCGCCAAGGAGTAGGCCATGCTGATTCCCGTGATTCTCTCCGGCGGTGCCGGGACGCGGCTGTGGCCGGTATCCCGCGAGGGCCAACCCAAGCCGTTCATGCGCCTGCCCGATGGCCAGTCCCTGCTGGGCAAGACCTACCGTCGCGCCGCCAGCCTGTTCGATGGCCGGGGCGACATTGTCACCGTGACCAATCGCGAGTACTACTTCCAGAGCCGCGACCACTATCAAAGCGCCAATCTGACCCGCCATCGCGGTCATTTCGTGCTCGAACCCACGGGTCGCAACACCGCGCCGGCCATCGCCACGGCGACGCTCGCGGTGCAGGCCATGCATGGGGACGATGCCATCCTGATGGTGATGCCTGCCGATCATCTGATCCGCGACGAAGCCGCTTTCAAGGCCTCGGTGGAGCACGCCATGGAACTGGCCAAAGGCGGCCACCTGGTGACCTTCGGCGTACTGCCTGCCACGCCGGAAACCGGTTTCGGCTATATCGAACGGGGCAAGCCCCTGGATACCAAAGGTGCGGCCAAGGTCGTGCGCTTCGTCGAGAAACCCGATCTGCAGACCGCCACTCAGTATCTGGAGAGCGGTCGGTTCCTGTGGAATTCGGGCATGTTCTGTTTTTCCGTCAAGGCCCTGCTCGCCGAGTTGCAGATCCACGCCCCCGAACTGCTCGAACAGGCCCGGGCCTGCGTGGCGGTCAGCACTGCCGTGGAAACCTCGGGCTGCGTGCAGCAGGAGCTGTCCGCCACCCATTTCGCCGAGATGCCGGATATCTCCATCGACTATGCCCTGATGGAACGCTCCGGCAATGTCGTGGTGATCCCGGCGGCCTTCGACTGGAGCGACATCGGTTCCTGGAGCGCCGTCGCCGGGCTGGTGCCCGCCGATGCCCAGAACAACCGCGTCAGCGGCGAGGCGCTGTTTATCGACAGCCGGAACAATTACGTCCAGGGCGAAGGCCGGCTGGTGGCCACACTGGGTGTGGAAAACCTGATCATCGTCGACACCGCCGACGCCATCCTGGTCGCCCACGCCGACCGCGCCCAGGACGTACGCTGCGTGGTACGCCAGCTCAAGGACAAGGAGCACGAATCCTACCGCCTGCATCGCACCGTCAGCCGCCCCTGGGGCAGCTACACCGTGCTGGAACAGGGCCCGCGCTTCAAGATCAAGCGCATCGTGGTCAAGCCCGGCGCGGCACTGTCACTGCAGATGCACCATCACCGCAACGAGCATTGGGTGGTGGTCGAAGGCATGGCCAAGGTCACCAATAACGGCTCCGACCCACACCTGGTGGCCAAGAACGAATCCACGTTCATCCCCGCCGGACATCGCCACCGCCTGGAAAACCCGGGGGTGATCGACCTGGTGATCATCGAGGTGCAGAGCGGCGAATACCTGGGCGAAGATGACATCGTCCGCTTCGAAGACCACTACGGCAGGGCCGTCTGATGCTGCTGACCCTGCATCGCGCCCTGTGGGGCTATCGCGGCTTCATCCTGGGCAGCGTCAAGCGCGAATTCCAGGCCCGGTACCGCAACTCGCTCTTCGGCGCGCTGTGGACGGTGCTCAACCCGCTGTCGATGATCCTGGTCTACACCGTGATCTTTTCCCACATCATGCGTGCGCGCCTGCCGGGGGTGGAAGACGGCATGGCCTACAGCGTCTACGTCTGCGCCGGCTTGCTCACCTGGGGTTTCTTCGCGGAAATCACTACCCGCAGCCAGGGCATGTTTCTGGAGAATGCCAATCTGCTGAAGAAGATCAGTTTCCCCAGGATCTGCCTGCCACTGATCGTTCTGCTCAACGCGGGGATCAATTTCGCGATCATCCTCGGGCTGTTCCTCGGCTTTCTCCTGTTGACCGGCCGCTGGCCTGGCATGGCGTTGCTGGCATTGCTGCCGTTGCTGGCGGTGCAGATGATATTCGCCGCAGGGCTGGGCCTGCTGCTGGGGATCCTCAACGTCTTTTTCCGCGATGTGGGGCAGTTGTTCGGCATCTGCCTGCAGTTCTGGTTCTGGCTCACACCGATCGTTTATCCGATCACCATCCTGCCAGAGCCGATCCAGCGATTGCTGGCCCTCAATCCCATGACCGCACTGATGCAGGGCTACCAGAACCTGTTTCTTTACAACCAGTGGCCGGCCTGGCAGTCCCTGCTGCCGTTGCTGGTCGCCGGGTTGCTGCTGTGCGTGCTGGGCTTGCGGATGTTTCGCCTGCGCGGCGGTGAAATGGTGGATGAACTCTGATGGGATATTTGCACGTCAGTGGCCTGGGCAAGGCCTACAAGCAGTATCCGAACCGCTGGAGCCGGCTGTTCGAATGGCTGATCCCCTTTTCCCGCCAGCGCCATCAGTTGCACTGGGTCCTGCAGGGGGTGGATTTCGAGATCCAGCCCGGTGAAGCCGTGGGGATCGTCGGCGTCAACGGCGCGGGCAAGAGCACGTTGCTCAAGATGATCACCGGCACGACCCAACCCACCTGCGGCCACATCCGGCTGCAGGGGCGTGTCGCCGCGCTGCTGGAACTGGGAATGGGGTTTCACCCGGACTTCACTGGCCGCCAGAACGCCCTCATGGCCGGTCAGTTGCTGGGCATGCAGGTCGAGGAGATCGAAACGCTGATGCCGCAGATCGAAGGGTTTGCCGAGATCGGCGACGCCATCGACCAGCCGGTACGAACCTATTCCAGCGGCATGCAGATGCGCCTGGCGTTCAGCGTCGCCACCGCCCGACGCCCGGACATCCTGATTGTCGACGAGGCCCTGTCGGTCGGCGATGCCTACTTCCAGCACAAGAGCTTCGAGCGCATCCGCAGCTTCCGCAAGGCCGGGACCACGCTGTTGATCGTGTCCCACGACCGCTCGGCGATCCAATCGATCTGCGACACCGCCATCCTGCTGGAAAACGGGCGCATGGCCATGCACGGCAAGCCGGAAGAAGTGATGGATTACTACAACGCCATGCTGGCCCAGCGCGAAGGCCAGGTCGTGCGCCAGGAGATGCTCGCCAATGGCCAGGTGCGTACCATCTCCGGTACCGGCGAAGCCGGCATCCTCGACGTTCAATTGCTCAACAGCCAGGGACAACCGGTGGAAGTGGCTGAAGTCGGCCAGCCCGTGGTGTTGCAGGTCCGGGTCGAAGTGCGCCAGGACATCGAGCGGCTGGTGCTGGGATTTTTGATCAAGGACCGCCTGGGACAACCCATGTACGGCATCAATACCCATCGCCAGGACCAGGCCGTGACCGACCTGGTGGCCGGCGAACACGTCACTTTCCGTTTCAGTTTCGACATGCGCCTGGGCAAGGGCAACTATTCCGTGGCGTTGAGCCTGTCGCGCCTGGATTCACACCTGGATCGCAATTTCGAGTGGCGCGACTACGGGTTGGTGTTCCACGTCATCAACAACCGTCAGGAAGACTTCGTCGGCTGCTCCTGGCTCCAGGCCCGTACCAGCATCCAGAGGCAAGGCCTGTCCACCGCCCAGGCATTACCGCAAGAGGAGCTGCCATGACGCGCCTGTTGGTGGAGTGCACCTATGTCTATGAACATCCCAAGGCGAACTCCGGCATCCAGCGGGTGGTACGTAACGTCATCCGTGAACTGCCGACGAAGGGCCAGGGGCGCGAATGCTTGCCCGTGGTGATGTTCCGGGGCGAGATCTACGAAGTGAAAAGCCTCGCGCCGCTGCCAGACAGGGGACTGGACCTGGTCAGCCTGCGCGGGCGCCTGGAACGAGCCGCCAATCTCTTCTGGCTCGCGCAGCGAACCCTCGAATCGCGGCGGCCCTTCAACCAGTCGCTGTGGGCCCGACGCTTGCTCTACGCAGGCTGCCGGCTGTTTGCCTTTGGCTGCCTGAGCATTCCGATTCGCCTGATCGACCGCCTCCTGAGACATAAACCGGCCCCGGCGCGCATCGTGCCCCTGCAACATCGGGCCGGCGATACCCTGGTATTGCTGGACTCCTCCTGGCACGCGGACTTCTTTCCTCTGGCCGAGCAGCTCAAGCGCGATGGCGTCCGGATCGTTTCGGTGATCTACGACCTGATCCCCCTGACCCATCCGCAATTCTGCGACGAAGGGCTGGTCAAGGTGTTCAACCGCTGGTTCGACTGGATCGCCCGCACGGCTGACGGCTATGTCGCCATTTCCGCCACCATCCGGGACCAGGTACGCCAGGAAATGGTGCGCCGTATCGGCGAACAGCGCGTGGAGGAGCGCTGGTTCGACTATTTCCACCTGGGCAGCGAACTGGACCTGGCGGACGCCGATAGCGCCATTGACCGGGAGCTACAGCGCCTGTTCGAGCAGCCCGAACCGGTGTTCCTGATGGTCAGCACCATCGAACCACGCAAGAACCACGCGTACCTGCTCGATGCATTCGAACGGGCCTGGGCTGCCGGCTCGCAGGCACGGCTGTGCATCATCGGGAAGATCGGCTGGAAATGCGAAGCCCTGATCGAACGCATCCGTCGCCATCCACAACTGCATCGACGCCTGTTCGTGTTCAACGATGCCTCGGACCAGAGCCTGGAACACGCTTACCTGCAAGCCACCGCATTGGTGTTTCCGTCCTATGTGGAAGGCTTTGGCCTGCCGCTGGTCGAAGCCATGCAGCGCGGGCTTCCGGCGATGGGCAGCGACATCGAGGTGTTTCGCGAAATCGGGGGTGAATTCATGGCCTATTTCGATCTCGACGATCCTCAAAGCCTGGCGGACCTGGTCACCGGCATGGAGCACAGCGGCGTATTTCCGGCCGCCCGCCCCTTGGATCAATGGCAATGGTTGAGCTGGCGCCAGGCCAGTGAGCAACTGGTGGAACGCATCGAGCGACACAGCGGCAACGGGGTCGTCGACAGGGAACCGGTATGCGGATAGCCCTCAATGCACGAATCCTCAGGGGACCTCGCACCGGCATCGGCCACTATGTGGCGGAGCTGGCCACGGCCCTGGTCCGGGAACCGGACGTGCAGCTGTCCTTGTTCCATGGCTGGGGCTGGAGCTCGGAGTTGCCGCAAGCGACCCTGCCGGGTTATTCGCGCCTTGCTCCCCTGCTTCGACAGGTTCCAGGCGCGTATCGGGCGCGACGCTGGATGGAGCAGCGGCGCTTCGATCAACGTCGCTGCGAGACCATCGACCTGTACCACGAGCCAAGCCTGTGGCCGCTGGCTTTCGAAGGGCCTACGGTCATGACCCTGCATGACCTGACTCACCTGCGCTACCCCGAGACGCAGCCGCTGGCGCGGCTCAGGGAAATCGAGCGGCGGCTGGACCATGCGGTGCAACAGGCGCAGTTGATCCTGACCGACTCGCAGTTCATCGCCGATGAAGCCCAGCGGCATTTCGGCCTGCCGGCCGAGCGCCTCAGGGTTGCCCCGCTGGGGGTTGCGGCGCGCTTCCACCCGCGCAGCCCAGAGGCGGTCGACTCCGTGCTCAAGGCCCATGGCCTGGAAGCAGGCCGCTACTTCCTATGTGTCGGCACCCTGGAACCGCGAAAGAACCTGTCGCTAGCCCTACGGGCGCACGCCAGGTTACCTGAATCCATCCGTCAGGCTTTTCCTTTGTTCATAGTAGGAATGAGCGGATGGCAACACGCACAACTCAACGACGAGTTGAAAAAGGCCATGGCCAGCGGTCATGTTTGCCTGGCAGGTTACCTGCCCGATGAACAGGTCGCCCATTTACTGGCGGGGGCCAGGGCATTGATCTTCCCATCGCTGTATGAAGGCTTCGGCCTTCCGTTGCTGGAAGCCATGGCCAGCGGCATACCGATCATCACGACCCGTTGCTCGGCGATGCCGGAAGTGGCCGGGGAAGCAGGCAATTATTGCCAGCCCGACGATCCGCAAGGCATGCGCGACGCCATGTGCCGATTGATAGAGGACCACTCGCACTGGCAGGTGTGCCGGGAAGCGGGATTGCAACAAGCGGCACTTTTTACCTGGGAACGCTGTGCGAAGGTCACCGCCCACGCGTATCGCCAGGTTCTGGGAGGTTGAATGCGAGTCCTGCACTTTTACAAAACCTATTTGCCTGACTCCATGGGTGGCATCGTGCAAGTCATTTTCCAACTGTGCGAAAGCAGTCACCGGTTGGGTATCGATAACACCGTCCTGGCCTTGAGCGAGCATCCCGCCTCAGGACCGATCAGGATCCGACAGCATGACGTCCATCAGACCCGAATGGATTTCCAGCTGGCTTCAACAGGTTTCTCCTACAGCGTATTCAGGAAGTTTCGCGAGCTGGCGGCCGAAGCCGACGTGATCAATTACCACTTCCCCTGGCCAATGATGGACCTGGTGCACTTCTGCAGTTCCATAAAAAAGCCCTACGTCGTGACCTACCATTCGGACATCGTTCGCCAGCGGCACCTGCTCAAGTTGTATCGTCCCTTGATGCGGCGCTTTCTCAACGGCGCCGATCGCATCGTCGCAGCGTCTCCCAACTATGTGGAGACCAGCGAGGTACTGAAGGCGTACCGCGACAAGACCCGGGTCATCACCTATGGCCTGAACAAGGCCAGTTATCCACAGCCCGACGCCGAGCGCATGGCCCGGTGGAAAGCGAAACTGGGTGAACGCTTCTTCCTGTTCGTCGGTGTGATGCGTTACTACAAGGGCCTGCATATCCTGCTCGACGCCCTCAAGGGGGTGGACTACCCGGTCGTCATCGTGGGAGCAGGCCCACTGGAAAAGGCATTGCACGCCCAGACGGCGGCGCTGGGGCTGCGCAATGTGCACTTTCTCGGCTACCAGGGGGACGAGGACAAAGTGGCCCTGCTGGAACTGAGCTACGCCATCGTGTTTCCTTCGCACCTGCGCTCCGAAGCCTTCGGGATCTCCCTGCTCGAAGGCGCGATGTACGGCAAGCCGATGATCTCCAGCGAGATCGGTACGGGCACCAGCTACATCAATATCCATAACGAAACCGGCCTTGTCGTCCCCCCCAGTCAGCCCGAGGCATTGCGTGAGGCGATGCGCACCTTGTGGGAAAACCCCACCAGGGCCCAGGAAATGGGTATCAAGGCAGAGGCCCGCTACAAGCAGCTGTTCACCGCTGAAGAAATGGGCCGCAAATGGGTGGAGTTGTATGAAGGGCTGCTGCAGGAAAAAGCGCTCAGCTATGCCTAAAAAGGTCTTTCTGCGAAGGGGAAACAAGCCAAAGGGGTGAGAGGAACCGTCCCCCCACCCCAGATGATGACCACTTCTTCAGGCATGTGCTTGCAGGCCCACGGCGGTACGCGGCATGCCCACGAACCCTGGCAAGGCTTCGATGCGCGCCAGCCAGGCACGCACATGAGGGTATTGCTCGAGGGATACATTGCCTTCCGGAGCATGGGCAATGTAGGTGTAGCCAGCGATGTCGGCAATCGTCACGGCATCACCCGCCAGATAAGCGCTACCACCCAGATGCTGGTCGACCACCTTGAGCAATGCGTGGGAGCGGGCAATCACATCTTCGGCGTTGTAAGACGCGCCGAACACCGTGATCAGGCGTGCGGTGGCTGGCCCCGAATGAATCGGCCCGGCCGCCGCCGACAACCAGCGCTGCACCTGGGCAGCACCGACCGGATCGGTGGGCAGCCAGCGACCTTCGCCATATTTCTGTGCCAGGTACACCAGGATGGCGTTGGAATCGGCCAGTATCACTCCGTCATCGTCAATCACCGGCACCTGCCCGAACGGGTTGATGGCCAGGAAATCCGGTTGCTTGTGCGCGCCTTTGGCCAGGTCGACGAAGATCACTTCGACAGGCAGATCGAGCAGCGAAAGCATCAGCTGGACACGATGCGCATGGCCGGAAAGGGGGAAATGATAGAGCTTGATGGGTTTCATGGGGCGACTCCGCTGGAAGTGACGCCATCAGCAGAACGGCGTCGATGGGGTCATCTTCCCCTTCCACCGGACATCGGAGAATCACCCGGAAACGCAATCCATCATTTCACCAAGAGAAATAATGCCTCAGCCTTTCAAGGCCGGGTGTCTGCGCAGAGCGTTAACCGTGAAATCGACAAAACTGCGAACCCGCGCCGGCGCATTGCGCCCTCCCTGGTACACCACGTGAATCGGCAGGGGCGGCAGTTCAAAGTCGGCCAGCACGATTTCCAACGCACCGCTCTGGACCTCACCCGCCACCTGGTAAGACAGGACCCGCGTCATCCCCAGGCCTCGACAGGCCGCCGTGATGGCGGCCTGGTTGGCCGTCACCACCAGGCGGGGCACTGGCCGGACCGTCAACGGTTGCCCGGCGTCGAGGAAGGTCCAATGCCTGATCTGGCCAATGGCCGAAGATGCCACCACCGGCATGCGCTCCAGATCCTCCGGATGCCGGGGCCGGCCATGGCGAGTAAAGAAATCCGGGGATGCGCAAACGACCCGTCGTACTTCGCCGACACGCACCGCATGCTGGTTGCTGTCCGGCAACTCGCCGATCCGCAAGGCAACGTCCATGCCCTCTTCCACCATGCTGACAACTCGATCCAGCAGCAAGGCATTGACGCTGACTTCGGGGTACTGCTGCAGGTAATCCACCAGCACCGGGGTAACGAATGATTGGCCGAACAGCACGGGGGCGGTAATCGTCAGCTGTCCGCGGGGCTGGGCGTGACTGCCGGCCGCCGAGTCTTCTGCCTCCTGCAGGTCGGTCAGGATCCGCCGACAGTCCTCGAGGAAGCGTTGGCCTGCTTCGCTCATATACACATTACGAGTGGTGCGTACCAATAAAGGCGTGCCAATGCGTTGTTCCAACGCGGCCACCGCACGGGTGACACTGGCTGCCGACAATCCGAGACGCCGCGCAGCCGCGGAAAAACCCGACTCCTGGGCCACGGCGACAAACACCTGCATTTCCTGGAACCTGTCCATCCATCCCCCGACGAGAAATCCTGATACAAGTTTTGTGCGCGCCCGAAGCCGCACCGCACGGCCATTGTAGAGGCTCGGGCAAGCGAACCACAGCGCAACGCGCCAGGACAATCGGCCATAGACGGCTTCGCTTGTTACCATTCCCTTTTCAATGACAAGTCAAAACCCTGTGGACAAGCCTGCTTCCCAGGGTTGGTGTGCGGCTGACTCCCTTCAAAGGCCTGTTTCATGAACAAGACTTACCGTGCTTTGACCCATCCCCTCGCCTCCCTTGTCGCCCTGGCCGGATGCGTATTGCTCGTTCCTCTGGTCATGCGCCTGGCGTTGGGCTGGTCCGAGCCCCTGGGTTACCTGTCGGACCTGGGCAGCGGCGGCTTGCTGATCGCGCTGCTCCACCGTCGTCCCGGATGGTTGGTACTGCCCGTACTGCTGGCCTGGAGTGCACTGACATTGGCCAATATCGAACTGATCAGCGCGGTCGGTCGAATGCCCAACCCTTCGGACCTGCATTACCTGCTCGACCCGCAATTCGTCGAGAACTCCACCAGCGGTGGCTTCGCCCATCCCTGGCTGGCAGCCCTCCAGCTGACGGCGCTGGTGCTCTGGCTGGCGGTCCAGAAGACTAGCCCACCGCCCCTGGCGCCACGCTTGCCACGCCACGCCTGGGCATTGCCCACGCTGCTGTTGCTGGCCCACGGCGCGGTGCAATCCTGGCGCCCCAGCGAGGCAGACCAGTGGAACCTGTTCAACCTGCCCCATCAGCTCGTGACCGCAGGCATTGCCGCCGGGCAGGAACGGGCCCAGCTATGGCTCGACGGCGGTGAAGACGTCCTCACTCCACCAATGGAAGGCCTTACCCGGCTGGACCTCGATGGACAAAGACTGCTGGCAGCGCCGGGGCAGGCGCGCAACGTCCTGATCATTGCCCTGGAAGGCATCCCCGGCGCCTACATAAGCGCCAACCGCCAGGCGTTGAAAAGCAGCTACCAGGAAGACCTGATGCCGCGCCTCAGTGCCTGGGCCGAACGCGGCATGAACACCCCCGATTATGTCCTGCATAGCCACCAGACCATTCGTGGCCTCTATGCAATGCTATGTGGCGACTACGACAAGCTCGACGACGGCACACCCAAGGGTGTCGAGATGCTGAACCAGACCCAGCGCAACCGGGCCTGCCTGCCGGCGCAGCTGCGCCAGCACGGGTTTTCCACTCACTTCCTGCAAGGGGCTGGCCTGCGGTTCATGGCCAAGGACCGGATCATGCCGCATATCGGTTTCGACACGACCCTGGGCATGGAGTGGTTCACCAAGCCGGCCTACCTGGATTTCCCCTGGGGCAAGGACGACAGGACATTCTTCGAAGGCGCGCTGAACTACGTCGGGCAGCTGCAACAAACGGACAAGCCCTGGATGCTCACCCTGCTGACGGTCGGTACGCACCAGCCCTATTCCGCGCCGGAAGACTATTTGCTGCGCTACGACACTGCCAAGCGGGCCGCCGTGGGTTACCTGGACGATGCCCTGGACAGTTTCCTGGCGGGCCTGGAACGTCAGGGCATCCTGGAAAATACGCTGGTGGTCATTACCTCGGACGAGTCCCACGGGCTGGACGACATACGCCTGGCATCGTCCTGGGGGTTCAACCTGACGCTGGCGCCGGAACCGTTGCCCAGGATCAAGCCCGGTGTGCACGGCCATGTGGACCTGACCGCCTCGGTCCTCGATTACTTCGGTTTTGCGGTGCCTACGTCACTGTCCGGCCGCTCGCTGTTCAGGGACTACGCGACGGGTCGGGAAATCATGTCGTTCACCAACGGCAAGCTGCGTTATCACGACGGCAAGGGCACGTTCACCGAATGCGACTTCCTGCAACGGTGCCGTTATTACGCCAGCGAAGGCTTCATCGCCGACCAGGCCACCTATGCCGGGCAATACAGCGGCCGGCGCGCCAGGTTGATCAAGGCCCGGGCCGTGGCACTGGACCAGACCCTGCTGCCCACGCCCCTGAACCAGCGCTATCAGTTCGGCAGCTCCGAGAGGATCCCGCTTCCAGCCCAGGTTTCCAACGACTGGACCGATAACCTGATCGGCGCCCAGTACCTGGAAATGCCCAAGGGTTCCCAGACCCGTGTCAGCCTGAATATCCGCGCCGTGGACGCGAACCATGCGGCCTACATTTCCCTCAAGGCCAAGGAGTTCGAACGGGATGTGCCGATGGACCTGCCGACAGACGTGGCGGTAACCTCCGATCAGCCGCTGGTGATGGACATCAGTTTCGATAACCCTCAAGCGCGCAAGGCGTTTTCCTTCCACTTGCTGGGCCATGGGGAGGGTGCCATCGAAATCAGTGACTTCAGCGTCGTCACCGAACTGCCGGAGCAGACGGACCAGCCGGAATACCTGGACGACATGCAGGACGACAGCGAAGCGCAATCCAGTTGAACAAAAAACGCGCAGTCACTGGATGTGGCTGCGCGTTTTCTGTTCAGGGCGTTGATCGATCAGTCATTGACCAACTGCATGATCTCGAACGCGTTCAGCGCCGCACCACGCAGCAGTTGGTCGCCGCTGATGAACAGGTCCAGCCCGTGCTCGCCATAGATCAGGTTGTAGCGGATCCGCCCGACTTCCACGGCGTGCTTGTAGGTAGATGTCATCGGCATCGGGTAGATGCTCTTCGCAGGCTCATCCACCACCTCGACCCCCGGCGCGGCGCGCAACAATTCGCGCACCTGCTCCAGTGACTTGATCGGCTTGCTGAAGCGCAGGCTCAGGCTCTCGGCGTGGGAGCGCAGGGTTGGCACCCGGACGGCGGTGGTGCTGATGGCCAGTTCCGGCTCGTCCAGGACCTTGCGCAGCTCCCAGACCACTTTCATTTCTTCACGGGTGTAGCCGTTGTCTTCGAACGAATCGACCTGGGGAATCACGTTGAACGCCAGGTTATGGGCGAAGTTCTCGCTGCCGTCCTGATCGCCATAATCGCTGAAGGCCTTGGCCTTCTCCCGCAGTTCCAGCATGGCCGGCTGACCCGCACCGCTGGCGGCCTGGTAGGTGGAGATGATGGCGCTTTCCAGCCCATAGGTGTCATGCAGCGGTCCCAGTACCATCAGCGCGATGGCCGAGGAGCAGTTGGGGTTGGCGATGAGTTTCTCACCCTTGTAGCGCTGGCCGTTGATCGGCGGCACCAGCAGCGGAATGTCCTTGTGGTAACGGAAAGCCGACGAGTTGTCGATGACATAGGAGTTTTCGGCCAGACGCTCGCCATATTCCAGGGCGAAGGAGCCGGAAACACACAGGAAAACGATATCGCACGAGGCACAGCCTTCGACCGAAAAGGGTTCGATCAGGTGCTCGGTATTGCCCGCTTTCAAACGCTTGCCCGCCGAACGCTCAGAGGCCATGCAGACCACTTCGTAATCGGTGTTCTCAAGCAATTGCAGCATGGTCATGCCCACTGCACCGGTACAACCCACTACGGCCACTTTCTTCATTTCGACTCGATTCCCTTATCCAAAACCTTATCCGACAAACCCGCGCCGCCAGGCGGCGGCACGGGCAGGTACGTCATGCCGTGCGCATCTGCACGGACAACCTGGCGGCTGCCGCTGCGCGCTGGACCCGGATGGAGTTCCAGGTAAACAGCGCAAGCGCCAGCCAGATGAACGAGAAAGCCGCCAGTTTCAACGACGAGACCGGTTCACCATAAACGAACGCCGCCAACAGGAAGTTGCAGATTGGCGGGACAAATTGCAAGAAGCCCAGCGTGATCATCGACAGTTGCTTGGCAGCCAGACTGTACCACCACAAAGGCAATACTGTGATCAGCCCCGTCGCAACCAGCAGCAGATCCCGGGTACCCGACTGCAGGAACTGATGCCCCATCCCCTGGGCCTGTGCCCAGAGCAGGAACACTGCCGCGAACGGCAACAGTACCGCGATTTCGAGGGTCTGGATGACCACCGGATCGCCGGGAACCTTCTTCTTGAAGATGCCGTAGAAGGAATAGCAGAAGCCGATGACCAATGCGATCCAAGGGAAGGAATGCAGGTTCAGCAGCTCGAACGCCATGAGGGTCACGCCCGTGACGGCCAGGAAAATGGCCCAGGCCTGCAAGGTCGTGAGGCGCTCCTTGAAGATCAACCGCGACACCACCATGCTCATGATCGGGCTGAGGAAATAGCCGAAAGCCACCTCCAGCACCCGCCCGGTCATGATTCCGTAGATGTACATCAGCCACCACAGCCCCAGCACGGCGGATACGGTGAGCACGTTGGTCGGGCGAACCGTCTTGAGGGTGGAACGCAAGGTTGCGACCCGTGCGGTCACCAGTACCAGGGCCACGAGAAACAGCTCGGCGAACACCACCCGCCACGACAGCAGGTGGTAGGCGTCGAGACCGGCCAGGGGCTTGTACCAGAGTGGGTAGGATCCCCAGAGCAGTGTGGCGCCCAGCCCGAAGGCCACGCCTTGCCCGGATTCGTTCTTGACGGTCATTGACGTACCTCACTGTTGAGTTTGCGCTCGATGCCGTCCCAGTACACTTCCATCAGGTGCAGGTACTGTTCGATGCCCTCGGCGAAAAGACGACGCTCCTCCGGGGTCTGCAGGTGCTTCTCCATGACGTTGAACACGGCATTGGAGTGGCCGACTTCGACTTCCATGTGCAAGGTCCAGAAGAAACGGCCGCGCTCGCTCACGCCTTCCTTGATCAAGCCGTCGTTGTACTTGGAAACCATCGACGCCGACATCGCTTCGTCGGCGAACAGGCCGCCCAGCGCCTTCTGCAGCGGTGGCTTGCTGTAGAGCGCGCAGATACCGTCGTTCAGGGCCTGGGTGCTGGGGAGGCACTTGTAGGAGTCGATCTGCTCTTCGCTGATGCCCTTGTCGAGCAGGAACTTGCGATACAGGTCCGAGTGGGACTGGGTTTCGCCCAGTTCGTCACGGGCGTTGAACGCGATGGTGCGCAATACCGCTTCGTCGCGGGTGATGGTGGAAATGCCACACACGTAGAACGGCAGGTACTTGAAGTAGTGCAAGGTCTCCAGGTACAGCACCTTGCTCTGCTCCGGCGGCAGGCCGTGCTGCGCGTAAGTATTGAGGAACGGGTGTTCGGTGGCCCGGTGCTTGAGGATGTAGTCGATCTGCTCATCCATGAACAGCTTGAGCTCCAGGTCGACACCTTCGTTGCGCACGACGTAGGCGGTTTCGGATTGAAAGGTTTCTTGAGTAATGGACATGGCCTGCTTCCTTGAGCCCCGGGGGCAACGTTGATTCGAATAGAAAACCGGACGGACACCCGTCCGCCCGGTCGTTCACTGGTCAGGCCTCTTCGGCGGTCCTGGCCTTGGTATCCCAGATCACTTCGATACTTTCATGGGCCACGTCGGTGCGGCGGTCGTGGGCGCTGGCCCAGCAGGTGTTGAGAATGATGCGGGTGGTTTCCTGCTGGATCGGCACGACGTGGTGCAGGGTGGTATCGGACTTGAGGAAGTACACGTCGCCCTTGAGGTGGTGATAGGACTTGATCGGATTGTTCAGGATGTATTCCCAGATCCGTGGGTTCTGTTTGTCCCATTCGCTGTGCGGCACGCATTGCAGGACGCCACCGATCGCCGGGTCCTCGGGGGCTTCGATGATCCAGATCATGGTGTAGGGGTAGTCGCCCCAGTGCCAGCCGTGGGTATCGCCTGGATGGCTCAGCTTGGTGATCAGGTACTGCTCCTGCTCCCAGCAGGAGGCCAGGTCGTCGCCGGCGATGTTGCCCAGGAAATTGCGCAGCGATTCAGATTTGTAGAGCGCCGGAATGTATTGACCACCCTCGGCGATTTCCGGTTGGTTGACGTTATACATCTTGCGATAGGTATTACCGGTCGAGGGAACGGTGACATCGCGACGGACCGAGTACTCATCCAACAGCGCATGAACTTCAGTGTGAACGTTCTGCAGAAGATCCTTGGGGAGAAACGAGAAATTCTTGAAGTTGAAATACCCATCGCGGCGAAATTCATTACGAATCTGCTTCATGCGGTTTTCATCTTGCAAGAGGGCCTGGAAGTGTTTGGAAAGTTGCTGCTCCATTACCTCGACTACCAGGCTGGATTTTTGTTCGCTCATTTATCGCTCCATTCCATTGTTATCGGTCGGTTGTACAAATCCATGTGGGCACCGTGCATCACGGTTTGCTCAGGGCCCACGAAGAAAACACTTTCCTGTTTTGCAGACTCATCAGCGGACCGGTCATCAGCGTCGTGATGATGGTCATGATCACCAGGGCCGTGAACAGCCCGTTCCCGATGATGCCCATGTCCAGTCCGATCTTGAGCACCACCAGTTCCATCAGCCCGCGGGTGTTCATCAGGGCGCCGACGGTCAACGATGTCGACCAGGAGCACCCCACCAGCCGAGCGCCCAGCCCACTGCCGGCGACCTTGCCGACCACTGCCACCAGGAGGATTACCAGCAATCCCAGGAGGCCCAGGCCGGAGAACGCCGAAGCGGTGGTGCTCAATCCCGCGAGCGTGAAGAAACAAGGCATCAGGATGATCAGCGAGACGTGCTCCAGACGTTCGATGATCATGTCCAGCAACCGCTGCTCCCGTGGCAGGCATAGCCCGAACAGGAAGGCGCCGAACACCGCGTGCACCTGAAGTGCATGGGTCAGGCTGCCGTAGATCAGCACACCGGCCAGCAACGCCACCAGCACCATGGGCTGTGCGAGACGTCCTTCGGCGGCGAGCCAGCGGGCCAGCAGCGGCTTGAGCACCAGGAAAGAGAACGCCACCAGCAGCAACAGACAGGCGCCACGGGCTGCCAGCGCCATCCAGTTGCTGTCCTGGCCGTTCACCATCGCCACGGCGGCAATCAGCATCCAGGCCACCACATCGCTCATGGCGGCGGCCAACAAGGCAATCGCACCGGTTTGCGTGCCGAGCATCCCGCGCTCCTTGAGGATCCGCGCCAGCACCGGAAAGGCAGTGACCGAGAACACCGTGCCGATGAAAAGGACGAAGCTCAGCCTGGAGACCTGGGGCGTGGCGAAATGCTCGAATAGCCAGGGGGCAATCGCGGCGCCCAGAGAGAAGGGAATGACAATGCTGAAGCAACCGATGATGATCGCCTTTAAACCAGTCCGGCTCTGGGTCAATGGGAAACGGAACTCGGCACCGATGACGAACATGAACAATAGAATGCCCAGTTCACTCAGTACCTTCAGTTGGGTAATGGCCTGACTATCGAATAGTTGTTGATGGAATACCGGAAACAACTGCCCCAGTACGACGGGCCCCAATACGAAACCGGCAATCATCTCCCCAACCACTTGAGGTTGCCCCAAGCGATTGAATACCGCGCCCAGAAGCTTTGCCGACAACATCACAAACAGTATCTGGATCAGCAACATAGTCCATTCCTTCACAACGTCCAGGTTAATCCGGATACAACCGTCAAACTTCCGCAACGCCATCGCCAGCCAGACAACATCCTTGAGAAACCTCAATGGGGCGCGCGCGCATCAACCACTCGTTCAATCGATTTTTTGTATAAAGCAGGAATAATTCTGGAAGGTGACAATCCCTACCGGTGTGTTGGGGTGGACACCGGTCATGCGACTGTCACCTTTGTAAGGTGCAACCGTCTTGTTTTTTCCTGATTGCCTGTCAGCGATTGTAGGGACATGGGCCAGTCCGCTACAGTGCAGCAGACGACAATAAACGGTGATTTTACGCCAAATGCACGCTCAACCCGGAACTGTGGCCATCCTTGTTTATGAAGGCCTGTGCGTCTTCGAATTCGGTATCGCCCTGGAAATATTCGGCCTGCCTCGTCCAGAGCTGGATGTCCCCTGGTACAGCCATCGGATCGTCGCAGTCGATCCGGGGCCGATGCATGCCTTGGGCGGCCTGCAGATCTCCGTCGATGCGGGGCTGGAAGAGCTTGAAACGGCACAGACCATCGTCGTCCCCGGCTGGCGCAATCGTCGTGATCCGCCCCCAGAAGCCTTGCTGCAAGCCATCAGGAGGGCCCATGCCCGGGGCGCCCGCCTGCTGTCGATCTGCTCGGGGGTGTTCGTGCTCGCCGCTACCGGATTGCTCGACGGCGAGACGGTGACGACCCATTGGCAATTTTCCCGCGAACTGGCCGAACGCTTCCCGCTCATCAAGGTGGACCCGAACGTGCTGTATGTCGACTCCGGGCAAATCATCACCTCCGCCGGCAGCGCAGCGGGCATCGATGCCTGCCTGCACCTGATCGCCCGGGATTTCGGCACCCATATCGCCAACTCCGTGGCTCGCCGCCTGGTCATGGCCCCGCAGAGAACGGGGGGCCAGTCGCAATTCATCGTCGCGCCCGTATGCAAGTCGCCTCGCAACGAACTGAGTCGCGTGCTGCAGTGGATCCGCGAAAACCTGGATAAGCCCCTGAGCGTGTGCGAGATGGCGGCCCGCGTTGCCATGAGCGAGCGCACCTTCCTGCGTCGCTTCATTGAAACCACGGGCCTTTCACCCAAGGCCTGGCTGCAACAGGAACGACTCAACCGGGCCAGGGAACTGCTGGAAACCACCGACCAGAGCACAGCCGGTATCGCCCAGGCCTGTGGCTATCGGTCGGTGGAAAGTTTCCGGGCGGCGTTCAGGAACGCTGTCGGTTTGCCGCCCTCGGCCTATCGGGAAAGGTTCGGCGGCGGCGAGGTCAGCGCTCAGGCGGCCTGGGTGGCCAACTATTGAAGCCATCCAGGCGCCCTGCCGGATCTAATCCAACAGCCGATGCAATTTGGCGTACTGCAGCAGCATGATGGTCTTGCCGTCGCAGATTTCTCCGGTCTCGATCATGCCGAGGGCCTGATCGAGCGGGAGTTCCAGCACTTCGATCTCTTCGCCCTCGGCCTCAAGCCCACCGCCCTCGTGTTGCTTGTCTTCGTCGAAATATTCGCCGACGAAAAAATGCACCCGTTCGGTCACCGACCCCGGGCTCATGAATGCGTCGAACACCTTGCGCACATGCTGGACGACGTAACCGGTTTCCTCCTGGGTTTCCTTGCGGATGCAGGTGTGCGGATCGTCATTGTCCAGCAGGCCGGCGCAGGTCTCGATCAACAGGCCATCGTGCCCGTTGACGAAAGCGGGGAAGCGAAACTGCCGGGTCAGCACCACGGTCTGCTTGGCCTTGCTATACAGGAGGATAGTGGCGCCATTGCCGCGGTCATACGTCTCGCGCGTCAGCTCGCGCCACTGGCCATTGCGGCCGAGGTAGTCATAGGTAGTCTTGCGCAGCACATACCAATTGTCCGAGAGGACCTCGACCTGCTTGATACGGACACGATCCCGGGTATTGCTTGCCTGTGTCATTGAGCCGCTCCATCAGGATGAAAAACCAAAGGCACGATAGCGCACCTGCCAGCCTGTCGACTTGAACAGACAACAAATCGTGCCGGACGACTTCCTGATAGTCTTGTCCATGCCTCACCGGCCCAGGCAACTGGAGAAGACCCCGCCCCCTGGAGATAGGAAAATGACTCCCTTCAAAGTCAGTCATATCGACCATGTCGTACTGCGTATTCTCGACATGGACCGCAGCCTGGAGTTCTATACGGAAAAACTCGGATGCCCCATCCAGAAGCGTCGCGATGACCTGGGCATGATTCACCTCGCCGCAGGTTCTTCGCTGATCGACCTGGTGGACCTGAACGGTCCCCTAGGCCGGGAAGGCGGCGGATTCGCCGATCATCAGCATTCGAACGTGGACCACGTCTGCCTGCGCATCGAACCGTTCGTCGAGGAAGATATCCTTCAGTACCTGGCGTCGGTAGGCGTACCGGCGGAGAAAGCCGCCACGCGTTACGGGGCTGAAGGCAACGGTCCGTCCATCTATTGCCATGATCCGGATGGCAACAAGGTGGAGCTGAAAGGGCCTCCTGTTTCAGGCCCTCGGGGATGAGGTGCGCCGGATAGATCCGTTTGCGTAAGCACGTTAACGGCAGGGCGGCTTAAGCGTGTGTGTACAGCCACCCGGCGCAACCCACTCACTCCACCGTCACAGACTTCGCCAAGTTGCGCGGCTGGTCCACGTCGGTGCCCTTGAGCACCGCGACGTAGTACGACAGCAACTGCAGCGGGATGGTGTAGAGGATCGGCGACAGGATGTCGTGGATGTGCGGCATATGCACCACGTGGGTGCCTTCGCCATTGCTCATCCCGGCCTTTTCGTCGGCGAAGACGATCAACTGGCCCCCACGGGCACGCACTTCCTGCAGGTTTGACTTGAGCTTTTCCAGCAGTTCATTGTTCGGTGCCACGGTGACCACCGGCATGTCGTTGTCCACCAGCGCCAGCGGACCATGCTTGAGCTCGCCGGCCGGATAGGCCTCGGCGTGGATATAGGAAATCTCCTTGAGCTTGAGCGCTCCTTCCATCGCCACAGGAAACTGCGCACCACGCCCGAGGAACAGGGTGTGGTTCTTCTCGGCGAACAGCTCGGCGATTTTTTCCACGGTGCTGTCCATCGCCAGCGCCTCGCCCAGGCGAGCCGGAAGACGACGCAACTCTTGCACCAGCCTTGCCTCGACGCCCGCCGCCAGCGTGCCACGTACCTGGCCCAGGGACAGGGTCAGCAACAGCAAGCCCACCAGTTGGGTGGTGAACGCCTTGGTGGACGCCACGCCGATTTCCCGGCCGGCCTGGGTCAGCAGGGTCAGGTCGGACTCACGCACCAGTGAACTGATGCCGACGTTGCAGATCGCCAGGCTGGCGAGGAAACCCAGTTCCTTGGCGTTGCGCAGCGCCGCCAGGGTATCGGCGGTTTCGCCGGACTGGGAAATGGTGACGAACAAGGTGTCCGGCTGTACCACCACCTTGCGATAGCGGAATTCGCTGGCCACTTCGACCTGGCACGCAATACCCGCCAGCTCTTCCAGCCAGTAACGGGCAACCATGCCGGCGTGATAACTGGTGCCGCAGGCGACGATCTGCACATTGCGAACCCTGGCGAACAACTCGGCCGCTTGTGGACCGAACGCCTGGACCAGCACCTGGTTCTGGCTCATGCGGCCTTCGAGTGTGCGTTGCACCACGGCCGGTTGCTCGTGGATTTCCTTGAGCATGAAATGGCGGAACTCGCCCTTGTCGGCGGCCTCGGCGCCGTCACGGTACTGGACGGTCTCGCGCTCGACGGCTTTGCCATCGAGGTCCCAGATCTGCACGCTGTCCCGGCGGATGTCGGCGATGTCACCCTCTTCCAGGTACATGAAACGGTCGGTGACCTGACGCAGCGCCAACTGATCGGACGCCAGGAAGTTTTCCCCCAGGCCCAGGCCGATCACCAGCGGGCTGCCGCTGCGGGCCGCCACCACGCGATCTGGCTGACTGGCGCTGATCACCGCCAGGCCATAGGCACCGTGCAGTTCCTTGACAGTCGCCTTGAGCGCCACGGTCAGGTCAGCCAGTTCCTTGAGCTTGTGGTTGAGCAGGTGAGCGATGACTTCGGTATCGGTGTCCGACGTGAAGACATAGCCCTGGGCCTTGAGCTGTTCGCGCAGGGCTTCGTGGTTTTCGATGATGCCGTTGTGCACCACCGCCAGATCACCGGAGAAATGCGGGTGGGCATTACGCTCGCAAGGCGCTCCGTGAGTGGCCCAGCGGGTGTGGGCGATGCCCAGGCGACCGATCAGTGGCTCGGCGTCCAGCGCTTGCTCCAGCTCGCTGACCTTGCCCGGACGACGCATGCGCATCAATTGTTCATCGTTGGTGAAAACCGCCACGCCGGCGCTGTCATAGCCGCGGTATTCCAGGCGCTTGAGGCCTTCGAGCAGGATGGCCGTGATGTTGCGTTCAGCGACGGCACCGACGATTCCACACATGTTATTTCTCCTGGCTGACAGACGCGCAGATCACATGGATGCCGCGGGCCTGAATCTGATCGCGTGCCTCCACGGGCAGGCGATCATCGGTAATGAGGGTATGGACGCTGCTCCACGGCAGTTCCAGGTTGGGGATCTTTCGACCGATCTTGTCGGCCTCCACCATCACGATCACTTCGCGAGCGACCTCAGCCATCACGCGGCTCAGGCCCAGCAGTTCGTTGAAGGTGGTCGTACCGCGAACCAGATCGATGCCGTCGGCACCGATGAACAGCTGGTCGAAGTCATAGGAACGCAAAACTTGCTCGGCAACCTGGCCCTGGAACGATTCGGAATGAGGGTCCCAGGTGCCACCGGTCATCAGTAGCACCGGTTCGTGTTCCAGTTCGCTCAAGGCATTGGCGACGTGCAGGGAATTGGTCATCACCACCAACCCAGGCTGCAAGCCGAGTTCAGGGATCATGGCGGCGGTGGTGCTGCCACTGTCGATGATGATCCGCGCGTGTTCGCGGATCCGCTTCACGGCGGCCCGGGCAATGGCCTGTTTGTATTTGGAAACGGTTTGACCGTTTTCCGCCACCAGCTCCTGCGGCATTGGTACAGCACCACCGTAACGGCGCAGCAGCAGGCCATTGGTCTCCAGGGCGGCCAGATCCTTGCGAATCGTAACTTCTGAGGTTTCGAAGCGTTTGGCCAACTCATCCACACTCACCTCGCCCTGCTCTTGAAGCAGCGCCAGGATGTTGTGGCGACGTTGTGGTGTGTTGCGTTTGGACATGACGGCCTAAGTTTCGATTCGAAAGATAACGTAACTAATCAAAACCCATTACGGAGTTTCCGTCAAGGCGGAGGAAGAAAAATTCAGAAATTCGATGCAGAAACGGGCTCGCTCGCGAAGGGGCATGTCAGACACTGGAGCAGTGAAATGACACACCATTTCGCAGGCAAGCCCGCTTTCAAATGGGACTGTGGATAACTTTCAGGGCTTCCTGATCTTTTCCGGTCGTCTCCAGCCATCGATGTTACGTTGACGAGCCCGTCCCACCGCCAATTGGGCGTTATCCACATTCTGGGTGATGGTGGAACCGGCTGCGGTGGTCGCACCACTGGAGATATCCACAGGCGCTACCAAGGAATTGTTCGAGCCAATGAACACATCCTCGCCCAACACGGTTTTCCATTTGTTGGCCCCGTCGTAGTTGCAGGTGATGGTGCCGGCCCCAATGTTGGTGCGAGCGCCAACCTCCGCGTCTCCCAGATAGGTCAGGTGCCCGGCCTTGGCGCCTTCCCCCAGATGAGCATTCTTCAGCTCGACGAAGTTACCCACATGGGCGCGGGCTTCCAGCACGCTGCCAGGGCGCAGGCGGGCAAACGGGCCGGCGTCGCTGCCTTCTCCCATCACCGCGCCTTCAAGGTGGCTGTTGGCCTTGATCACCGCGCCTTTGCGCAAGGTACTGTCCTTGATGACACAGTTCGGGCCGATGACCACGTCGTCTTCGATGACAACCTTGCCTTCGAGGATGACATTGATGTCGATGACCACATCGCGGCCCACGCTGACCTCTCCACGTACATCGAAACGGGCGGGATCACGCAGGGTCACGCCTTGGGCCATCAGGCGACGGGCCGCGCGCAATTGGTAGTGGCGCTCCAGCTCGGCCAACTGCCGGCGATCGTTGGCCCCCTGCACTTCCATGGCGTCCAGGGGTTGTTCGGTGGCCACCACCAGGCCGTCAGCGACAGCCATGGCAATCACATCGGTCAGGTAGTACTCACCTTGTGCGTTATCGTTCGACAGGCGACTCAGCCAGCCATCCAGGCGCTTGGCCGGTACGGCCAGGATCCCGGTGTTGCCCTCGGTGATAGCCCGCTGGGCTTCATTGGCGTCTTTCTGTTCGACGATAGCCGTAACCTGGCCAGCGGCATTGCGCACGATGCGGCCATAACCGGTCGGGTCGTCCAGCTCGACGGTCAGCAGACCCAGTTGGTCCGGGGTGACATGCTCGAGCAGGCGCTGCAAGGTATCGACTTCGATCAACGGCACGTCGCCGTAGAGAATCAGTACGGTATCGGCGCTGATGAACGGCACGGCCTGGGCCACCGCGTGGCCGGTACCCAGTTGCCTGTCCTGCAGGACAAAATTCAGGTCATCAGCCGCCAGGCGTTCGCGAACCGCATCGGCACCGTGGCCGATCACCACATGGATTCGCTGTGGATCGAGTTGGCGGGCGCTGTGGATAACGTGGCCAAGCATGGAATTACCGGCAACCGGGTGCAGGACCTTGGGCAGCGCCGAACGCATGCGAGTGCCTTGACCGGCCGCGAGGATAACGATTTCGAGAGACATGACTGGCTACCAATCCTGGGTGGTCAGCGGCTGCGACCAGATAATGAGTGTCAGAAAAGAAAAAAGGGTAGCCGAGGCTACCCTTTTTAATCAATCGCACAGAAAGCTGACGGCTTAACCGCCGAACTTCTTGCGGATCTGCTGGACGGTGCGCAGCTGGGCTGCAGCCTCGGCCAGACGTGCAGCAGCAGAACCGTAGTCGAAGTCTGCGCCTTTTTCGCTCAGCGCCTTTTCGGCAGCCTTGACGGCTTCCTGAGCGGAGGCTTCGTCCAGGTCGGCAGCACGTTGCACGGTGTCGGCAAGGACCTTGACCATGTTCGGCTGAACCTCGAGGAAACCACCGGAGATGTAATACACCTCGACTTCCCCGCCCTGCTTGATCAAGCGGATCGGACCTGGTTTCAGATTCGTGATCAGCGGTGCGTGACCCAGGGCGATACCAAGATCCCCCAGCTCACCATGCGCAACCACCATCTCGACCAGACCGGAGAAAATTTCTCCTTCCGCACTGACGATATCGCAATGGACTGTCATAGCCATCTGATTGCCTCAACCTAAATTAGCGCCCGTTGCCGGGCGCCGGGATTACAGTTTCTTGGCTTTCTCGATCGCTTCTTCGATGCCGCCGACCATGTAGAACGCTTGTTCTGGCAGGTGGTCGTAGTCACCGTTGAGGATGCCTTTGAAGCCAGCAATGGTGTCTTTCAGGGAAACGTATTTACCCGAAGCACCGGTGAAGACTTCAGCCACGAAGAACGGCTGCGACAAGAAGCGCTGGATCTTACGAGCACGGGCAACCAACTGCTTGTCGGTTTCCGACAGCTCGTCCATACCCAGGATCGCAATGATGTCCTTCAGCTCTTTGTAGCGCTGCAGTACGTATTGAACGCCGCGAGCGGTTTCGTAGTGCTCGTTGCCGATCACGTTCGGGTCCAGCTGACGCGAAGTCGAGTCCAGTGGGTCTACCGCTGGGTAGATACCCAGGGAAGCGATGTCACGAGACAGTACGACGGTGGCGTCGAGGTGGGCGAAGGTGGTCGCCGGCGACGGGTCGGTCAAGTCGTCCGCAGGAACGTATACGGCCTGGATCGAAGTAATCGAACCTTGCTTGGTCGAAGTGATGCGCTCTTGCAGCACGCCCATCTCTTCAGCCAGGGTCGGCTGGTAGCCTACTGCCGAAGGCATACGGCCCAGCAGTGCGGATACTTCGGTACCGGCCAGGGTGTAACGGTAGATGTTGTCGACGAACAGCAGAACGTCGTTACCTTCGTCACGGAACTTCTCGGCCATGGTCAGGCCGGTCAGGGCTACGCGCAGACGGTTTCCCGGCGGCTCGTTCATCTGGCCGTAGACCAGTGCCACTTTGTCCAGAACGTTGGAATCCTTCATCTCGTGGTAGAAGTCGTTACCCTCACGAGTACGCTCACCCACACCGGCGAACACGGAATAACCGCTGTGCTCGATGGCGATGTTACGGATCAGTTCCATCATGTTCACGGTCTTGCCTACACCGGCACCACCGAACAGACCGACTTTACCGCCCTTGGCGAACGGGCAGACCAGGTCGATAACCTTGATGCCGGTTTCCAGGAGGTCGTTGCCGCCAGCCTGTTCAGCGAAGGACGGCGCAGGACGGTGAATGCCCCAACGCTCTTCTTCGCCGATCGGACCAGCTTCGTCGATCGGGTTGCCCAGTACGTCCATGATCCGGCCCAGGGTCGCTTTACCGACCGGTACGGAGATGGCTGCGCCAGTGTTGTTGACGTCCAGACCGCGCTTCAAGCCCTCGGTGGAGCCCATCGCAATGGTACGAACCACGCCGTCGCCCAGCTGCTGCTGAACTTCCAGGGTGGTTTCGGCGCCTTGAACCTTCAAGGCGTCGTAGATGCTCGGTACGCTGTCGCGTGGAAATTCCACGTCGATAACGGCGCCGATGATTTGAACGATACGTCCGCTACTCATAGCTGGATCCTCTGAATATTTGAACCGTTAAACCGCGGCAGCGCCGCCGACGATTTCCGAGATCTCTTGGGTGATCGCAGCCTGACGCGCCTTGTTGTAGATCAGCTGCAAATCGCTGATCAGATCACCGGCGTTGTCAGTAGCGTTCTTCATCGCGATCATCCGCGCGGCCTGTTCGGCTGCGTTGTTCTCGACCACCGCCTGGTACACCTGCGACTCCACGTAGCGGACCATCAAGCCGTCAAGCAGCTCCTTGGCATCGGGTTCGTAGAGATAGTCCCAGTGGTGCTTGAGTTCCTGTTCCGGGGTCGCCACCAGTGGAATCAACTGCTCCACGGTTGGCTGTTGCGTCATGGTGTTGATGAACTTGTTGGATACCACGGACAGGCGGTCGATCCGGCCTTCCAGATAAGCATCCAGCATCACCTTGACGCTGCCGATCAAGTCATTGATCGACGGCTCTTCACCCAGGTGGCTGATAGCGGCGACGACGTTACCGCCGAAGTTGCGGAAGAAAGCCGCACCCTTGCTACCGACCACGCACAGATCGATCTCGACGCCTTGTTCGCGGTTTACCGCCATGTCCTTGACCAGGGCCTTGAACAGGTTGGTGTTCAAGCCACCGCACAGACCACGGTCACTGCTCACCACAACGTAACCAACGCGCTTGATGGCGCGCTCGATCATGAACGGGTGGCGATATTCCGGGTTGGCGTTGGCCAGATGACCAATCACCTGGCGGATGCGCTCCGCATAAGGACGGCTAGCAGCCATGCGCATTTGTGCCTTGCGCATTTTGCTGACCGCCACTTTTTCCATGGCGCTGGTAATTTTTTGCGTGCTTTTGATGCTCGCAATCTTACTGCGAATCTCTTTTGCGCCTGCCATGTAACACCTATCAGGTTAGCAAGCGGGAGCCTTGCGGCTCCCGCTGCGGCTTACCAGGTTTGGGTGGCCTTGAACTTCTCGATACCGGCTTTGAGGCCAGCGTCGATTTCGTCATTGAAGTCACCCTTCACGTTGATCTTGGCCATCAAATCGGCGTGATCGCGGTTGAAGAAAGCAATCAGCGCTTGTTCGAAGCTGCCGATCTTGGCGATTTCAATGTCAGTCAGGAACCCACGCTCAGCGGCATACAGCGACAGCGCCATGTCAGCGATCGACATAGGTGCGTATTGCTTCTGCTTCATCAGCTCGGTAACGCGCTGACCATGCTCAAGTTGCTTACGGGTCGCTTCGTCCAGGTCAGAAGCGAACTGGGCGAATGCCGCCAGTTCACGGTACTGGGCCAGGGCGGTACGGATACCACCGGACAGCTTCTTGATGATCTTGGTCTGAGCGGCACCACCCACACGGGATACCGAAACACCGGCGTTCACAGCAGGACGGATGCCCGAGTTGAACATGGCCGATTCCAGGAAGATCTGACCGTCGGTGATGGAGATCACGTTGGTCGGAACGAACGCGGAAACGTCGCCAGCCTGGGTTTCGATGATCGGCAAGGCGGTCAGGGAGCCGGTCTTGCCGGTGACGGCGCCATTGGTGAACTTCTCTACGTACTCTTCCGAAACGCGGGATGCGCGCTCCAGCAGACGGGAGTGGAGATAGAACACGTCACCTGGGTAGGCTTCACGTCCTGGCGGACGGCGCAGCAGCAGGGAAATCTGGCGGTAGGCCACTGCTTGCTTGGACAGATCGTCATAGACGATCAGCGCGTCTTCACCGCGATCGCGGAAGAACTCGCCCATGGTGCAGCCGGAGTATGGTGCCAGGAATTGCAGTGCGGCCGATTCGGAGGCGCTGGCGGCAACGATGATGGTGTTAGCCAGTGCACCGTTCTCTTCCAGCTTGCGAACCACGTTGGCGATGGTCGATTGCTTCTGACCGATTGCCACGTATACGCAATAGATACCGCTGTTCTTCTGGTTGATGATCGCGTCGATCGCCAGAGCGGTCTTACCGATCTGACGGTCACCGATGATCAGCTCACGCTGGCCACGGCCGACAGGGATCATGGCATCGACTGCCTTGTAGCCAGTCTGTACAGGCTGGTCTACCGACTTACGCCAGATCACGCCTGGAGCAACTTTCTCGACCGCATCGGTCTCGGTGTTGTTCAGCGGACCTTTGCCGTCAACAGGGTTACCCAGCGCATCGACGACGCGACCCAGCAGTTCCTTACCTACCGGAACTTCAAGGATGCGGCCGGTGCACTTGGCGCTCATGCCTTCAGCCAGAGTCGTGTAGGCACCCAGTACAACGGCACCTACGGAGTCTTGCTCCAGGTTGAGGGCCATACCGTAGACGCCGCCCGGAAACTCGATCATCTCGCCGTACATGACGTCGGCCAGACCGTGAATCCGCACGATGCCGTCAGATACGCTGACGACAGTGCCTTCGTTACGGGCTTGGGAGGTCACATCGAGCTTTTCGATGCGGCCCTTGATAATTTCACTTATTTCGGAAGGATTGAGTTGCTGCATTGCTCTGCTGCCCCTTCAAACTCAAGATTTCAATGCTTCGGCAAGTTTCGCGAGTTTGCCGCGAATCGAGCCATCGATAACCAGGTCACCGGCGCGGATAACGACACCACCAATCAAGGCAGGGTCTTCCGTAACGTCCAGACGCACTTCCCGGTTGAGTCGTGCACTGAGAACCTTGGCGAGTTTGTCTTGCTGTTCTTGGTTCAATGCAAAAGCACTGGTCACTTCCACGTCTACCGACTTCTCCTGCTCGGCCTTGTACAGGTCGAACAGGGCGGCGATCTCCGGCAGAAGCGGGAGACGGTCGTTTTCGGCAACGACGTGAATGAAATTCTGTGCCTTGGCATCGAACTTGTCGCCGCACACGTCAATGAACGTGGCGGCCTTTTCTGCGCTCGTCAGTCGCGGGGCCTTGAGCACGCGCTGCATGGTGTCATCTTTCGACACCGCTGCCGCCAGGCCGAGCATGGCTGACCAATTGGCCAGTTGCTGGTGGGCCTGAGCGTGCTCGAAGGCCGCCTTAGCGTAAGGTCGGGCCAACGTGGTCAGTTCTGCCATGATCGCCCTCGCTTAGATTTCAGCAGCCAGTTTGTTTACCAGCTCTGCGTGCGCGTTTTGATCGATTGTGGCACCCAGGATCTTCGAAGCACCGCCAACGGCCAGGCTACCCACTTGGGCACGCAGCGCGTCTTTGACACTGTTGAGTTCCTGTTCGATCTCGGCTTGAGCCTGGGCCTTCACACGTTCAGCTTCGACGCGAGCCTGTTCACGGGCTTCGTCGACAATCTGAGTACCGCGTTTCTTGGCTTGCTCGATGATTTCAGCTGCCTGGGCTTTCGCTTCGCGCAGTTGCTGACCCACTTTCTCTTGGGCCAACTCCAGGTCGCGAGCTGCACGGCTGGCAGCGTCCAGACCATCTGCGATCTTCTTTTGACGTTCGTGCAGAGCCGCGATGACCGGAGGCCATACGAACTTCATGCAGAACAATACAAAAATCAGGAACGCAACGGACTGGCCAATCAGGGTCGCATTAATGTTCACGCCAACACCTCGCAGTTACGTTGTCCATCACACCAATCTACTCGGAGAATCCGAGTAATCAGCCAGCGATCTGACCAACGAACGGGTTCGCAAAGGTGAAGAACAGAGCGATACCAACACCGATCATGGTTACGGCGTCGAGCAGACCGGCAACGATGAACATCTTGACTTGCAGCATTGGAACCATTTCTGGCTGACGAGCAGCACCTTCCAGGAACTTGCCGCCCAACAGGCCGAAACCAATTGCGGTACCCAGTGCGCCCAGGCCGATCAACAGTGCAACAGCGATAGCGGTTAGACCAACTACAGTTTCCATCTTTCCTCCCGACTTTTACGTCGTATGGTTTAGGTTTTTTTAATTTAAAGCGGTAAAACAAATCGTTTCATCGTGGCCTGTTCCGGCCCCCTCCCGTTTGACCGGGAAGGACATCAGACTAGTCGAGACTGGCCTTAATGGTTTTCTTCGTGCGCCATCGACAGGTAGACGATGGTCAGCATCATGAAGATGAACGCCTGCAGGGTGATGATCAGGATGTGGAACACAGCCCACGCCCACTGCAGTGCAACGCCCAGGCCGCTGAGCCAGAGCAGGCCGCTGCCGAACATCACGGCGATCAGGATGAACACCAGCTCGCCGGCATACATGTTGCCGAACAGACGCAGAGCCAGAGAGATCGGCTTGGCGATCAGGGTCACGAATTCCAGCAGGAAGTTCACCGGGATCAGCAGGGCTTGAACGAGGATGTTCTTGCTGCCGAACGGATGCAGGGTCAGTTCGCCGATGAAGCCGCCGATACCCTTGACCTTGATGCTATAGAAAATGATCAGTGCGAAGACCGAGAACGCCATGCCCAGGGTCGCGTTCGGGTCGGTGGTCGACACGGCGCGGAACGGGATATGCGAATCACCGGAAATCAGGATGGCCAGTTGAGGAATCCAGTCGACCGGGATGAGGTCGATGGCGTTCATCAGAAACACCCAGACGAAGATGGTCAATGCCAATGGCGCGATGACCGGGCTACGGCCATGGAAGCTGTCTTTCACGCTGCCATCGACGAACTCGACCAGGACTTCGACGAAGTTCTGCAACGCACCTGGCTGACCCGAAGTGGCCTTCTTCGCTGCCATGCGGAAGAGGAAGACGAAGATCAGACCCAGCGCGACCGACCAGCCGAGGGTATCGACGTGGAAAGCCCAGAAGCCCATTTCCTTGGCTTCTGCTGCGGTGTGGGCAAAGCCCCAGCCGCCGTTGGGTAGCTGACCGAAGGTCAGGTTCTGCAAGTGGTGCTGGATATAGCCCGAAGCGGTTGTCTCTGCCATGTGTGCCTCAAACGCCCTAAGGTCTCGAAAGTCTTGTTCTCATCAGCAGGGGAGCGAACCAGCTGACCAGTTGGGTCAGCACGAAGACGCCGAATACAGCCAGCGGCGCCAATGGCTTCACACCTGCGAACGTCAATGCAAACAGCATTGCCGTCAAAATCAGTTTCCCCGCCTCGCCGGCATAAAAAGACCGGACGATAGCCTGGGCTGCTCGGGCGCCGGAAAACCGAAATGCCCTGTGAGCGAAGTAAATATTGGGAAGCAAGGCTATCAGGCCTCCGCAAAGACCCGAGTATCCGGCGACGACTCCTTTCCATTGCCAGAGCGCCAACGTGGCGATCAGTACAACGGCGAGCTGTGTCATCAAGACCGGAAAAACTGCCAGACGATGGAACGGCAAGCGGTTTGGCGTGCGGGTTTCCATCGCTTTTGCTCTCCAGTGGTCGGCTGCCTGAAATCAATAACTTGGCATAATTTGTGCCGACAAAATGCGCGCAGAGTATAGGGGCGGTTCTGCCCCTATTCAACTGCCGGGTAGTGATTTCCGACTGGGCGCTACAAGAGCAATTGTTTCAGCGGATGTGCGCAAGAACGCCCTGCAACTCGTCGAGGGAGTTATAGCCAATCACCAATTGGCCTTTTCCCTTCTTGCCGTGGCGAATCTGCACCGCAGAGCCCAGGCGCTCGGCCAGGCGCTGTTCCAGGCGAGCGATATCCGGGTCGGGTTTGGGGGCTTCGACAGGGGCCGGTTTACCACTGAGCCACTGGCGAACCAGTGCCTCGGTTTGGCGCACGGTGAGGCCTCGTGCGACAACATGTCGCGCCCCTTCAACCTGTTGATTTTCCGGCAAACCGAGCAGAGCCCGTGCATGACCCATTTCCAGGTCGCCATGGGACAGCATGGTCTTGATAACCTCCGGCAAGGCGATCAGCCGCAACAGGTTGGCCACGGTCACGCGGGACTTGCCCACCGCTTCGGCGACCTGTTGCTGGGTCAGCTGGAACTCCTGTTGCAAACGTTGCAGGGCAACTGCCTCTTCGATCGGATTGAGGTCTTCACGCTGGATGTTTTCGATCAACGCCATGGCAATGGCGGTTTCATCCGGTACGTCGCGTACCATCGCCGGAATGGTTTCCTGACCAGCCTGCTGGCTCGCACGCCAGCGGCGTTCGCCTGCGATGATCTCATACCGGCCGCCGTCTATCGGGCGCACCACGATGGGTTGCATCACGCCCTGGCTCTTGATCGATTGAGCCAGTTCCTCCAGCGCCTGCGGGTCCATGTCCCGGCGCGGCTGGTATTTGCCACGCTGGATCAGGTCCAGCGGCAGGTGCTGCAATTCGCGCTGGTCGGCCTGCACGGCCTGTTCTTCCAGCGTACTGACGGTGGGACCGCTGAGCAGCGCATCCAGTCCACGTCCGAGCCCACGTTTCTTGATGGCCATGGGGTTTCCTTAAGTTGGCTGGGCGGCGGCGGTGCGTGGATTACGGCGCTGACGGCGAACCATTTCGCCCGCCAGGGCCAGGTAAGCCAGCGCACCACGGGATTGTTTGTCATAGGCCAGGGCCGGCATCCCGTAGCTCGGCGCTTCGGCCAGGCGGATGTTACGCGGAATGACCGTATCGTAGAGCTGCTCGCCGAAATGTTCCTTGAGCTGGACAGAAACATCGTTCATCAGGCTCAGGCGCGGGTCGTACATGGTCCGCAGCAAGCCTTCGACTTTCAGCTCCGGGTTCAGCAATTCGGAGATGCGCTTGATGTTATCCACAAGGTCGCTCAACCCTTCCAATGCAAAATATTCGCACTGCATCGGGATAATGACCCCATCGGCGGCCACCAGGGCGTTCAGTGTCAGCATCGACAACGATGGTGGGCAGTCGATCAGGATGTAGTCGTAGTTTTCCCGGATGGGCGCCAGGGCGCTGCGCAGGCGGCTTTCCTTCATCTGCATTTCCAGCAGCACCACCTCGGCCGCCGTCAGGTCACGGTTCGCCGGGAGCAGTTGATAACCGCCGTGTTCGGAGAAATGCATGGCCTGGCCCAGATCGCATTCACCGATCAGAACGTCGTAGATGGAGTTTTCCAGGCCATGTTTATCCACACCGCTGCCCATGGTGGCGTTGCCCTGTGGATCGAGATCGATCAGCAACACCCGGCGCTTGGTCGCGACCAGGGATGCTGCGAGGTTGATGCAGGTGGTGGTCTTGCCCACACCACCTTTCTGGTTCGCTATCGCGAATACCTTAGCCATTCTTGCTTGTGTTCCCAATCATGCCGTGCGGCGCAGTATCAGCAGATGGCGTTGGCCTTGGCAACCAGGTACGGCCAAGGCGTGTTCGCTATCGAGGTGGAAGTCTGCCGGCAATGCTACCAGCTCATCGGCCGGATGAACGCCCTTCATTGCCAGCCAGCGCGTATTCCCACCGCCGAGGTGGCGAGTCCAGTTGGTGAAGTTTTCCATGCTGCTGAATGCCCGGGAAATGATCCCGTCGAACGGCAGAGCAGGCTGGAACGCTTCCACGCGACTGTGGATAACTTGGAGGTTATCCAACTTGAGCTCGAGTTTGACCTGCGTGAGGAAACGGGTTTTCTTGCCGTTACTGTCCAGGCACGTCACTTGCGCCTCTGGAAACAGGATCGCCAAGGGGATCCCGGGCATACCTCCACCGCTGCCGACATCAAGCCACCGGCCATTTTCGATGAAAGACATCACACTGAGACTGTCGAGCAGATGCCGAGACACCATTTCATCCGGATCGCGCACGGCAGTCAGGTTGTAAGCCTTGTTCCATTTGATCAACAGCGCCAGATAATCCAGTAGTTGCGCATGCTGAGTTTCGCTCAGGCATACCCCAAGTTGGCGAGCACCTGTGGATAACTCTTCGGCGTGTTGCGAGGTGACCAACGAACTCAAGCGCTTTGCTCCAACTGACGGCCCGCGCCGCGTTTTTTCAAATGAATCATCAACAGGGAAATCGCTGCCGGAGTCACCCCAGGGATACGCGAAGCCTGGCCCAACGTCTCCGGACGAGTCGCACCGAGCTTGCTCTGGATTTCCTTCGACAGCCCGGATATGACCGTGTAATCGATATCCACAGGCAATTTCGTGTCCTCACTGGCGCGCAGACGAGCAATCTCGTCCTGCTGGCGGTCAATGTAGCCGGCGTATTTGGTCTTGATCTCGACCTGCTCGGCAACCTGTGGGTCCTGGGCGCCCTCGCCCGTGACCTCCACCAACCCGGCGTAATCGATTTCCGGGCGGCTCAAGAGGTTGAGCAAGTTGTATTCATGGGTCAGCGGCGTACCGAACCTGGCCGCGATGGCATCACCCTGTTCGGTACCGGGACGAACCCAGGTACTTTTCAGGCGCTGCTCTTCCAGCGCGATACTTTCGCGTTTCTTGCAGAACGCCGCCCAACGTACATCGTCTACCAACCCCAATTCGCGTCCCTTCTCGGTCAGGCGCAAGTCGGCGTTGTCTTCACGCAGGATCAGGCGATATTCCGCACGGGAAGTGAACATCCGATACGGTTCCTGGGTACCCAGGGTAATCAGGTCGTCCACCAATACACCGATGTACGCTTCATCGCGTCGTGGGCACCAGCTGTCCTGGCCGCGGGCCCGCAGTGCGGCGTTGGTCCCGGCCAGCAGGCCTTGGGCCCCGGCTTCTTCGTAGCCGGTGGTGCCGTTGATCTGCCCAGCGAAGAACAGACCACCAATGACCTTGGTTTCCAGGCTGTACTTCAGGTCACGTGGATCGAAATAGTCATACTCGATGGCATAACCTGGGCGAACGATGTGGGCGTTTTCCATGCCCCGGATCGATTGCACGATCTGCAGCTGCACATCGAACGGCAGGGAAGTGGAAATCCCGTTCGGGTAAAGCTCATGGGTAGTCAGGCCTTCCGGCTCGATGAAGACCTGATGGCTTTCCTTGTCTGCAAAACGATGGATCTTGTCTTCGATGGACGGGCAGTAACGGGGGCCCACCCCCTCGATCACACCGGAATACATCGGCGAGCGATCCAGGTTGGCAGCAATGATTTCATGGGTACGGGCATTGGTATGGGTGATCCAGCAGCTCACCTGTTTCGGGTGCTGCTCCTTCGAACCCATGAACGACATGACCGGTATTGGGGTATCGCCCGGCTGTTCGGTCATGACCGAGAAATCCACAGACCGCCCATCGATACGCGGCGGGGTGCCTGTCTTCAGGCGTCCGACACGCAATGGCAACTCCCGCAGACGCTGGGCCAGTGCGATGGACGGCGGATCACCCGCGCGACCACCAGAATAATTCTGCAAGCCAATGTGGATAAGTCCGCCAAGGAAAGTCCCTGTGGTCAATACCACGGATTCGGCGAAGAAACGCAGACCCATCTGGGTCACGACACCTCGGACCTGATCCTGTTCAACGATCAGGTCGTCTGCCGCTTGTTGAAATATCCATAGGTTCGGCTGGTTTTCCAGGATTTCACGGACAGCCGCCTTGTACAGGACCCGATCGGCCTGGGCGCGAGTCGCCCGTACCGCCGGGCCCTTGCGGCTGTTCAATACGCGGAACTGAATGCCGCCTTTATCGGTGGCCATGGCCATCGCGCCGCCAAGGGCATCGATTTCCTTGACCAGATGGCTCTTGCCTATGCCACCAATGGCCGGGTTGCAGCTCATGGCCCCAAGGGTTTCCACGTTATGCGTCAACAGCAGGGTTTTGACGCCCATGCGTGCTGAGGCGAGTGCTGCCTCGGTACCGGCATGACCGCCGCCGATGACGATCACTTCAAAACGGGAAGGGAAATCCACCACGCACCTCGTGCCTGCTTAATTCAGGTAATTCGGAAAAGGTTATGAGTCTGGCCTGGGTGTTTTCTGAACCAGGTCGGCAAGTATAGGGACTTCGCCCTTCCTAAAGAACCCTTTGCACAAAATTTAACCAGCTGTGGAGAACTCGCGGTTAAAAAATTAAAAAAGAGAGAAATTTATAAAACCTTTGTTTTTATGTTTATTCTTATGCAACCACCCGCCTGTGGATAAATCTCTGTAGGCTACGATTTTCAAGGTGTACAGAGTTTCAAAAGCCTGTGGTCATGTAGCTGGGAGGGGGTTGGATAACTGCCGTAAGCCTGTGGATTAGTAGATAGCTTATCCACAGAGGCGATTATCCTCGGCTTTTCGGGGGGGTTATCAACGGATCTCAGGCGCGGTTATTCACAGGGCTTGATCCTGTCATCGAACAGGCCTGGGAGAGGGAATGCAGACTATTTGGCGGGTAACAGCATCGAAGGATCGATGTGCTGCGTAACCACACCCGCCAAGAAAGATGGGCGAGGGAGTGCCGCCTGGGTTGCCAGGACCGGCTAGAGAAGATTGGGATAACGATCCAGGGCGTTATGACGGCCAGCGAGCAGGCCGGTGGGATTCCTACGGGCAATTATTCAAACCGGACTGTGGATAGACTGCCCACAGCCCTGGTGCTATTTGCCGATGCAGAAGCTGGAAAAGATCCTTCCCAGGAGGTCATCGGAGCTGAAGGCGCCCGTGATCTCACCCAATGAGTGCTGGGCCTGACGAAGATCCTCGGCCAACAGCTCACCGGCGCCAGCCAATGTCAGCTGAGCACGACCGTGTTCCAACGCCGCGCTGGCATGGCGCAACGCCTCGAGGTGCCGGCGTCGGGCGCTGAAGCTGCTCTCCGAGGTTTGCTCATAGCCCATGCAAGCCTTGAGGTGTTCACGCAGCAACTCCAGGCCCTCTCCTGCGGCTTTCGCGCTCAGGCTGATGGTCACGTGGCCGTCGTCGCTGACCTCGAGTGCTATCGCTTCTCCCGTAAGGTCGGCTTTATTGCGGATCAGCGTAACCTTCGCCGGATCCGGGCGCACTTCGAGAAATTCAGGCCACAAGGCAAAAGGATCGTCTGCTTCCGGGGCGGTCGCGTCGACTACCAGCAGTACTCGATCAGCTTCACCAATGGCTTTCAACGCCCGTTCGACGCCAATTTTCTCCACCTGGTCGTCGGTATCGCGCAAACCTGCGGTGTCCACAACGTGCAGAGGCATGCCGTCGATGTGGATATGTTCGCGCAGGATATCCCGGGTAGTACCGGCGATCTCGGTGACAATCGCCGCCTCACGACCGGCCAGGGCATTGAGCAAGCTCGATTTGCCGGCATTGGGCCGTCCGGCGATCACCACGGTCATGCCGTCTCGCAATAAGGCACCTTGTCCGGCTTCCCGCAGCACTGTGGATAATTCATCGCGTACTTTGTCGAGCATGCTCAGCACATGGCCATCGGCAAGGAAGTCGATTTCTTCCTCGGGAAAATCGATCGCCGCTTCGACATAGATCCTCAGGCCAATCAACTGTTCGGTGAGGTTATGCACACGCTGGGAAAAAGCGCCCTGCAGGGAACGCAGTGCGTTGCGCGCAGCCTGTGCTGAACTGGCTTCGATCAGGTCGGCGATCGCCTCAGCCTGGGCCAGGTCGAGTTTGTCGTTGAGGAAAGCTCGCTCGCTGAATTCACCCGGCCGCGCCAGGCGGCAGCCCAACTCAAGGCATCTGTGGAGCAACATATCCAGCACTACTGGGCCGCCATGGCCCTGCAGTTCCAGCACGTCTTCCCCAGTGAAAGAGTTAGGCCCTGGAAAATAGAGCGCGAGTCCTTCATCGAGCACTTGCCGGTCATCGCTGAAAAATGGGCCATAGTGAGCGAACCGTGGCTTGAGCTCGCGCCCACTGATGGCCTTGGCCACGACGCTGGCCAGGGGACCGGAGATTCGGACGATGCCGACGCCGCCCCGCCCCTGGGCAGTGGCAACGGCGGCGATGGTTTCACGAGGTGCGCTCATAACCGATATCCAGACAAAAGTGGCAGATAGCAAAACGCCCCACTAGGGGGCGTTTTGTGTGGTTATCCACAGTGCAAGTTACGCCTCGGCTTTTTTCGTAGCCGCTTCGATCTTACGCGTGATGTACCACTGCTGAGTAATGGACAGCACGTTGTTCACAACCCAGTACAGCACCAGACCGGCCGGGAACCACAAGAAGAAGAAGGTGAAGATGATCGGCATCATTTTCATCACCTTCGCCTGCATTGGATCCGGAGGCGTCGGGTTCAACTGCTGCTGGATGAACATGGTCGCGCCCATGATGATCGGCAGGATGAAGAACGGATCCTTGATCGACAGGTCGGTTATCCACAGCATGAACGGTGCCTGACGCATCTCCACGCTTTCCAGCAGAACCCAGTAGAGCGCCAGGAATACGGGCATTTGTACGAGAATCGGCAAGCAACCACCCAGGGGGTTGATCTTCTCTTTCTTGTACAACTCCATCATGGCCTGGGACATTTTCTGCCGGTCATCGCCATGTTGTTCTTTCAAGGCAGCGAGCTTCGGTGCCACGGCGCGCATGCGGGCCATGGATTTATAGCTGGCTGCCGACAATGGGAAGAAGATGCCCTTGATCAGCATGGTCAGGAAAATGATCGACCAACCCCAGTTACCAACAATGCTGTGGATATGTTGCAGCAGCCAGAAGATCGGTTGCGCAATGAACCACAGGAAACCGTAGTCGACAGTGAGTTCCAGACCTGGGGACAACTCTTTCAACACAGCCTGGCTTTTCGGGCCGGCATACAGAATGGCGCTGGTCTCGGCCTTGGCGCCTGGGGCCACGGTCAACGCCGGGCCGGTGTAGCCGACGATGTAGTTGCCTTTGCTGTCCTTACGAGTCTGGACGACATTGGTTTCGCCCTTCTGCGGAATCCAGGCCGTCACGAAGTAGTGCTGCAGCCAGGCCACCCAGCCACCTTGAACGGTTTCCTTGAGCTGAGCCTTGTCCATGTCTTTCATGGACACTTTCTTGTAGGGCTCGGAACTTGTCCACAGGGCGGCGCCCAGATAAGTCGCGGTGCCGGTGGCCGTGCTGGAGGAAGGATCGTCACTGGCGTCGCGTTTCAGCTGGGCGAACATAGCGCCGGACCAGGGCTGCGCGCTCTGGTTATCGATCACATAGGACACGACCACGTCATACAGGCCACGTTTGAGTGTGAAGCGCTTGATGTAGTTGACGCCGTCCTTGCTGAACTTCAGGTCGACGACCAGTTGATCCTGCCCATCGGCCAGTTGGTAAGTCTTCTTCTCGGCCGAGTAGACCGGGCGACCCGCCGGGTTGGCATCGGGGCCATTGCTACCAATCAGCCCGCTCTGGGCCAGGTAGGTCCGCTCGTTGCCGTTGTCGAACAGCTGGAACGGGATATCCGGATGATCCTGGCGGCGTGGATAGAGCGGCAGCTTCAATTGGGCAACGTCACCGCCCTGTGGATCGATTGCCAGTTCCAGCACGTCGGTCTTGATCTGGATGAGATCCTTGCTCGCAGCCACAGGGGCTTCAGCAGGAGCACTGGTATCGTTTGTCGCGCGCGGAATGTCATCACTGCTGGCAGCGTTGTTGCCAGAAACGGTGTCTGGCAGGCTCGGTGCGGTATTGCTGGCTGCAACATTCTGAGTCGGCAGGGCAGCCTGGCCATAGTCCTGGTTCCATTTAAGAACCATGACGTAAGACACGATTGCCAGGGCGACGATCAGGATCGTGCGTTTGATATCCATGATTACTCGGCCATCGAAGAAGAACGGGAGGTAGGGATAGGCGGAACCGGGTCATAGCCACCGGGATTCCACGGATGACAGCGACCTAAACGACGAAAGGTCAGCCAGCCACCGCGCAAAAGGCCATGTTTTTCTATGGCTTCGTACGCGTAGCAGGAACAACTGGGGTAGAAACGACAGTGACTGGCCATCAGGGGACTAATGGCGTAGCGATAAAACTGGATCGGAACGAGTGCCAGTTTACGCATCGGGACTGTCTACCCCTACAGTTTCGGTGTTGACCGCCGGAGCTGGCTTGTTGCGCGCCAGGCGTTTCCAGAGCTTGCCGAAATGCTGAATCAATTCGGGGTTTTCTACGTCACCCAAACCTTTGCGCGCGACGATAACGATGTCCCAGCCGACCAGAGAATCCTGGTTCAGGCGAAACGATTCGCGCATCAGACGTTTGAGGCGATTGCGCTGCACGGAGAGCTTGACGCTCTTTTTCCCGATAACCAGCCCTAAACGGGGGTGATCGAGATCGTTGCTGCGCGCAAGGAGCAGGAGATTTTTCCCCGGAACCTTGCCGGTAGGGGAGTCAAAGACTGCCTTGAAATGCCGGGGTGTAAGCAGACGCTTTTCCCGACTGAAGTCCTGACTCACCTCCAGTGCCGGATTATCAAACTGCCAGACGTGCACGACCTTTGGCGCGACGACGCGACAGGACGGCACGACCGTTCTTGGTAGCCATGCGAGCACGGAAACCGTGGGTACGAGCGCGTTTGATAGTGCTTGGTTGGAAAGTACGTTTCATGTCGTGTTACCTGGTTCGTCCACAACGGGCCGGAATGGCCCCTGTTTTAAGAGACCGGGGATTCTAGAGAAAGCAAGACCCTAGGTCAATTTCCAACCAGCGTTTCCTTTAAATAGATACGCGTCGACGAATCGGTTCGCAAAGCGCCCGCTCATAGATATAAAAAGAAGGGAATTATTTAAAGCTTTTCTGTAGAGCTTATAAAAGCAACGCTGGCAGCCATCTGTGGATAACTGCCCTGAGCCCTTATGAATCAATATGTACAGAGAAGGACAACTAGGCGGGAAAGCGGTGGTAAGGCTGTGCTGCGCTATCGGATAAGCTGTGCGCGGAATGGCGGGTTATCCACAGGCAGGTTATCCACTGGGTTTCGGTAGCACTTGTCCCATGCTCTCAACGGTGGTTATCCACAGAGCTTATCCACCGACCGCCTGTCACCTTTTTTGTGCTTAAGGCTTTGATAAATCATGGTCGATGATCAACCTGCGTGTGGATAAGTGAACGTCTGCTCGCTACAATGGCCGCTTGTTTTTGCCTCACCGGCTTTCAACTTAGGGGATATCCGTGTCAGTGGAACTTTGGCAGCAGTGCGTGGAGCTTTTGCGCGATGAGCTGCCTGCCCAACAATTCAACACTTGGATCCGTCCACTACAGGTCGAAGCCGAAGGCGACGAGTTGCGTGTCTATGCACCGAACCGTTTCGTCCTCGACTGGGTCAACGAAAAGTACCTGGGCCGGGTCCTGGAACTGCTCGACGAGCATGGCAATGGCATGGCACCAGCGCTGTCCTTATTAATAGGTAGCAAACGCAGTTCTGCACCCCGCGCCGCGCCGAACGCCCCGTTGGCGGCTGCCGCGGCTTCCCAGGTCCAGGCTGCTCCGGCGCCGGTCCACGCTGCCCCTGCGGCTTCAACGCCGGCTCCGAGCAAGCGAAGCGCACAGAAAGTCGCCGAAACCAGCGAAGAGCCTTCCCGAGACAGCTTCGATCCAATGGCCGGCGCCAGCTCACAACAGGCACCGGTACGCGCAGAGCAGCGCACCGTCCAGGTCGAAGGCGCGCTCAAGCACACCAGCTACCTGAACCGCACCTTCACCTTCGAGAACTTCGTCGAGGGTAAGTCCAACCAACTGGCTCGTGCCGCGGCCTGGCAGGTTGCCGACAATCCCAAGCATGGCTACAACCCCCTGTTCCTTTATGGTGGCGTGGGCCTGGGTAAAACCCACTTGATGCATGCGGTGGGCAACCATCTGTTGAAGAAGAATCCGAATGCAAAGGTCGTATACCTGCATTCCGAGCGTTTCGTGGCGGACATGGTCAAGGCCCTGCAACTGAATGCAATCAACGAGTTCAAGCGCTTCTACCGTTCGGTGGACGCCTTGCTGATCGACGACATTCAGTTCTTCGCACGCAAGGAACGCTCCCAGGAGGAGTTTTTCCACACCTTCAATGCCCTGCTCGAAGGCGGGCAACAGGTAATTCTCACCAGCGACCGATATCCGAAGGAAATCGAAGGCCTGGAAGAACGCCTGAAGTCGCGTTTCGGCTGGGGCCTGACGGTGGCTGTCGAGCCGCCTGAGCTGGAAACCCGGGTTGCGATCCTGATGAAAAAGGCCGATCAGGCCAAGGTCGAGCTGCCTCACGATGCGGCGTTCTTCATCGCCCAGCGTATTCGCTCAAACGTGCGTGAGCTCGAGGGTGCGCTCAAGCGTGTTATCGCTCACTCTCACTTCATGGGGCGCGATATCACCATCGAATTGATTCGCGAGTCCTTGAAGGATCTGTTGGCACTCCAGGACAAGCTGGTCTCTGTGGATAACATTCAGCGAACCGTTGCTGAGTATTACAAGATCAAGATTTCCGACCTGCTCTCCAAACGCCGTTCGCGTTCGGTAGCCCGGCCACGGCAAGTGGCCATGGCCTTGTCCAAGGAACTGACCAACCACAGCCTGCCGGAAATCGGCGATGTGTTTGGCGGGCGCGACCACACGACCGTTTTGCACGCCTGCCGCAAGATCAACGAACTGAAGGAATCCGACGCGGACATCCGCGAGGACTACAAGAACCTGCTGCGTACATTGACCACTTGATGACCACCAGCGCAGCTTATTAAGGCAAGGGACTAGACCATGCATTTCACCATTCAACGCGAAGCCCTGTTGAAACCCCTGCAACTGGTCGCAGGCGTCGTCGAACGCCGCCAGACCTTGCCGGTACTTTCCAACGTGCTGCTGGTTGTCGAAGGCCAGCAACTGTCGCTGACCGGTACCGACCTGGAAGTCGAGCTGGTGGGTCGTGTGCAACTTGAAGAGCCGGCCGATCCGGGCTCCATCACGGTGCCGGCGCGCAAGCTGATGGATATCTGCAAGAGCCTGCCCAACGATGCGCTGATCGACATCAAGGTCGACGACCAGAAACTCGTGGTCAAGGCCGGTCGCAGCCGCTTCACTCTCTCGACCCTTCCGGCCAACGACTTCCCGACCGTGGAAGAAGGCCCAGGCTCGCTGACCTGCAGTCTCGAGCAGAGCCGTCTGCGCCGTTTGATCGAGCGCACCAGCTTCGCGATGGCTCAGCAGGACGTGCGTTATTACCTCAACGGCATGCTGCTCGAAGTCTCTGCCGGCATTATCCGCGCCGTTGCCACCGACGGGCATCGCCTGGCCATGTGTTCGATGCAGGCCGATATCGGTCAGCCGGATCGCCACCAGGTGATCGTGCCGCGCAAGGGTATCCTGGAACTGGCGCGTCTGCTGACCGAGCCGGATGGCAACGTCAGCATCGTCCTGGGCCAGCACCACATCCGTGCCACTACCGGTGAGTTCACCTTCACATCGAAACTGGTGGACGGCAAATTCCCAGACTATGAGCGCGTACTGCCCAAGGGGGGCGACAAGCTGGTCCTGGGCGATCGTCAGGCGCTGCGTGAAGCGTTCAGCCGTACTGCCATTCTCTCCAACGAAAAGTACCGTGGTATCCGTCTGCAACTGGCCAACGGTCAACTGAAGATCCAGGCGAACAACCCGGAACAGGAAGAGGCGGAAGAAGAAGTCGGCGTTGAATACAACGGCGGTTCCCTGGAAATCGGCTTCAACGTCAGCTATCTGCTCGACGTGCTGGGTGTAATGACCACCGAACAGGTTCGCCTGATCCTGTCTGACTCCAACAGCAGTGCCTTGCTGCAGGAGTCCGACAACGACGATTCGGCCTACGTTGTCATGCCGATGCGTCTGTAATTAGTGGCCTGTGGCTAATTCGAGTACTCAATTAACCGTACAGGCCACTGGATGTCCTTAAGTCGCGTCTCGGTCACCGCGGTGCGCAATCTGCACCCGGTGACCTTCGCCCCCTCCCCCCGTATCAATATCCTTTACGGCGCCAACGGCAGCGGCAAGACCAGTGTCCTGGAGGCTGTCCACCTGCTGGGGCTTGCCCGGTCGTTTCGCAGCACCCGCCTGTCACCCGTTATCCAATACGATCAGTTGGCCTGCACCGTGTTCGGGCAGGTGGAGCTGGCGGAAGGGGGGCATAGCGCGCTGGGCATTTCAAGGGACCGTCAAGGCGAGTTCCAGATTCGCATCGACGGACAGAACGCCCGCAGTGCCGCGCAACTGGCTGAAATCCTGCCGTTGCAATTGATCAACCCCGACAGCTTCCGTCTGCTGGAAGGGGCACCCAAGATTCGCCGGCAATTCCTCGACTGGGGGGTGTTCCATGTCGAGCCTCGTTTCATGGCAACCTGGCAGCGCTTGCAGAAGGCGCTGCGCCAGCGAAACTCTTGGCTGCGACATGGTACACTTGACGCCGTTTCGCAAGCGGTTTGGGACAGGGAACTGTGCCAGGCCAGCGCTGAAATCGATGAATACCGCCGCGCTTACATTAAAGCCCTGAAACCGGTCTTCGAGCAGACCTTGAGCGAACTGGTTGAGCTTGAGGGCCTGACGCTCAGCTATTACCGAGGCTGGGACAAGGACCGGGAACTGAGCGCCGTACTGGCCGGCTCGCTGCAACGGGACCAGCAAATGGGACACACCCAGGCTGGCCCTCAACGCGCTGACTTGCGCCTTCGCTTGGGCGCGCATAACGCCGCGGATATCTTGTCCCGGGGGCAGCAGAAGTTGGTGGTGTGTGCCTTGCGTATTGCCCAGGGGCACCTGGTAAGCCAGGCCCGTCGCGGTCAGTGTATTTATCTGGTGGATGACTTGCCGTCCGAACTGGACGAGGCCCACCGTCGAGCGCTTTGCCGTTTGCTGGAAGACTTACGCTGCCAGGTTTTCATCACCTGTGTAGACCACGAATTATTGAGGGAAGGCTGGCAGACGGAAACGCCAGTCGCCCTGTTCCACGTGGAACAGGGCCGTATCACCCAGACCCACGACCATCGGGAGTGAAGGCATTGAGCGAAGAAAATACGTACGACTCAACGAGCATTAAAGTGCTGAAAGGCCTGGATGCCGTACGCAAACGTCCCGGTATGTACATTGGTGACACCGACGATGGCAGCGGTCTGCACCATATGGTGTTCGAGGTGGTCGACAACTCCATCGACGAAGCGCTGGCCGGCCATTGTGACGACATCAGCGTCATCATCCATCCGGACGAGTCGATCACCGTACGCGACAACGGCCGTGGCATCCCGGTCGATGTGCACAAGGAAGAAGGCGTTTCCGCTGCCGAAGTCATCATGACCGTGCTGCACGCCGGCGGTAAGTTCGACGACAACTCCTACAAGGTCTCCGGCGGTCTGCACGGGGTAGGTGTTTCGGTCGTGAACGCGCTGTCCGAAGAGCTGGTACTGACCGTTCGCCGTAGCGGCAAGATCTGGGAACAGACCTATGTCCACGGCGTTCCGCAGGAGCCGATGAAAATCGTTGGCGACAGCGAAACCACCGGTACCCAGATCCATTTCAAGCCATCGGCCGAAACCTTCAAGAACATCCATTTCAGCTGGGACATCCTGGCCAAGCGGATTCGTGAACTGTCTTTCCTCAACTCCGGTGTCGGCATCGTCCTCAAGGACGAGCGCAGCGGCAAGGAAGAGCTGTTCAAGTACGAAGGTGGCCTGCGTGCGTTCGTTGAATACCTGAACACCAACAAGACCGCGGTCAACCAGGTGTTCCACTTCAATGTCCAGCGTGAAGATGGCATCGGCGTGGAAATCGCCCTGCAGTGGAACGACAGCTTCAACGAGAACCTGTTGTGCTTCACCAACAACATTCCGCAACGCGACGGCGGTACTCACCTGGTGGGCTTCCGTTCGGCGCTGACCCGTAACCTGAACAACTACATCGAGCAGGAAGGCCTGGCGAAGAAGCACAAGGTCGCCACCACGGGTGACGATGCCCGCGAAGGCCTTACGGCGATCATTTCGGTGAAGGTGCCTGATCCGAAGTTCAGCTCCCAGACCAAAGACAAGCTGGTGTCTTCCGAAGTGAAGACCGCGGTCGAACAGGAGATGGGCAAGTATTTTTCCGACTTCCTGTTGGAGAACCCGAACGAAGCCAAGCTGGTGGTCGGCAAGATGATCGACGCCGCCCGTGCCCGTGAGGCCGCGCGCAAGGCCCGCGAGATGACCCGCCGCAAAGGCGCGCTGGACATCGCTGGCCTGCCAGGCAAGCTGGCGGACTGCCAGGAAAAGGACCCTGCCCTGTCCGAGCTGTACCTCGTGGAAGGTGACTCCGCCGGTGGTTCTGCCAAGCAAGGCCGTAACCGCCGGACCCAGGCCATCCTGCCGCTCAAGGGCAAGATCCTGAACGTCGAGAAGGCACGTTTCGACAAAATGATCTCGTCCCAGGAAGTCGGCACCCTCATCACCGCCCTGGGCTGCGGCATCGGTCGTGAAGAGTACAACATCGACAAGCTGCGGTATCACAACATCATCATCATGACCGATGCTGACGTCGACGGTTCGCACATCCGTACCCTGCTGCTGACGTTCTTCTTCCGTCAGTTGCCCGAGCTGATCGAGCGCGGCTACATCTACATCGCCCAGCCGCCGCTGTACAAGGTCAAGAAAGGCAAGCAGGAGCAGTACATCAAGGACGACGACGCCATGGAAGAATACATGACGCAGTCGGCCCTGGAAGATGCCAGCCTGCACCTGAACGAAGACGCCCCAGGCATTTCCGGGGAAGCTCTCGAGCGCCTGGTCAACGACTTCCGCCTGGTGATGAAGACGCTCAAGCGCCTGTCGCGACTTTACCCACAGGAGTTGACCGAGCACTTCATCTACCTGCCGGCCGTCAGCATGGAGCAACTGTCCGACCACGCAGCGATGCAGGATTGGCTGGCCCAGTACGAAGTCCGCCTGCGCACTGTCGAGAAGTCTGGCCTGGTCTACAAGGCCAGCCTGCGCGAAGACCGTGAACGTAACGTCTGGCTGCCGGAAGTCGAGTTGATTTCCCATGGCCTGTCGAACTACGTCACCTTCAACCGCGACTTCTTCAGCAGCAACGACTACAAGACTGTGGTCTCTCTCGGTGCACAGTTGAGCACGCTGCTGGATGAAGGTGCCTATATCCAGCGCGGCGAGCGCAAGAAGTCCGTGACCGAGTTCAAGGAAGCCCTTGAGTGGTTGATGGCAGAAAGCACCAAACGCCACACCATCCAGCGATACAAGGGGCTGGGGGAAATGAACCCGGATCAGCTGTGGGAAACCACCATGGACCCGGGCTCGCGTCGGATGCTGAAGGTCACCATCGAAGACGCCATTGGTGCGGACCAGATCTTCAACACCCTGATGGGTGATGCGGTTGAACCTCGTCGTGACTTCATCGAGAGCAACGCCCTGGCGGTGTCCAACCTGGACTTCTGATACCAAGCAGAACACCCCTCCAAAAAAAAGGCCAACGCGCAAGCGTTGGCCTTTTTTTACACCCCCAGTTCAGCCTGTTTCCTACCAGACCTATGGGTCAGAAAGCGTGTAACCCAGTAACACCTCAGGCAAAAGCTTTTAATCTCAAGGACTTGGAATATCTGCTTGGCCCCCGGAATACGGGGACCACAGGAAGCCTGGCGCAGATCTTGCGTGTTAAATAAATTACATGTCGTTTTTTTATTTTTACAAAAGAAGCGACAGTCCGAGATGGAATGAATAAATCTAAATACCAAGGGTAGTCTCAATGAGCGGTACGCAAACTTCCAACAACCTGGAACAAGGGCTCAAGCCACGACATGTGACGATGCTCTCTATCGCTGGTGTGATCGGCGCCGGCCTTTTCGTTGGCTCCGGCCACGCTATCGCAGCGGCAGGCCCGGCCGTGCTGTTGGCCTACGCCGCCGCCGGCGCGCTGGTGGTGTTGGTGATGCGTATGCTGGGCGAAATGGCGGTCGCGTCTCCGGACACCGGTTCCTTTTCCACCTACGCTGATCGGGCGATCGGGCGCTGGGCTGGCTTCACGATCGGTTGGCTCTACTGGTGGTTCTGGGTGCTGGTGATCCCGTTGGAGGCCAACGCTGCAGCGACCATATTGCACGCCTGGTTCCCGGACGTGGCGATCTGGGCCTTCACCCTGGTCATCACCCTGCTGCTGACGGCCACCAATCTGTTCAGTGTGAAGAACTATGGTGAATTCGAGTTCTGGTTTGCCCTGGTCAAGGTGGTGGCGATCATCGGTTTCATCGTCCTTGGGATCCTGGCAATTTCCGGTTGGCTGCCCAGCAGCCAGGTCAGCGGTGTTTCCCATCTATTCGACACTCAGGGTTTTTTGCCCAACGGCATGGGCGCGGTACTGGGAGCGATCCTGACCACCATGTTTTCGTTCATGGGCACCGAGATCGTGACCATCGCGGCCGCTGAGTCGAAGAACCCAGGTCAACAGATCTCCAAGGCGACCAACTCGGTGATCTGGCGGATCGGCCTGTTCTACCTGGTTTCCATCTTTATCGTCGTGGCCCTGGTGCCATGGAACGATCCGCTGCTGGCCAGCGTGGGTTCCTACCAGACCGTGCTGGAGCGCATGGGTATCCCCAATGCCAAGCTGATTGTCGATATCGTCGTGCTGGTCGCGGTGACAAGCTGCCTCAACTCCGCGCTCTACACCGCCTCGCGCATGATGTTCTCATTGGGCAAGCGTGGCGATGCGCCGGCGGTTTCCCAGCGTACCAACAAGAGCGGCACCCCTTACTGGGCTGTGATGCTGTCCACCGCAGCCGCTTTCCTGGCGGTGTTCGCCAACTACGTGGCCCCGGCTGCCGTGTTCGAATTCCTGCTCGCCAGCTCCGGCGCCATCGCACTGCTTGTTTACCTGGTGATCGCATTCTCGCAGCTGCGCATGCGTAAGCAGCGCATGGCTCGTGGGGAAAAGATTGCCTTCAGCATGTGGCTGTTCCCGGGCCTGACGTACCTGGTAATCGTATTCATCATCGGTGCCCTGACGATCATGCTGTTCCAGGAAGCCCACCGGGTGGAGATCCTCGCCACGGGGCTGCTCAGCCTGCTGGTGGTCGCGTCCGGGTTGCTGGTGCAGCGTCGTCGGGTCGGGAAGGCTGGCAAAGCACTGCAGATGGCCAACTAGTCATGCTTCCCACGCCACGCGTGGGACGCTTCAACACAAGCTCCGCGTTCGCTTTCGGGACGCGGAGCTTGCCTGGCTCAACTCGCTACCGACGTTTCGCTGTCCGCCGATACGCTTTCCAGGCGATACCCATACCCATAGATAGTCAATAACTGCCAACCTCGATCAGCCGTCAGGCCAAGCTTGTTGCGCAGGCGATAGATGTGGGTGTCGAGGGGGCGGGACGAGGTCATTTCCTCGTGGGTCCAGAAACGTTCGTAGAAATATTCCCGGGACAATGGACGCCCCAGATTGGCGAACAGGCAGCGGGCCAGTCGGTATTCCCGCTCGGTCAGGTTGATGGGCACGCCGGCGCGGGTGACCGTCAGTTCGGCATCGTCGAACGCCAGGTCATTGAAGACTCGTACATCGCTGGCCGGAGCACGTTGCAGGTTGTGCCGGCGTAGCACGGCGCTGACCCTGGCCTTGAGCTCGTTGGGTCGGAAGGGTTTGCTCACGTAATCGTCGGCGCCGGCATTGAGGGCCTGGACGATATCCTGCTCGCCGTCGCGGCTGGTGAGCATGATGGCGGCCGGAGGCGAGTCCATGTGTTCGCGTGTCCAGCGCAGCAGCGACAGGCCACTGATACCGGGCAACTGCCAGTCGAGTATCAACAGGTCGAAGGTTTCCCGACGCAGTTGCCGCAGCAGGTCTTCGCCGCGCTCGAAACTGTGCAGGGTCCAGGCTTGCTCACCCCGGCCGGGGATCTGTTGCAATGTCTGCTCCACCCGGCGCAGCTCGGCCGGTTCGTCATCCAGTATGGCGACACGCATGGGACGCGATTCCTTGATCTCGAAAGTAACGAACATCATCAGCAGGCCACCCAAACGGTCCAGCCTTGGCTGGCTAGCGGCGAGGCTTGCTGTCGCAGGCTGCGACAATACCGGCTCACGTCGTGGAGGGAAAGGCAGCAGCACGCCGCCTATCGAGTCCGCTATAGTCTCGAGCTGCCCAGCTCGTGGGTTCGTCGCCTATCAAATGAACAATCCCTTCTGCCCTTTTGCTCGTACAAGGACCTTATGAGTCATCAGCGCCGCCGTGAAAGCCGTGAACCGACCCAAGCCCAACGCCTGTTTCGACAATTGGTGCGCGAATGGTTGTGGATAAGTCTGTTGTTGCTGCCCCTGACGGCTCTGTTGTCGTTCAGCGCTCAACCGACACGCAACGGGCCTGCTGCACTGTTGTCGGTGTGTCTGGTGGCCTGTGTGCTGGGGTTGCTGCTTCTGCGTCCGCGTCTGGCGTTATGGACGACAGTGGGTGGAATGGGCCTGGCACTGACCCTCAGCGCCGTGCTGGGCGCGCAGGGCTGGTGGTGGTCTCCCCTGGCCAGTGTGCTGGGCATGTTGTTTGGCTACCTGATCTGGAACTGGCGACGGCTGAGCGTCGTGCTGGCGTATTTCGGTTGGGAGCTGGCCCGCCTGGACGCGGAACCGAAGGTGTTCCCGGAGCGTCGTCGCGCGCCCTACACCGGCAGCGATCGCTTGCAAGGCCAGGTCATGGCCCTTGAGCAAGCCATGAGTCGCACGCGGGATACCCGGCGGTTCATAGCCGATGGCCTGGAATACCTGCCGGTGGCGACCATGATCAGCGACCCCCATGGCAAGGTCTTGCTCGGTAACCGTAAGGCGCGGGAGCTCTTCGGTCATGGCCTGGCCGGTGAAGATGTGGTGGAACACCTCGCACAGCTGGGTTATCCGGGGTTGGTACCCGGCTGCCCGCACCGGTTATCCACATTGCCGTTGCTGGAGTTTCGCGATGTCCGGGACCGTAGCCTGCGCCTGGAACGGGCCTCCCTGTTGCCGGCCGATGGTGATGTGCCCGTGGGTTGGTTGCTGAGCCTGACTGACCTGAGCGCGGAGCGGGAGGCTGAAGAGCAGCGCAATATCATGCTGCGTTTCCTGTCCCACGACCTGCGCGCCCCACATTCTGCGATCCTGGCGCTGCTCGACGTGCAGCGGCACCAGGCAGGTACGACCGATCCTGTATTCGACCAGATCGAACGTCAGGTGCGGCGTGCCCTGGCGTTGACAGACGGCTTCGTGCAACTGGCGCGGGCCGAATCGGAGGTCTATCAGTTCCGACCGACACTGTTCGCCATGCTGGTCCTGGACGTGCTCGACCAAGCCCTGCCTTTGGCCCAGGCCAAGCATATCCAGATCGCCCATGACATCGACGACGAAGAAGCGATGGTGAGTGCCGACCAGGCCTTGTTGACCCGCGCCTTGTTCAATCTACTGGAGAACGCCATCAAGTACAGCCCACCCGCCACCCGCATCGTGGTGCGGGTTCGTTGCGCCGAGGGGCGTTTGACCTGCGATCTCGTGGACCAGGGCAAAGGCATCGAGGCTGGGGAGCTGCCGGATCTGTTCAGTCAGTATCGACGGTTCTCATCGGCTCATGGTGTAGACGGCGTAGGCCTGGGGTTGTCCATGGTCAAGGCGGTTGTGGACCGTCACGGCGGACAGATCGAATGCCGTAGTGTGGTCGGTGAAGGCACGACGTTCAGTTTTGGTTTGGCCTTGCTAGACACTGAAAAGGCACAACCTTCGGTGGTGCTATAAAAAACTTATGCACCTTTCCCGAGGTTTTATGTGTTTATGAAATATGTATAAAAAACAAATAGTTATATGAAACTGGAAAGGCTTTCAGGAAAATCGGTACACAGCTTATCCACAGAAATCAGACAGCGATCTGGTCCGAAGCAATGGGGGCTGCCGGTGCCGGAGGAAGTGAACCCATTTCCCGTTGTGCCTGTTCATTCCAGGCTTGGACACGGTCGTTGAGGTCGGCGATAGCCCGAGGCCCGCTACCTTCGGCGTACAGGGGGGGGCCAATCACTACGGTGATCAAGCCTGGCTTCCTGACCCAGCCCGCCTTGGGCCAGAATTTGCCGGCATTGTGTGCAATCGGCAATACAGGAAGGTTGGCATTGACCGCCAATGCGGTACCGCCGCGGGAGAACTTGCCGATGGTTCCATAGGGAACACGGGTGCCTTCAGGGAAGATCAATACCCAGACATTGTCCTTGAGCAACTCGTCGCCCTTCTTCGCCACGTGCTTGAGCGCGGCCTTGGGATTGTCGCGGTCGATGGCGATCGGACGGAGCATCGCCATGGCCCAGCCAAAGAACGGCACGAACAGCAATTCGCGCTTGAGTACCTGGCTCAACGGCTCGAAATAAGCCGACAGGAAGAAGGTTTCCCAAGTGCTCTGGTGGTTGGACTGGATCACACAGGGCCTGTCAGGCACGTTCTCGGCACCCTTCACTTCGTAGCGGATGCCCAGGAATACCTTGCTCAGCCACAGCGCGCAGCGGCACCAGTACACATTGATGAAACGGTAGCGCGCCCGGAACGACATGAACGGCGCGATAAAGAAACTCAGGGTGCACCACAGCAGGGAGCTGGTGCCCAGTAGCAGGTAAAAGAGAAAGGTTCTGATGGCCTGCAATATCGACATGGCGGCATTTACCGTTGCGGGGCGGTGCCCGCCTGTTCAAGCGCTTCCCGAACAATCCTTGATCAGGATGTCTTGGGAGCCCTAGTTGTGGATAAGTTCAGCGGCAATCGCCGCCAAATCGTCAAAAATCAAAGTGCCCACCGGTAGGGTCTTGCCCAGAGTCTTTTCGCCTTTCCCGGTCTTTACCAAAACTGGCTGACAATCGACGGCCTTGGCCGCCTCCAGGTCACCGAGGCTGTCGCCAACGAACCACACGCCCGCAAGCGGCACGTCGTAATGCGCCGCTATGGCCTTGAGCATGCCTGGCTTGGGCTTGCGGCAATCGCAACCGTCATCCGGCCCGTGGGGGCAGTAGACGATCAGGCCGACTTCGCCGCCCTGCCCGGCCACCAGGTCGCGCAAGCGCTCATGCATGGCATGCAGTACCGCGAGGTCATAATAACCGCGGGCAATGCCCGACTGGTTGGTGGCGACCGCCACCGTCCAGCCGGCCTTGCTCAACTGCGCGATGGCTTCGATCGAGCCGGGGATCGGCAACCACTCCTCCACCGATTTGATGTAAGCGTCGGAGTCGTGATTGATCACCCCATCCCGATCGAGAATCAGCAGTTTCAACAGCGGCTCCTCAACCCAGCACGGAAATATCGGCGATGTTGAGGAACAGCCCGCGCAGGCGGGCCAGCAATGCATAGCGGTTCCTGCGCACGTCTTCGTTGTCCGCATTCACCATCACGGCGTCAAAGAACGCATCGACAGGCTCGCGCAATGCCGCCAGGCGCGCCAGCGCTTCGGCGTATTCGCGTTTTTCCATCAGCGGTTGCACCGACGCATAGGCCTGTTGAATCGCCGAGTTGAGCGAAAATTCCACGGCGTTATCGAAGTAGCGGGCTTCAGGCGCATTGACCGTCGGCTCGGCCTTGGACAGCAGGTTCGACACGCGCTTGTTCACAGCGGCCAGCGCAGCGGCTTCCGGCAGTTTGCGGAAGGCCTGTACGGCTTGTACGCGCTGGTCGAAGTCCAGTGCGGAACCTGGCTTGAGGGCTCGCACCGACAGGTAGGTCGCCACATCGACGCCTTCGTCCTCATAACGCGCACGCAGGCGGTCGAAGATGAATTCCAGCACCGCATCGGCCAGGCCGGCAGACTTGACCTTGCTGCCGAACGCGTTGACGGCGAAGGCCACGGCGTCGTTCAGGTTCAGGTCCAGTTGCTTCTCGATCAGGATACGCAACACCCCCAGTGCCGCACGACGCAGGGCATACGGGTCCTTGCTGCCGGTGGGCAGCATGCCGATGCCGAAGATGCCGACCAGGGTGTCGAGCTTGTCGGCGATGGCCACGGCCGCGCCGGTCAGGGTAGTCGGCAGTTCAGCACCGGCACCGCGAGGCATGTATTGCTCGTTCAGGGCCAGGGCAACGTCTTGTGGCTCGCCGTCGTTGAGGGCGTAGTAGTAGCCGGCGACGCCTTGCATCTCCGGGAACTCACCGACCATCTCGGTGGACAGGTCGCACTTGGACAGGATGCCGGCGCGGGCTGCGCGCTGGGCATCGCCGCCGATACGCGGAGCGATGAACGCGGCCAGCTTCGAAACCCGCTCGGCCTTGTCGTAGACGCTGCCGAGTTTTTCCTGGAACACCACGTTCTGCAGGCGCTCGTTGAAACTTTCCAGCGGCTGCTTCTTGTCTTGCTTGAAGAAGAACTCGGCATCGGTCAGGCGCGGGCGAACGACTTTTTCGTTACCTGCGACGATCTGCTGCGGGTCCTTGCTCTCGATGTTGGCGACCGTGATGAAGCGCGGCAGCAACTTGCCTTCGGCGTCCAGCAGGCAGAAGTACTTCTGGTTGTCCTGCATGGTGGTGATCAGCGCTTCCTGCGGCACTTCCAGGAAACGTTCCTCGAACGAGCACACCAGCGGCACTGGCCATTCCACCAGGGCAGTCACTTCGTCCAGCAGGTCCGGCGGCACGATGGCGGTGCCTTCCTGGCGGGTCGCCAGCTCTTCGGTGCGCTTGCTGATCAGCTCGCGACGCTCGTTGGCATCGGCCAGCACATAGGCGGCACGCAGGTCGGCCAGGTAGTTGGCCGGCGAAGTGATGCGCACGCTCTGTGGATGGTGGAAACGATGGCCGCGGGAATCGCGACCGGCCTTCTGGGCCAGGATGGTGCAGTCGATGACCTGGTCACCGAGCAGCATCACCAGCCATTGGGTCGGACGCACGAACTCTTCCTTGCGCGCGGCCCAGCGCATGCGCTTGGGGATCGGCAAGTCATTGAGTGAGTCTTCGACGATGGTCGGCAGCAGGCTGGCGGTCGGCTTGCCCTTGATGCTCTGGCTGTAGCGCAGCTTCGGACCGCTCTGGTCGATTTCGCTCAGGTCCACGCCGCACTTCTTGGCGAAGCCCAGGGCAGCCTGGGTCGGGTTGCCGTCTGCATCGAATGCGGCCTGGCGTGGCGGGCCGTCGAGGTTGATGCTGCGATCCGGCTGCTGGGTCGCCAGGCCGGTGATCAGCACGGCCAGACGACGCGGCGCGGCGTAGACGTGCTTGGTCTCGAAGTTCAGTCCGGCGGCTTGCAGGCCTTTGTCGATACCGGCCAGGAACGCATCGGCCAGGGTGTTCAGGGCTTTGGGTGGCAGTTCTTCGGTGCCCAGTTCAACCAGAAAATCTTGAGCACTCATTGTGCAGCCTCCAGCTTAGCCAACACTTCATCACGCAGGTCCGGGGTCGCCATCGGGAAGCCCAGCTTGGCACGGGCCATCAGGTAGGCTTGCGCGACGGAACGCGCCAGGGTGCGCACACGCAGGATGTATTGCTGACGCGCGGTCACCGAAATCGCCCGGCGTGCGTCCAGCAGGTTGAAGGTATGGGAGGCCTTCAACACCATTTCATAGCTCGGCAACGGCAGCGGCTGGTCCAGCTCGATCAGGCGCTTGGCCTCGCTTTCATAGAAATCGAACAGTTCGAACAGCTTCTCGACATTGGCGTGTTCGAAGTTGTAGGTCGACTGCTCCACTTCGTTCTGGTGGAACACGTCGCCGTAGGTCACCTTGCCGAACGGACCGTCGGCCCACACCAGGTCGTAGACCGAATCCACGCCTTGCAGGTACATGGCCAGGCGTTCCAGGCCGTAAGTGATTTCGCCGGTCACCGGGTAGCACTCGATGCCGCCCGCCTGCTGGAAGTAGGTGAATTGGGTCACTTCCATGCCGTTGAGCCAGACTTCCCAGCCCAGGCCCCAGGCGCCCAGGGTCGGCGACTCCCAGTTGTCTTCGACGAAACGGATGTCATGCACCAACGGGTCGAGGCCCACGTGCTTGAGCGATCCCAGGTACAGCTCCTGGAAATTGTCCGGGTTGGGCTTCAGGACCACCTGGAACTGGTAGTAATGCTGCAGGCGGTTCGGGTTCTCACCGTAGCGGCCGTCAGTCGGGCGGCGGCTGGGCTGTACGTAGGCGGCGTTCCAGGTTTCCGGGCCGATGGCACGCAGGAACGTGGCAGTGTGGAAAGTGCCGGCGCCTACTTCCATATCGTAGGGCTGAAGTACCACGCAACCTTGCTCGGCCCAGTATTGCTGGAGGGCGAGGATCAAGTCTTGGAAGGTACGCACGGCTGGCGTAGGCTGGCTCACGAAATTCACCTGTTTCTTGGGCTGCGATTTAAAGAGCGGGAGTATACCCGATTCGTTCGTGCGCACGCCCCCTGGAGCCTTATGCCACGCTGCTTTTGGTGTTCTGACGATCCGTTGTACATGGCTTATCACGATCAGGAGTGGGGGACGCCGCTGCGCGATGCGCAGGGTTTGTTCGAGTTGCTTTTGCTCGAAGGGTTCCAGGCCGGGTTGTCCTGGATCACCGTGCTGCGCAAGCGTGAACATTACCGCAAGGTGCTCTATGGCTTCGATGTGCAGCGGGTGGCGCAGATGAGCGATGCCGAAATCGATGATCTGATGCTCGACCCTGGCATCATCCGCAACCGGCTCAAGCTCAAGGCCGCCCGTCGCAATGCCCAGGCCTGGTTGGCGCTGGAAGACCCGGTGGCGTTCCTGTGGTCGTTCGTGGGTGATAAACCCGTCATCAACCACTTCAGGGACCGCACCGAAGTACCGGCCATCACCCCCCAGGCCATCGAAATGAGCAAGGGTCTGAAAAAAGCCGGCTTCACGTTCGTCGGCCCCACCATTTGCTACGCCTTCATGCAGGCCTCGGGCATGGTGATGGACCACACAAGGGATTGCGACCGCTACGCTGAGCTGGCAAACGGTGGTTAGAATAGCCGGCTCGCAACACGACCGAAGAATTCAGGAGTGACCTGTGGATAAGTTGAAAGGCGCCTTGCTGGTCGGCGCTCTGCGGTTGTTTGCGCTGCTGCCTTGGCGGGCGGTGCAGGCGGTGGGCTCTGCCATTGGCTGGCTCATGTGGAAATTTCCCAATCGCTCCCGCGACGTGGTGCGGATCAACCTCGCCAAGTGCTTTCCCGAGATGGACCCGGCCGAGCGCGAACGCCTGGTGGGCCAGAGCCTCAAGGACATCGGCAAATCCTTGACCGAAAGTGCCTGCGCCTGGATCTGGCCGGCCCAGCGTTCCATCGAACTGGTGCGCGAAGTCGAGGGCCTGGAGGTGTTGAAGGAGGCGCTGGCCTCGGGCAAGGGCGTGGTGGGCATCACCAGCCACCTGGGCAACTGGGAGGTGCTCAACCACTTCTATTGCAGCCAGTGCAAACCGATCATTTTCTATCGGCCGCCCAAGCTCAAGGCGGTGGATGAACTGCTGCAGAAGCAGCGGGTGCAGTTGGGCAACAAAGTCGCGGCGTCCACCAAGGAAGGCATCCTCAGTGTCATCAAGGAAGTGCGCAAGGGCGGCCAGGTGGGCATCCCCGCCGACCCGGAACCGGCCGAATCCGCTGGTATCTTCGTGCCCTTCTTCGCCACTCAGGCCCTGACCAGCAAGTTCGTACCGAACATGCTCGCCGGCGGCAAGGCGGTCGGCGTCTTCCTCCACGCCCTGCGCCTGCCGGACGGCTCCGGCTACAAGGTTATCCTCGAAGCCGCGCCCGAAGCCATGTACAGCACCGACACCGAAACCGCCTGCGCGGCCATGAGCCAGGTGGTGGAACGCTACGTACGGGCCTATCCCAGCCAGTACATGTGGAGCATGAAACGCTTCAAGAAGCGCCCGCCGGGTGAGGCGCGGTGGTATTGAAGATCTGTTGCTTCATATAAGCGGGGATCTGGTGGTGAATGCAGGATCTGTGAACACCCAAGTCCCTATGTGGGAGCCCTTGCTCGCGACGACGGCGGCACACTCAACATCGATGCAAGCAGGCCCAACGCTATCGCGAGCAAGCTCGCTTCCACAGTTTTTTCCGGGCTGTTTACAGACATTGCGCCCATCATGAATTCCTGTGGGAGCGAGCTTGCTCGCGATAGCGCCCTAACAGCCGCCACATGACTAATTGACCTCACCCCATGTCCTCTCACTTCCTAAAGCTCGGTCCGCGGCTGTCGATAACCCGATGTATCCGCCAATCATGGACCGATGAAATGGAACTCTCTCTTAGCGCTGCCTCTATTGCACCCCCCAACACCCACCTCACCCGCTCCGATCAGAAGTTGGTCACTCATCCTCCAACAGGCTCTGTAAAGGAACTGGCAAGCGCTGGCCCAGCAGCCATCTACCACCCCAGTGAAGAAACCCAGACCGTGGAGCAACCACTGGTGGCCATTACCACCTGGGTCGGTCGATCCCAATCGCCAGATTTTCCTCGCTATGTCGCGATCACCGAGAGCGCGAAAAACACCTTGAAAACCTCCTTCGAGGCATTCCAGTCAACGCTGTCGGCAACCGACCCGGATCTGGCCAGCAAGAAATACGGCTTCACCGTCGAGGCCGATGGCAAGTTGAAAGTGCTCAACACCGCCGGGCAGCTCAGCACCTCGCAGACCCAGCGCCTCACCGATCTGCTCAATGAATCCACTGATTTGAAAGCCGCAGCCAGCGCCTTGCGCGACGCCTCCATCGACATGGTGGATGCCGACTCGCCTTGGTCTGGCAGCTACCTGGGCCGCTACAATCTGACCAAGGAAAACTTCGCCAGCACCATCGACCTGGCACCGCTGCTCAAGCGCGCCGGCTCGGTGCCGCCCCAGGAATTTTCGGACGGGCTGTTTTTCAACCAACTGGCGCACAAAGGCGAACTGGCGACCCAAGAAACGGAAGCCGCGATGCTTGAACGGCGTGCTGCGCAGCGATTCAGCGCGCAGGCCTGAAAGCCGGGTCTACCGAGTCTCGTGGCGAGGACGCTTGCTCCCCCAGGACCGACTATGAACTGGCGGTGCGGCCGGCTTCCTGATGGTTGATTGACCACGAGGAGGCGCAAAGCCTCAATCGTGTCCATGATTAAGGGCCTGCGATATCGGCGACGTTGGAATGGCAAAGCCATCTGCAAATCCGTCGGACTACCGTCCAGTCAGAAATATCGCACTTCCTCTGGTTCATTAATCAAGGAGTCCCCTCATGAACATCGATTTCACCGGACGTCAGGTCCTGGTCACCGGATCCACCAGCGGTATCGGTTTCGCTACCGCCAAAGGCTTTCTCGAAGCCGGTGCTCACGTGGTCATCAACGGTCGAAGCGAGAGCAGCGTGGCGGACGCGCTGCAGCGCTTGGGCGCGCTTGCCTCAAGGGCGACCGGCTTTGTGGGCGATCTCAGCAACTCGACGGGCTGCCAGGCACTGATAGCCAAGCACCCCAGCTTCGATATCGTCATCAACAACCTGGGCATCTTCAAACAGGAAGATTTTTTCGAAACGCCGGACAGCGAATGGCAACGCTTCTTCGAAACCAACGTCATGTCGGGTGTGCGTGTTTCCAGGGCCTACGCGCAGGGCATGGTCGAGCGTGGTTGGGGACGGATCGTGTTTGTCTCGTCGGAATCGGGCGTGAACATTCCTGCCGACATGATCCACTACGGCTTCACCAAGACCGCCCAACTGTCCATCGCTCGCGGCCTGGCCAAGCGCCTCGCTGGTACGGGCGTGACGGTAAACTCGGTATTGCCCGGGCCGACGCTTTCCGAAGGGGTTGCCCAGATGCTCAAGGCAGACGTCGAGCGCACTGGGGAAAGCCTGGAAAAGGTCGCGGCAGACTTCGTCAACCAGCACCGCAGCACCTCGATCATCCAGCGCGCGGCACGCGTCGAGGAGGTTGCCAACATGATTATCTATGCCAGTTCGGAGCAGGCCTCGGCCACCACTGGAGCGGCGCTGCGTGTCGATGGTGGTGTGGTGGATAGCATCGTTTAGGATGCCTATGACACGTTGCAAAAAAACGCCGCTTCCTCGTGAGAGATAAGCGGCGTCTTTTGTTTTGGAAGCAACATGGGGTGATTCGACCGGCTTTGAAGTGGTGAAGGGTTTTTTCAGCCCACTCTGTTTTCCATCAGTCGATCCGAGCCACCTTCGGCCACACGGTTTTCGATGAGTCGATCCGAGCCGCCTTCGGCCACGCGGTTTTCGATGAGTCGATCCGAGCCGCCTTCGGCCACGCGGTTTTCGATGAGTCGGTCCGAGCCGCCTTCGGCCACACGATTTTCGATCAGTCGATCCGAGCCACCTTCGGCTACCCGGTTTTCGATGAGTCGGTCCGAGCCGCCTTCGGCTACACGGTTTTCGATCAGTCGATCCGAACCACCCTCAGCGAACGCAGGTTGAACAAAAGAAGTTGCGAACGCGTTGCCGAGGGACAGTGCCAGAAGCGAGCCAACGAGCGTTTTGCGGAAAGTGTTCATGTCCTGATCCTTTTTATTCGTAGATGAAGTGAGTTAGACGGTGACGTGCAAGCGGACGTCGACGTTGCCGCGAGTCGCGTTGGAGTACGGGCAAACCTGGTGAGCCGCGTCGACCAGCGCTTGGGCATCGGCTTGATCCAGACCTGGCAGGTTGATGTGCAGGTCGATGTCCAGACCGAAACCGCCAGGGATCTGGCCGATGCCGACGTGTGCGGTGATCGAGGCATCGGCAGGAATGCTGCGTTTGCTCTGGCTGGCGACAAACTTCAGTGCGCCGATGAAGCAAGCCGAGTAGCCGGCTGCGAACAGTTGCTCAGGGTTGGTGGCTTCACCACCGGTACCGCCCAGGGCTTTTGGGGTGGCCAGTTTCACGTCGAGAATCTTGTCGCTGGAAACAGCACGGCCATCACGGCCACCGGTGGAGGTTGCGACTGCGGTATAGAGAACGTTCATGATGTTTCCTCTTGCTGAATGGGCTGATCGAGTCTTAGTTTGGTATGCGCCAAATGTTTGTGCGCTAACCAGTTGAGATAAAGTTAACGCTCAAATACTTTGCGCGCAAGATAAATTTTTAAAAATTTTCTGCTTTATTGCTAAGAGATTGATAGAGAAGGAAATTTATTTCCTAACCTGCGAGATATCTCCCCGCCTCAGCCGGGGACGCGCAAGGCGTGAGGGGATCAGCCAAGCAACACAGGCTTTCGCAGAGAGGGAAAGTCAAAGGCGGGCGATGGCTACAGGGCGAAGCGAGCTGCGTCGACAAATCTGGAAACCGCATCGAATCCAGCTGGATATCTGCTTGTCGCAAAGACGGCCACCAAGGAGGATATGTTCAACCAGGAGCCGCGCTATCGGGCAACCGCGACTTGATTGCGCCCCAACGCCTTGGCCCGATACAGCGCCTGGTCAGCGTTATTCATCAGGCTATGCAGATCCTTGTGTCCCGCCTGCGTGGACGCCACGCCAAGGCTGGCCGTCACGCAGTTGACGGGCTCGATCATCAATCCGCCGATGGTCTGGATAAGCTCTTCGGCAATCTCGGTTGCGACCTCGATCGAGGTGTTGGGAAGCAGAATGGCAAATTCTTCTCCGCCTAACCGGCCGTGGATATCCGTGGCGCGAAAGGATGAATTGATGACCATGCCCATCTGCCGCAGAACCTGGTCGCCCACTTGATGGCCGTAGGTGTCGTTGATGTGCTTGAAATGATCCATGTCCAACATGACGGCACACAGTTCCAACCGATTGGTTCTGCACTCGTTATAGAGCTGCTGGGCATGTTCGAAGAAAGCGCGCCGGCTTTTGAGGCCGGTCAGTTCATCGGTTTGCGCGGCACGGGTTGAAATGCTGTTAGCCTGCTCCATTTCACGGGTGAGCCTGAAGGCGGTTTCCAGTGCCTGGGACATTTTGTGTGTTGCGCGGGCTACGAACGCCGCGAACACCAGGATGCAGAGCGCCATGCCGACTTGAAGCTGCGATGGTTGCAACAGCAGCCAGGCGGTGCAGGGCAACAGGACCAGGCCAATGGAGACGAGCGTCATATCGCGGTAGGCCGAGTAGCAGGACACCGCGCTGACGGACATCCCCACAGTAAAAAGCATGACCAGTGCCTGGGACAGAAGATCGTCCGCCGGCATGACCGCCAGGGCACCTCCCCCCCAGATGCTGGCGGACAACACCAACGTGATCCAGTACTTGCGCTCCCAGCGTTGAGGTGTGCGCTTGCTTTCATCGCTGCGGACATAGGCAAGGAACAACGCGATGCGTAAAAGCGTCGATCCCGTCAGTAAGGCTAGCCACACAAGGACGACGCTGTGTTCAAAGCGGTCCCAGCACAGCCAACACAACATGACGGCCGCGAGATAGCTACCAAATACCGCCGTGATCGATTGGCGAAACAGTTGCTGCAGTCGGTCGGTTCGCACCTGCTCGGCTATGAAAAAATCCTGATCATTCCGAGATCCTTGGCCATGCATGTGATCCACCTGATCGTGATGCAACTAAAGGAACGATTGTGGCACCCTGCCAGCAACGCTCACAACCCAGATTAAGCTTGGCCTTCGTGAAGCTTTGGAGAACGGCCCGGTTTGAGAAGAAAAGCGGCGTACACAGTCAGGCTGGAATCAATCCCGCCTCTTGATAGCTCTCTATCAGATCGTCGAACAGGTTGATGTCCATCCGGGTTCGCGCAATCAACTGGGCGCCCGCTACTGCGGTGTAGATGGCGAGGGCCCGACGTTCACATTTCTCGGTGCTGCCTGTGCTGGCATTCGCCAGCATCTGGGCGAGCCACATCACGTTGAGGTCCGCAAACGCCTTGACCTCACGCATGACTTCCTCGGGAAGGTCTTCGTACTCGGCCGCCATGAAGCTGGACAGACAGAGTCTGTTGCCATCCTGGAGAGACTTTCGAAAAATCGATGGATAAAGCTGCAGACACCGATTCGGGTCAGGGTTGGCCTCACGTATCGCTTCAAGCGCCCGCTGCGCTTCTTGCCAATAACGTTCGGCGACCGCAGCGCCCAGGGCCGCCTTGCTCGGAAAGTGGTAGTAGATGCTCGCATTCTTGATGCCCACTTCTTCAGCAATGCTTCGGAAATTGATACCGCTGTAACCATGCAGTTGGGCTGCGGATCTGGCCGCTGCCAAAATGGCTTCTCGAGCATTTTCGTTCACGTTGCCACCCTCGCTTCGAGACCAAATGGATCAGGGGCAGGGATTCTACGCGTACGACTGGCTACCTGCCAATTGTCAGGTAGGGAGTTGACGGTGAGAAAAAAACGATTCAGTCTTTACCTACCAACTGACAGGCAGGTATCGGCTCATGACCTCTCCACAGGAACGCAGCGACGCTGTTCCAACGACTTCCACACTGAAAATCTACGATTGGTTCAACGGACCCTACCCTGCCCGGGTGCGCATCGCGCTGGCGGAAAAGGGTTTGCTGTCGAACGTTGAATTCGTATCGGTCAATCTCTGGGCCGGTGAGCACAAGCAACCTGAATTCCTGGCCATCAATTACTCCGGCACGCTCCCCGTGCTTGAGCTTAGAGACGGGACTCGGATCGCTGAGTGCACGGCGATTACCCAATACCTGGATAGCCTGGACGGACACCCGACGCTGACGGGGCAAACGCCTGTTGAAAAAGGCATCATCCATATGATGACCAAACGTGCCGAGATCGAGTTTCTCGACGCCGTCAGTGTGTACTTCCACCATGCCACGCCAGGACTCGGCCCAGATGTCGAGCTGTACCAGAACGCCGAGTGGGGCGCCCGGATGCGCGATAAGGCGATCAGAGGCATGCGTTATTTCGACAGACTTCTCAAAGACCAGCCCTTTGTGGCGGGCGAGAAGTTTTCGATGGCTGACATTGCGGTACTGGGCGGCATGATCTTCGCCTCACTGGTGCAGCTTCCGGTACCTGAAGAGTGCGTGGCGCTTCGAGCCTGGCATGCCAGGATGCAGGAGCGCCCCAGCGTCCAGGCATGGCGTGCCATGGTCGAGCGTGGCGCTGCGCAGCACCGATCATGACTTACCTGCGCCAGGCTGAAAGAAGGGGCAAGGGTGTGTTGGGGTCGTTGCTGGTGAATCGGATTGGGTAACGGATGAACCCACCAAAGAAAAACCCGGCGCTTTACGTCGGGTTTTCGTGGGATACGCCTGCAAGCCCGACGTTGTTTACGGGTTACTCGACTTGCGACAGCTTGGCATCGTCGCAACCGGCAGCACGGCATTCGCGCTCGATCGCTTTGAGTATGACGATGCGTGCCTCGGTCTTCTCGTTGGCACAGTCCAGGTAGAGCAGGCCATCGTTGGAACAGGCGTTGTCACGAATCTTGATCCACTGGATTTGAGCCGCTTTCACTGTCTTCTTTTGATCCGGGTTCAGGGCACTCATGGTCTTTTTGTATTGATCATTGATTTCCTGATCCGACTGAACCATTTTCAGCGATGCGCAATATGTTCTGTCATAGGCGTTTCTAGGGTTATCGCAACTCATCGCAGATGCCGATGCTGATGCCATTGCCAGCAATGCCCCAACCAACAAAGACTTGATCACACACTTCTCTCCCTGAATGCCCTCTACTCATTAGAGGTTGCGGCGAAGAATTTAGCATGGGGCTCGTAGAACTATGAAGCAGATCCTGTGACGAGGAGGCAGGTCATTTATGGCGAGCAAAAAAACGGGCCTGCACTTCGATGCAGTCCCGTTTTTTCACCACCTGGTCAAATCAAAACGCCGGCAGAACCGCCCCTTTGTACTTCTCCAAGATAAAAGCCTTCACTTCCGGAGTGTGCAAGGCCGCCGCCAGCTTCTTCATCGCGTCGCTGTCCTTGTCTTCCTCGCGGGCCACCAGGATGTTCACATACGGCGAATCATTGCCTTCGATCACCAGGGCATCCTTGGAGGGATCGAGCTTGGCTTCCAGTGCATAGTTGGTGTTGATCAAGGCCAGGTCCACCTGGGTCAGCACACGAGGAATGGTCGCGGCTTCCAGTTCACGGAACTTCAGATCCTTGGTGTTCTCGGTGATGTCTTTGGTTGTCGACAGGATATTGGCAGGATCGTTCAGCTTGATCACCCCAGCCTTAGCCAGCAGCAACAACGCACGGCCGCCGTTGGTGGCGTCGTTCGGGATCACCACGTTGGCGCCGCCTGGCAGTTCTGTAAGTGCCTTGTACTTGCTGGAGTACGCGCCCAGAGGCTCCAGGTGCACACCGGCCACGCTCACCAGGTGGGTGCCCTTGGCTTTGTTGAATTCATCCAGGTACGGCTGGTGCTGGAAGAAGTTGGCGTCCAGGCGCTTTTCCGCAACCTGCACGTTCGGCTGGATGTAGTCGGTGAAGACCTTGACCTTGAGGTCTACGCCTTCCTTGGCCAATGCCGGTTTGACGAATTCGAGGATTTCCGCGTGCGGGACCGGTGTGGCCGCGACGGTCAGGGTGTCGGCGGCATGGGCGGAAAAAGCTGCAGCGGCAGCAAAGGCAACCAGTAGTTTCTTCATTCAGCTAACTCCTTGTGAGGCGCCCGCTCTCGGCGCCTGCCAGCGAATGGCTGGCTCATGGTTTATTGGCGCGAGGCCTTATTTTCTAGAGAAATGCACAACCAGCTTGTCACCCACGGTTTGCAGCACCTGGACCAGCACCAGCAGCAACACCACCGTGACCACCATCACATCGGTCTGGAAACGCTGGTAACCGAAACGGATCGCCAGGTCGCCCAGACCACCGGCTCCCACCACACCGGCCATGGCCGTGTAGGAAACCAGCGTAATCGCTGTCACCGTAATTGCCGCAAAAATGCCCGGACGGGCTTCCGGCAGCAAGGCGTTGACGATGATCTGCCGGGTCGTCGCGCCCATGGCCTGGGTCGCTTCGATGATGCCGCGATCGACTTCGCGCAGGGCGGTTTCCACCAACCGTGCGAAGAACGGCGTTGCCCCTACCACCAGTGGCGGGATCGCCCCGGCCACGCCCAGGGAGGTGCCGGTGATCAATACGGTGAACGGAATCATCACGATCAGCAGGATGATGAACGGCAGCGAGCGCAGGATGTTCACGATCAACGACAGCAGCGCATACACACCGCGGGCCTCGAGCAGTTGCCGGGGGCTGCACAGGAACAGCAGCACGCCCAGTGGCAGGCCGAGCAATACGGTGAACAGCAACGAGCCGAACAGCATCAACAGGGTGTCGCCGGTCGCCAGCCAGATTTCCAGCCAGTCGATATTTGCAAAAAAAGCAGTCAACAGTTCCATCAGCGCAGCACCTCCATGTGGACATCGGCCGCAGTGAAGCGGGCAAATGCCGCCTCCAGGTCACCGCCGGTGATGGCGAGGGTCAATTGTCCATAGGGGGTGTCTTTGATGCGGTCGATGCGGCCGGCCAGAATGCTGTAGTCCACGCCGGTTTCGCGGGCGACGGTGCCTAGCAATGGCGCGTAGGTCGCTTCGCCCTGGAACGTCAGACGCACGATGCGCCCCGGTACATGGGCGAAGTCGTCGCGCTGCTCGCTCTCGTCGATCTGCTCGTCTTCCTGGACGAAGCGCTTGGTAGTCGGATGCTTGGGGTGCAGGAAAACTTCGGCCACCGGCCCCTGCTCGACGATGACACCGGCGTCCATCACCGCGACTTCGTCGCAGACCCGGCGGATCACGTCCATTTCATGGGTGATCAGCACGATGGTCAGCTTCAGCTCGCGGTTGATTTCCGCCAGCAACTGCAGCACCGATGCCGTGGTTTGCGGATCCAACGCACTGGTCGCTTCGTCACACAGCAGGATCTTGGGCTTGGTGGCCAGGGCGCGGGCGATGCCGACGCGCTGCTTCTGGCCTCCAGACAACTGCGCCGGGTATTTCCTGGCGTGGTCGGACAGGCCCACCCGCGCCAGCAATTCGGCGACACGCTGGTCGATTTCGCTGCGGGACAATTCCCCGGCCAATGTCAGCGGCAAAGCCACATTGTCGGCCACGGTCTTGGATGCCAGCAGGTTGAAGTGCTGGAAAATCATCCCGACCTGTTGGCGGAACCGCCGCAGGCCGCTGGCGTCCAGGGCGGTGACTTCCTCGCCATCGACGATGATCTTGCCGCCGCTGGAGTCTTCCAGGCGATTGATCAGACGTAGCAGGGTACTTTTTCCCGCACCGGAGTGGCCGATCAGACCAAAGACCTGACCGTTCTCTATCGTCAGACTGGTCGGGTGCAGCGCGGGGATGTCCCTACCGGCGACGCGGTAGGTTTTATGGACGTTTTGAAACTCGATCACGTAGCGAACCTTGTGGGGCGCGTTGGAAAAGAATCAGCGGTTAGCCGGCCGCGCATTTTAGCCTGTCTGTATAGAGGGCATTAGCATTAATTTCACGGCGACGCTGTCTTTTGGCAATAAGGCGATGGAAGGTGGCCAGGTCGTGAGGGACCGTTGGCGCCGCATCCAGCCAGCGAATGATCCGAACTGACGGCCAAGAATATTTGGCAGGCTCCCGTCCCCCTGCGCTTTTCCAAATAATGAAAGTGTGTTGTTGAATATAACCACATAACCGGTTTCATTTTTGAGGCGCGCTTCCAATTGCACGGTAAATGCAATCTGGTAGTTTACGGACCGTCGCTGACAACGGCAGTAAAGTGCAACTAACAGGTTGCTGATGGATAACTATTAAAGGGAATTAAATGTGAAAAGGCATAACGCTGTTTTTGCAGGATTGTTTGCGCTGAGCCTAACGGCCAGTGCAATGGCTGAAAGTTCTGTATTTTCTAACACGTTGATGACGTTCGGCCAACTTCCTGGCAAACATCCTGAGTCTTCTCAGTTCAAGGAAATGTCGATATCCAATCTGTCCAGGGAAGCGTTCAATGAACTGCTGGCCAATGACACTTTTTCGTCCATGGCTTATCTGGACATTGCTGCGACAGGGCAAGACGAATCAGCGATCGAGAAAGCCACGGACATCTTTCGCTCGGGCAGGCCGATATTGTTGAAAATGGGCAGGCAAACCCCTGAAGCCATGGAAAAAGTCGGCAGTATCTTTGGGATTTCCGGTGCGTTCGACTATGCCTTGTTCCATCGGGCGAACGGTTCCCAGATCAACGTCTACCGCCTGGAGGGCTATGAGGACGAGGCCATCCTGGATGCCGTGCGGCAGTTGATTACCCAGTTGCAGGTGCAGAGCAGGTCGTTGAAGGATGAAAGCGAGTTCATCGGGCTGCCAAAGTTGACTTACAACATCAACCTTCAGAGCCCGAGCCAGGAAATGACGTCCGTGGTGAATATCGATGTCATTCGCAGTGCGGAGCGTAGTCAGGACAAGAAATTCGTTTCCATAAAGACTTCACCGACCACTGTTCGCTCCATGAAAAACGGAATCACCATTGGCGGATTCGGGCCCGGTGGCACCGGAGAGAATCTATGGGGCGCCTACCTGCCCCATGCCTATCGGTTTACTCATCAGCTGAGCGCGCAACAGATTGTTCCGGTATTGGTCAACTCGGCACCCGCCAGTGATTCAAGAACCGAGTTCAAGTTCAGCGAAACTAAAACCAACGGGCTGGCCATCGGCGGAACATTGGGCAGCGAGTTTGGTGCGACGAAAGCGGAAAACATCACCTATGCCGCCAAGTCACCGTTCAATGTCAACTTCGGCCTCAACTATTCGCATTCCAAGTCGCTGAGTTATGACTTCAAGGATTACTCTCTGATCACTTCCCAGAATGGTTCGAAGCTGACCTGGAACGCGCCAATCGATCCCAAGCTCAAGGGCATCCTGGTGGATCGGTTTACCGCTGGCATGCCCATTCTGTCCGAAGAGCGCATGACGCCGATGATGCGCTCGGCGCCGTTGGAGTCCTACACATTGTGGGAATTGCCTGGCAACTACACAGGCCAGGCAACCGTCAGTATCGGCGGCGGTTACGACCTGAACCGTCGGGAATGGTGGTGGGACAGGACTCAGGTGCGATCTCGCCAGGTGACCGATCTCTACGAAGCCGCTGAACAGTACACGCTGGACTTGAACAGCCCGTTCCTGACTCGGGAGATGACCGTGCTGATTCGTTCTGCCGAGGGCGTTGGCAAGTGCATGGCCGAAGGGGCCGATGCTCATGTTTCCCTCCAATCATGCGCGGCCTCGAATGGCAGTCAGCTATGGGGCCTGGATTCCGAGAACCGTTACGTCAACAGGGCGTCGCGGCGATGCCTGAGTGTGCGCGAAACGGACGGCGCCCTGGTCACCCAGACCTGTGCCCTGGATAACCGCCAGCAATGGGAATGGCAGGCAGACCGTCTTCATTCGCTGTACAACCGTGACTGGCGCCTGTATTCCGAAAACAGCCGCCTGAAAGTCATTCCGGATGATTCCATGCACTTTCAGGACACGCCCAAGAACGTGTTCAACCCGTTGAACATTCCCTGGGCCAGCTATCCGCGAGCGCCGTCCTTGCACGATGTGATGCCTAACCACCTGGGCAATTCGCCGCAGATCAGCCCGGAATGGGTCGAGAGGTACCAAGGCGTGGACGCCCGTCAGAGGTGGCGCATCGAAATCCTGCGGGATGGCATCTGATCCCTCCGCCCTCGCCCTGCCGCCCCATGCCCGGTATCGATCATGGGGCGGTTGGCGCCGTCCTTGAAAATCCGTGAGCGTTGCGATGGAACGGCTCGGACCCTCATCAGTCACTACATAAGCCATTGCAAAAGCCACTCCCAATGCCTGGATGCCACCGCCTGGCGCTAGCCCGTCTGGAGGCCTCTGTCTGGAAAGGACCGAAACGAGGAGTTATCTGATGAGTACCAACAAGCCACCGGTCAACAAGAGCCAACTGGCCGGGACCGACACCCTGGACCGCGGCAACACCAACGACAAGCTTGAAAGCCTGGAGCCGTTTCGTTCCGACGCTACCGAGCAGGCGCTGCGCACCAACCAGGGCGTGAAGATCGCCGACAACCAGAACACCCTCCGCGTCGGGGCCCGCGGGCCTTCGCTGCTGGAAGATTTCATCATGCGTGAAAAAATCACGCACTTTGACCATGAGCGTATCCCCGAGCGTATCGTCCACGCCCGCGGTACCGGTGCTCATGGCTATTTTCAGGCCTATGAGGCGCATTCAGCGCTGACCAAAGCGGGTTTCCTACAGGACCCGAGCAAGAAAACGCCGGTATTCGTGCGTTTTTCCACCGTCCAAGGGCCACGCGGCTCTGGCGACACGGTGCGGGACGTACGGGGCTTCGCGGTGAAGTTTTTCACCGAAGAAGGCAATTTCGACCTGGTGGGCAATAACATGCCGGTGTTCTTCATTCAGGATGCGGTGAAGTTTCCTGACTTCGTCCACGCGGTGAAGCCCGAGCCCCACAACGAGATCCCCACCGGCGGTTCGGCCCACGATACCTTCTGGGACTTCGTCTCCCTGGTGCCCGAATCGGCCCACATGGTGATCTGGGCGATGTCCGATCGGGCCATCCCCAAAAGCCTGCGCACCATGCAGGGTTTCGGCGTGCATACCTTCCGCATGATCAACGCCGAGGGCAGGAGCAGTTTCGTCAAGTTCCACTGGCACCCAACGGCCGGCACCTGTTCGCTGGTCTGGGACGAAGCGCAGAAACTGGCCGGGAAAGATACGGACTATCACCGTCGCGATCTCTGGGAGTCGATCGAGATGGGGGACTACCCAGAATGGGAACTTGGCGTACAGATTGTCGCCGAGGAAGACGAACACAAGTTCGACTTCGACCTGCTCGACCCAACCAAGATCATCCCGGAAGAACTGGTACCCGTTACGCCGCTGGGCAAGATGGTGCTCAATCGCAACCCGGACAATTTCTTTGCCGAGGTCGAGCAAGTCGCGTTTTGCCCGGGGCACATCGTGCCGGGTATCGATTTCAGCAACGATCCGCTGCTGCAAGGCCGACTCTTTTCCTACACCGATACGCAAATCAGCCGACTCGGCGGACCGAATTTTCATGAGTTGCCCATCAACCGCGCCATCACGCCGGTGCACAACGGCCAGCGTGATGGCATGCACCGCACCACCATCGACAAGGGGCGTACGTCCTACGAGCCCAATTCCATCGATGGCGGGTGGCCCAAGGAAACCCCTTCCGGCCCGCAGGACGGCGGTTTCGAGAGCTACCCGGAACGCATCGATGCCTGCAAGATCCGCCAGCGCAGCGATTCGTTCGGCGATCACTTCTCCCAGGCACGGCTGTTCTATCGCAGCATGAGCGCCCACGAGCAGGAGCACATCATTGCGGCCTACAGCTTCGAGCTGGGCAAGGTGGAGCGTGAGTTCATCAGGGCGCGGCAGGTCAACGAGATCCTTGCCAATATCGATCTGGAACTGGCCGCCCGGGTGGCGAAAAACCTCGGTCTGCCAGCACCGACCTGCGGCACCGTCGATGTACCTACCCCATCCCTGGAGAAATCCCCGGCCTTGAGCCAGGCGAACCTGCTCTCCGGCGACATCAAGACTCGCAAGGTTGCGGTATTGGTGGCCGACGGTGTCGATGGGGCAATCATCGATGCGCTCAAACAGGAGCTTGAGGCCAACGGCGCCCATGCGAAGATTCTTGGACCGACCAGCGCGCCGGTCACCACCCTCGATGGGAAAACCCTGGCGGTGGATGCTTCCATGGAGGGGATGCCATCGATCGCCTTCGACGCGGTGTTCGTCCCGGGCGGAGCGCAATCGATCAAGGCCCTGAGCAGTGACGGCGTGGCCTTGCATTACATACTGGAAGCCTACAAGCACCTGAAGGCCATCGCCCTTAACGGCGAAGCCCGGCAATTGCTGGTGTTGTTGAAGCTGGAGGCGGATGCGGGGTTGATCGCGGATGTGGATGCCGGCAAGTTCCAGGCGTTCTTCGATGCGATTGCCCAGCATCGGGTGTGGGCGCGGGAGCCCAAGGCCAAGGCGATTCCGGCCTAAGCGCAAGCCTGGAGGACGCTATCGCGAGCCGGTTCGATCCCACAGTAATGCCATTTTTCTGTGGAGGCGAGCTGGCTTGCGATGCTGCTAGGGGTTACGCGGAGTCAGCACCACCTGCGCCGGCACACTGCGCAGGATCTGCTTCTGCACCTTCAAATCGAAGTCCGGATCGAGTTTCCTGACCCGCTTGGTCAGCAATGTCGCCAACCACGGGTAATCGTCGGTGCGCGGTGCCAGGATGCTGACGTCGCAATTGAAATTAACAGTATCGGCGGCAATGGCATCCAATTGCCGACGCATCTGCTGCATATCCCCGAGGTTAAGCGTCACCGTCGTGCTTGCGGCGCTGAGATCCAGCACCTTGGCCACCGGTTTGGCTTCGGCGGCCTTGAGGTCGGCCTCGGCTTTTTCCAGCTCGGCCTTGCGGGCCTCGGCGATCGCGCTGTTGACCTCACCGGTCAGGGCTGGCGCCTTGGGCATCAGCGCGCGGGCACGGCTAAGGGCAGTGGCGGCGGCGTTTACGTCACCTTTTTGCAGATCGATCTGGCTGCGGCGCAGGTAGGCCTCGGCCAGTTGCCGCTGATAGGGTTCCAGCGCCGGATCCGCGGGGGTGCCGGCCTGCAAGGCAGCCAGTTGGTCTTCAGCGGTGGCCAGTTCGTTGCTGGCCAGGCTTTGTTCCAGCTGCGCGATGGCCGGACCCCGTGTATCGGGGGCCTGGGTCACCGGCGGCGAACTCTTGCATGCGCCCAGCAACAATGAAAATGCGACAAGGAGCAGATAACGGGAGGCGAACGGCTTCATTCCTGCGACTCTCTATTTGCGCAAAAAGCGAGCAAGTCTACACCCCTCGGCGGGGCAGGACAAAACTCAGCAGAAACAACGCGGCGGCGCTGACCACGATCGACGGGCCGGCCGGGGTGTCCTTGAACCACGACAGCGCCAGCCCGCCACACACCGCGAGCATGCCCAGCAGGCTGGCGCCCAGGGCCATTTGCTCCGGAGAGCGGGCGTGACGTTGGGCCGCGGCTGCCGGGATGATCAGTAGCGAGGTGATCAGCAGCACACCGACGATCTTCATCGCCACGGCGATCACCACCGCGATCAGCAGCATCAACGCCAGCCGCAGGCCCACCACGGGCAGGCCTTCGACCCGCGCCAGTTCCTCGTGCACAGTGACCGCCAGCAATGGACGCCAAAGTGCAACCAGCAACAACAGGACCGCGGCGCTGCCGCCCAGGATCCATGACAGGTCCAACGGACTGATCGCCAGCAGGTCGCCGAACAAGTAGGCCATCAGGTCGACTCGCACGTCGTGCATGAAGCTCAGCACCACCAGTCCGAGGGACAGGGTACTGGGTGCGAGGATCCCCAGCAGCGTATCGGACGCCAGTGGCTGGCGCTGTTGCAAGGTCACCAGCACCACCGCCAGCAGCAGGCAGCCGACGGTCACCGCCACCGTGGGGCTGATATCCAGCAGGAACCCCAGGGCCACGCCGAGCAACGCCGCGTGGGACAGGGTATCGCCAAAATAGGCCATGCGGCGCCAGACCACGAACGAGCCCAGGGGACCGGCCACCAGCGCGAGGGCCAGGCCTGCGAGCAGGGCATACAACAGAAAATCAGCCATGCTTGCAGCCGTCTCCATGCACATGGGTAGAAGCGGAAGGATCCACGACCACCGAACCGTGCAGGTCGTGGGCGTGATCGTGATGGTGGTGGTAGATCGCCAGGCTGGGGGCGTTCTTGCCGAACAATTCGACGAACGCCGGGTCGCCGCTGACTTGCTCCGGATGCCCGGAACAGCAGACGTGACGATTGAGGCAGACCACCTGATCGGTGGTGCTCATGACCAGGTGAAGGTCATGGGACACCATCAGTACGCCGCAGCCATGACGGTTGCGCAGACGAGTGATCAGGCTGTACAGCTCGGCCTGGCCGGCCACATCGACGCCCTGCACCGGCTCGTCGAGTACCAGCAGCTCCGGTTCGCGCAGCAGGGCCCGGGCCAACAGCACACGCTGCATTTCACCACCGGAAATGCTCTGCACCGGGCTGTCGATGACCTGTTCGGCACCCACTTCATTGAGTGCCGCCAAGGCCCGCCCGCGATCCACGCCGGGCACCAGGCGCAGGAAGCGCAACACCGACAGCGGCAAGGTCGGGTCGACATGCAGCTTCTGCGGCATATAGCCGACCCGCAGCTTGGGCTTGCGCCAGACACTGCCGCTGTCCGGCTTGAGCAACCCCAGCACGGCGCGCACCAGGGTGGTCTTGCCGGCGCCGTTGGGGCCGATCAGGGTGACGATCTGTCCTGGTTCGACGCTCAGATGGATATTGTCCAGCACGCTCTGCCCGGCGAACGTCACGGCCACCTGCTCGAGGCGGATCAACGCGTTGCTCATCAGGCCTCCCGGCAACCGGAGCAGAGGCCGACCACTTCGACGGTCTGGCCATCGACCTGGAAGCCGACTTCCTCGGCGCTGGCCACGATGGCATCGCTGATGGACTTCTGCTCCAGCTCGATGGCGGTGTGACATTCGCGGCAGATCAGGAACTGGCCTTGGTGGGCGTGCTCCGGATGGTTGCAACCGATAAAGGCATTCAAGGAGGAGATGCGATGCACCAGGCCGTTTTCCAAGAGGAAATCCAGGGCTCGGTAAACCGTGGGTGGCGCGGCGCGACGGCCGTCCTGCTCGCTGAGTACCGCCAGGATGTCATAGGCACCCAGCGGCTTGTGGCTTTGCCAGACCAGTTCCAGCACGCGCCGACGCAAGGCGGTCAGGCGCAACCCTTGGCGTGCGCAGATGGCGTCGGCCTCGGACAGCGCGCTGTGCACGCAATGAGAGTGATCGTGGGGGCGACTGGCGAGGGGTGTAATAGGCATGGGCAGCGACGAGTTTAGTGAGAGACGTTATTATGTTACCCGTTCTCGCCTCATTGAGTGGTCATCGTGTCCCGACTTTTTTCGATCTTTGTCGCTTTTGTCGCAAGTTTTCTGCTGATCGGTCCAGCCCAGGCCGAAGTGAAAGTCCTTGCCAGCATCAAGCCGCTGCTGCTGATTGCCGCCGCGGTGCAGGACGGCGTGGCCGTCCCGGAGGTGCTGCTGCCGCCCGGTGCATCGCCCCATCACTACGCCTTGCGCCCATCCGACGTACGGAAAGTGCAATCAGTAGACCTGCTCTACTGGATCGGCCCGGACATGGAAGGTTTCCTGCCCCGTGTGCTGAACGGTCGCACGCTGCCCTCCGTGGCGGTGCAGGAACTGCCGGGCCTCAAGCTTCGGCACTTCGGCGAAGACAGCCATTCCCACGCCGAAGGCGATCATGACGACGAGCACGACCACGACCATCGCCCCGGCACGATCGATGCTCACTTGTGGCTTTCGCCGACCAATGCGCGGGTGATCGCCGCCAGGATGGCGGCGGACCTGAGCAGTGCCGATCCTGCCAATGCCGCCCGCTACCAGAGCAATCTCAAGGGATTCAACCAGCGTCTCGACGCCTTGGACGCCCGCCTGAAGTCGCGTCTGGCCGGTATCGCGGACAAGCCATATTTCGTCTTCCACGAAGCGTTCGACTATTTCGAGGACACTTACGGCCTCAAGCACGCCGGAGTCTTCGCCGTGGCCGCCGAGGTGCAGCCGGGGGCCCAGCATGTGGCGGCGATGCGCACGCGATTGCAGGCCGTGGGCAAGACCTGCGTGTTCAGCGAACCGCCTTTGCGCCCGCGCCTGGCTGAAACCCTGGTGGCAGGCTTGCCGGTGAAGTTGGCAGAACTGGACGCACTTGGCGGTTATACCCCGGCGACGGCACAGGGATACGAGCAACTGCTGGAGAAATTGGGGAATGATCTGGCGGGGTGCCTGGAGTCGCTATAACGTCTTCGATGCACAAACCTGTGACGAGGGGGTTTATCCCCGTTGGGCTGCGAAGCAGCCCATGCTTTCGATCTGAGGGACCGTGGCGGCAGATATTTCTTGGGGGCCGCTGCGCGCCCCAATGGGGATAAATCCCCTCGCCACAAGAGAAACCAGTTCGGCTTGTCTGCTGTTACAGGGCGAAGGGCAGCAACGTGCTGACCTTCTGCCGCTGCGCCAGGCGCTGCTGGAATTCCATCGGGTCGTGAATCAACACATCCTGCCCGGCAAACGATTCGGCGGCGATCAGTCGCGACAGCCAGAACCGCACGCACGCCACGCGCAGCATGGTCGGCCATAGCTGCGCCTCGGCGGCGGTGAAGGGCCGCAGAGCCGCGTAGGCCCCCAGTAGCGCACGCGCCCGAGGGCCATCGAGCACGCCGTCGTCATCCGAGCACCAGTCATTCAAGGCAATGGCAACGTCATACAACATCGGCCCGGAGCAGGCGTTGTAGAAGTCGATCAGGCCAGTCAGGTGGGTGCCTTCGAACATTGCGTTGTCGCGGAACAGGTCCGCGTGGATGTTGGCCCTCGGCAATGCCAGGATGCCTGTTTTCTGCGCTGAAATTTCCGCCAGTGCTGCCTCAAGCAACCGACGCGGCTGCGCATCGAGATGTGACAGCAGTTTCGTGCCCTCTTCCTGCATCCAGTCCAGGCCACGATCGGTCTTGCGCTTGATCATGTTGTCCTTCGTGGCCACGTGCAGGTGCGCCAGCAGCTCGCCGACCTGGGCACAGTGCTGTGCGTTGGCCTGCTTGATGTGCTTGCCTGCCAGGCGGGGCTGCAGCAGCGCCGGCTTGCCGGCCAGCTCGCGCAGGGCGATGCCGTCGCTGGTGCGCAAGGCGTAGGGCACGGGCAGGTCGGCTTCGTGCAAAACGTCCAGCAGTTCGATGAAGAACGGCATCTCCTGCACCGGACCGCGCTCGACCAGGGTCAGGACGAATTCGCCCTGCTCCAGGCTGATGAAGAAATTGGTGTTTTCGCTGCCGGCGGCGATCCCCTGGAAATCAAGCAGGCGGCCGAGCCCATAAGGGGCAAGAAAGGTTTCCAGCTCGGGCCGAGCCAGGGGCGTGAACACAGACATGGTTAAAAACTGCCAGTACGGGCGCCCTTCAGTGGGCGCCGGTTGTTGAAGTCGGGAGCGGCATCACCACTCGAAGATTTTCCACGACGGAATCAGCATATCCGGCTGATCCGAGCGGATGAAGTTTGCATCACTGCCATCGGCACGCACCAGGAAATAAGGCTTGCCGTTCTTGGGCGTGACCTTGATCGCGTACAGAAAGCCGTTTTGCCGATACTCCTGGATCGTCTTGTCGCCTTCCGTGCGAATGGTCACGTCCGGGTCCGCCGAAGGTGCTTCGTCCGCCGCCATGATGGCCAGCGGTGTCATTGCAAACAAGCCAGCCAGTAACAGGCGATTTAGTGTACGCATGATAACCTTGTCCCTTTGTCGTCAACGGTCCCGCTATTCTAGCCCCGGACCCGCCGAAAAGGTTGATCCTGCTCATGAGCCAAGCCCCCCTCGTCCTGGTGGACGGTTCTTCTTATCTGTACCGCGCCTTTCATGCGCTGCCACCGCTGACCACGTCCAAAGGCCTGCCGACTGGCGCGGTCAAGGGCGTGTTGAACATGCTCAAGAGCCTGCGCAAGCAGTATCCGGACAGCCCGTTCGCCGTGGTGTTCGACGCCAAGGGTGGGACTTTTCGCGATGCGCTGTACGCCGAATACAAGGCTAACCGCCCGAGCATGCCCGACGACATGCGCGTGCAGATCGAGCCGCTGCATGCCAGCGTCAAGGCCCTGGGTTTCCCGCTGCTGTGCGTAGACAACGTCGAGGCCGATGACGTAATCGGCACCCTGGCCCGCAGCAGCGCCGCGGCCGATCGCCCGGTGGTGATCTCCACTGGCGACAAGGATATGGCGCAGTTGGTCGACGGGCACATTACCTTGGTCAATACCATGACCGGTAGCTCGCTGGACGTGGCTGGCGTGAAGGAGAAATTTGGTGTCGCTCCGGAGCAGATCATCGATTACCTGGCGTTGATGGGCGATTCCTCCGACAACATCCCCGGCGTGCCGGGTATCGGTCCGAAGACCGCGGCCGGCTTGCTGGTGGGCGTCAACGGCGGCCTCACCGAGCTGTATGCGCAACTGGATATCGTGCCCACGCTGCCGATACGAGGCGCCAAGACCCTGCCGGCCAAGCTCGAAGAGCACAAGGAAATGGCGTTTCTTTCCTACGAACTGGCCACCATCAAGACCGATGTCCCGCTGGATATCGGCCTCGACGACCTGCAGATGGGCGCACCGGATCACGAGAAGCTGGCTGAGCTGTATACGCTGCTGGAGTTCAAGAGCTGGTTCGAGGAAAACCAGCGTGACGCCAAGCGCGCCGGCCAGGAGATCGTCGAAATCGCTGACGAACAGCCCGCTGGCGCCGAAGCGAAGTACGAGGTCATTCTCGACCAGGCGCGTTTCGATGCCTGGCTGGCCAAGCTCGATCAGGCGCCGCTGTTCGCTTTCGTCACGCAAACCAATGGCGGCGACGCCCAGCAGGCGCAACTGGTGGGGCTGTCGTTTTCCGTCGCAGCCTTCGAAGCCGCCTACATCCCGCTGACCCACTCCTACATGGGCGTGCCCGAGCAACTGGACCGCGACACAGTGCTCAAGGCTCTCAAGCCGCTGTTGGAAAACCCGGACAAACCCAAGGTCGGCCAGCACGCCAAGTTCGAGACCAACATCCTGGCCAACTGTGCAATCGGTGGAGATCAGGGCAACGGCATCATGGTGCAGGGCATCGCGTTCGACACCATGCTCGAATCCTATGTACTGGATTCCACGGCGACCCGTCACGATATGGACAGCCTGGCGCTCAAGTACCTGGGGCAGAGCAAGACCGATCTCCAGGACATTGCCGGCAAAGGGGTCAAGCAGCTGAGCTTCGACCAGATCGCCCTGGAACTGGCCGGTCCCTACGCAGCCGAAGACGCGGACGTGACGTTCCGCCTGCATCAGGCCTTGCAGGAAAGACTGGTGGCGATCCCGAGCCTGAACAAGGTGCTCACTGAAATTGAAATGCCGCTGATGCCGGTCCTGGCGCGTATCGAACGTCAGGGGGCGCTGGTCGACGCCAACCTGCTGGGGGTGCAAAGCGTCGAACTGGGCGAGAAGCTGGTGGCCCTTGAGCGTGAGGCCTTTGCCATCGCTGGCGAGGAATTCAACCTGGGCTCGCCCAAGCAACTGGGCGTGATCCTGTACGAAAAACTCGGCTTGCCGGTGCTCAGCAAGACCGCCAAGGGCCAGGCGTCCACCGCCGAAGCGGTGCTGGCCGAGCTGGCGGAGCAGGATTATCCACTGCCCAAGGTGCTGATGCAGTACCGCTCCCTTAGCAAGCTAAAGAGCACCTACACCGATCGCCTGCCGGAACAGATCAACAGTCGCACAGGCCGGGTCCATACCAATTATCAACAGGCCGTCGCCGCGACCGGTCGTCTGTCGTCCATAGACCCGAACCTGCAGAACATCCCGATTCGCACGGCCGAAGGCCGACGCATCCGCCAGGCGTTCGTCGCGCCGAAAGGCTACAAGCTGCTGGCGGCGGACTATTCGCAAATCGAACTGCGGATCATGGCGCACCTGGCCAAGGACGAAGGGTTGCTTCACGCGTTTCGTAATGATCTGGACGTGCACCGGGCCACGGCCGCCGAGGTGTTCGGCGTCGACTTGGACGCGGTTACCCATGACCAGCGCCGTAGCGCCAAGGCGATCAACTTCGGCTTGATCTACGGCATGAGCGCGTTTGGCCTGGCCAAGCAGATCGGCGTCGATCGCAAGCAATCCCAGGCCTACATCGATCGTTATTTCGCCCGCTACCCAGGCGTACTGGCCTACATGGAGCGCACCCGCACCCAGGCCGCCGAGCAAGGCTTCGTCGAAACCATCTTCGGCCGCCGGCTGTACCTGCCGGACATCAACGCGAAGAACCCCGCGCTGCGCAAGGGCGCCGAGCGCACGGCGATCAACGCGCCGATGCAAGGCACGGCGGCCGATATCATCAAGAAAGCGATGGTGGCCGTGGATCGCTGGCTGACTGCCTCGGGGCTGGATGCCAAGGTCATCCTGCAGGTTCACGACGAACTGGTACTGGAGGTGCGCGAGGATCTGGTGGATCAGGTGCGCGAGGACATCCGCCGACACATGAGTGCCGCCGCCACACTGGACGTACCGCTGCTGGTGGAAGTGGGCGTGGGGAACAACTGGGACGAGGCGCACTGAGCCCAGCAATCAACTCCGTGGCAAGGAGATTGATCCTCATTGGGCGCAGCGGCCCAAAATCAGTGTTCCGCCACCGCCGGGCATGTCCCGCAGGCACCTGGGCTGCTCTGCAGCCCAACGGGATAAATCCCCTCGCCACGGGAGAATCCGGGTTAGTTCGGAAAATTCCTAAGGTTATTTCCAAAAATAATCTGAACTAAACCCGTGAATTGCTACTCAGAGATTCTGAATGGCTGGTGAAGCCCTTCAATGCTCCTATGTTGTGTTAAGTGTTGGCAGATATCTGGACCCCGCCCTAGCGGTCCGGAACTTGGACCCCGAACTTCCCCCTCCCCATACGAAGTCCGGGGTTTTTTTTGCCTGCGATTCGGCTATTCGGCCGTTTCGCTGCCCTTGTCCGCCAGTTCCATCCAGTTGGCCAGAACGCCGTAGGCTTCTTCCAGGCCCATGCGCTTGGGCGCCGAGAACAATTGGATCGTGATCGCCTCGCCCCAGCCCTTGCGGATCTGCGACTGCACCTTGAGCAAGGTGTTCTTTGCCGCGCCGTAGGTGAGTTTGTCGGCCTTGGTCAGCAGGATGTGCATCGGCATGCCGCTGGCAACGGCCCAATCGAGCATCAGGGTATCGAAGTCAGTCATCGGATGGCGGATATCCATCATCAGAATCAGGCCTTTGAGGCTCTCGCGGCTGCCCAGGTAGGCTTCCAGGTGGCGCTGCCAATGCTGCTTGAGGGGAATCGGTACTTTGGCATAGCCGTAGCCAGGCAGGTCGACCAAACGGCGTTCATCGTCTAGCTTGAAGAAGTTCAATAGCTGCGTGCGACCCGGCGTCTTGGAGGTTCGCGCCAGGCTGGCATGGGTCAGGGTGTTCAGCGCGCTGGATTTGCCAGCGTTGGAACGCCCGGCAAAAGCCACCTCGTAGCCTTCGTCGTCAGGGCATTGATCGACTTTGGCGGCGCTGAGCATGAAGGTGGACTGTTGGCACAGGCCAAGGATGGGGTTCTTCAGTTGCATGGGATTTCCGATGTGAGCGGCGTCGGGAATGGACGCGGCAAGCTGTGTCGTTTCCGTTTCAGTGACGCCAGTATATAATGCCGCAGATTTTGTGTGCGCTTTGTCCCAGCGTAGGATGAGGCTCACGAGAGCGATAGACTGAAGTTGCGCATCAGAACGCAGCTCGCTCTCAACCCTGAAAAGGTCGTTTTATGACGAAATGGCTGCTAGCTGCCGGTGTCCTGATACCGCTTTACAGCGCTCAGGCTACACAGGATCCGGAAGCTGTGTACAACCGTGTTTGTGGTGCCTGTCATTCCGGCCAACTCCCCATGGCACCCCGCAAGGGTGATCAGGAAGCTTGGACGCCGAGGTTGGCGAAAGGTATGGAGACGCTGGTGCAACACGTGACCCAGGGTTTCAAGGCGATGCCGCCGCGTGGTTTGTGCATGGACTGCAGTGCCGAGGATTACCGAGCCATCATCCAGTGGATGAGCGAGTGAACCCGGTCCATAACTCTTCAACCCTTAGCCGTAGTTGGATTAGCTGATGAACAAACTGATCGTGAGTCTGCTGTTGACCTTGGGGATATCCGGTATAGCCCATGCCGCTGGCGATGCCGCCGCCGGCCAGGCGAAAGCCGCCGTATGCGGAGCCTGCCATGGCCCGGATGGCAACAGCATGGCGCCTAACTTTCCGAAACTGGCGGGCCAGGGCGAGCGTTACCTGACCAAGCAGTTGAAGGACATCAAGGACGGCAAGCGTGTCGTGCTGGAAATGACCGGCCTGCTGAACAACCTGAGCGATCAGGACCTGGCGGACATCGCGGCTTATTTCGCCAGCCAGAAAGGTAGCGTGGGTGCTGCCGATCCAAAGCTCGTGGCACGGGGTGAAGCGCTGTTCCGTGGTGGCAACCTGAGCAAAGGTCTGCCAGCCTGCACTGGCTGCCACTCCCCTGACGGCAAGGGCAACGCCGCTGCCGGCTTCCCGCACCTGGGCGGCCAGCATGCCCAGTACGTGACCAAGCAATTGACCGATTTCCGAAAGGAAGAAGGCGGCCGCGCCAACGACGGCGATGCGATGACCATGCGCACCATCGCCCGCAAACTGAGCGACGAAGACATCGCGGCAGTAGCCAGCTACATCCAGGGCCTGCACTGAGTGCATTGTCCTGCGTTGCGAGGGCGCCTGGCCCTTGCAACGTTAACGCTCGATTAATCTGTCGATGCAAACATCAAAAGGGTGGCTTTGGCCGCCCTTTTTTGTGGCCGCTGCCGTTACACTACGAACTTGAACCCGCCACGGCCTGTCTGAAAAACACGCCTCGCGAGGCCACTTATTGTCCAGGAGTAAAGCATGCGTAATCTGATCATCAGCGCCGCGCTCGTCGTCGCCAGCCTGTTCGGCATGACTGCCCAAGCGGCTGAAAAGCCAGCCGCACCTTATGTCGAACTGGCCAACCCCGTTCCGGTGGCGGCGCCTGGCAAGATCGAAGTGGTGGAGCTGTTCTGGTATGGCTGCCCGCATTGCTACGCTTTCGAACCGGTGATCAACCCATGGGTCGAGAAACTGCCGTCTGACGTCAACTTCGTGCGTATCCCTGCCATGTTCGGCGGCCCCTGGGATGCCCACGGCCAGATGTTCCTGACCCTGGAATCCATGGGCGTCGAGCACAAGGTTCACGCCGCAGTGTTCAACGCGATCCAGAATGAAAAAAAGCGCCTGACCAATCCTGAGGAAATGGCCGAGTTCCTTGCCACACAAGGCGTCGACAAGGACAAGTTCCTGGCGACCTTCAATTCATTCGCCATCAAGGGTCAGATCGTCAAGGCCAAGGATCTGGCGAAGAAGTACGAGATCACCGGCGTACCGACCATGATCGTCAACGGCAAGTACCGCTTTGATATCGGCTCCGCTGGCGGTGCCGAACAAGCACTTCAACTGGCCGACCAACTGATCGCCAAAGAGCGAGCGGCCACCAAGGCTGCCGCCAACTAAGCGCGGCCCCACCCCCATGGCCCGCTGGAGCACCGAACGCATCGTTGGCCTGCATGAGCCGCGGGTCAACGAGCATCACATCGCGTCTACGGGCCTGCCCGCTGACAATCGTCTGCGGCTGCTCAGCTTCAATATCCAGGTGGGCATCAGCACCGAGCGCTACCGGCACTACCTGACCCGGGGCTGGCAGCATTTGCTGCCTCACACCGGACGGGCCGACAACCTGCAGAAGATCGGTGAGCTGCTCAAGGATTTCGACCTGGTGGCCCTGCAGGAGGCCGACGGCGGTAGCCTGCGCTCCGGTTACGTCAATCAGGTCGAACACCTCGCTCAACTGGGCGCCTTTCCTTATTGGTACCAGCAACTCAATCGCAATCTCGGTCGTCTCGGCCAACACAGCAACGGTGTGTTGAGTCGCCTGCGGCCCTGGGCCATCGAAGATCATCCGCTACCGGGGCCCAAGGGGCGCGGGGCGATCCTGGCGCGTTTCGGTGAAGGTCCGGAGGCGCTGGTGGTGGTGATGATGCACCTGGCCCTCGGGGCTCGGACCCGAACGATGCAATTGGCCTACATTCGTGAGTTGATCAGTGGCTACAAGCATCAGGTACTGATGGGCGACATGAATACCCATGCCAATGACCTGCTGCAGACCTCCCCCCTGCGCGACCTTGGCCTCCTCGCCCCGCAACTGGAAGCCACGTTCCCCAGTTGGCGCCCTCAGCGCTGCCTGGACCATATCCTGCTGAGCCCCACGTTGGCCCTCGAACGGTTCGAAGTGTTGGCTCAACCCATTTCCGATCACCTGCCGGTCGCGGTTGAAATTCGTCTGCCGGGTTCGCTCACGGCCGATGCCTTCCCTGCGCTGAGTCCTGCCCCTTGCGGATCCGATGAATGAGCGACGACGCCGAACGCTGGAGAGAGAAGTACCTCAGAAGCATCGAACAGCAGGAGAAGCTCGAACGACGCTGGAATGCCCGGCTCGACCTCTTGCGTCGTGGCCTGGTGCGCAGCACCCTGGCCGCTGAGGGCACGGACAGGGCTGTCGATCAATGCATGAAAGAAATGCGCGAAGTGGTACGCACCGATGAGATGGATGCCGCCCTCGCCGCCCTGTTGCCGCGCCTGGAAAAGGCCGTGCTGGAATCCGAGCAGCGCCGCGAGACCCGGATCGAACAGATGAGCACGGCCCTGACGGCCCTGGTCGCTCAGCTGCAGAGCCTGCCGTTGCCGAAGGAAGTCAGTCGGCCGCTGAAGAAATTTTCCAAACACCTGGAGGCACGAGTCGGCCAGGCTCGGGAGATTCCGCTGCTGCTCAGTGAACTGAGTGGTTTGCAGGGCAAGGCCTTGAGCGTGCTGGAGACTCCCGCTGAAGCTCATCGTCCTGGGCTGTTGCAGCGGTTGTTTGGTGGCCACGGTCAGGAAGACGCCCCACCCCAGGCCCATGAGCCTGCCACGAGCGCCGCCGAACCCGCCTCCGAGGCTGCGCCAGCGACGCTGGTGTCGCCGCCCGTGGAGCCCGTGCCCGTCCCTCTGGCGGCGCAGCCGGTACGGCCCGTCGACGAAACCGTGGAACCGGCCGCTTTCATCCCGCCGATGCCTGAGTCCACTCCGGTCCCTGTAGCCGACGTTTCGCATCCGATGACCGAGCCGGTCGCGCCGGCTCCGGTCCAGACGCAAGATCCGGTGCCCGCCCCGGCGTCGTCGAACCCCGATGAGCTGGTCTGCGAGGTGCCTCTGGAAGCCGGGCAGCAGCCATCAGCCGCGGGACCCGATGAGCCGGAAATCGTCGAGTCGTTGCCCGTCGATCCGGAAGATTCCCACTATGCCTTGCCCGATTCGCCGGAGCCTTCCTACAGCTCAGTGGCCAAGCATATCGAAGACACACTGTTGGGCCTGCTGGGTGACCTGACCCTGCCCGAACGTCATCGCCCGCAGGCCGAGGCGATGGGAGAGCGGCTGCGAAATGGCCTGAACTGGTATGAGTTGCTACCGATCCTCGATGATTTCGCCACGCTCATGCTGGCCATCACCGACAGCGGGCAGCATGAATTCGAAGCCTATCTGCAGCGCCTCAATGATCGATTGGAATCATTCCAGAGCAGCCTGCGAGCCGCCAGTGAAGGCCATGCCGACAATCTTTGCGCTTCCAGGGAAATGGACACCCAGATTCGCGAGCAGGTCGATGGCTTGCAAAGCAGCATGCAGGAAGCCGATGACCTGGAGGGCCTCAAGCAAGTGCTGGAGAACCATCTCGAAGGCTTGCTCGGTACGATGGACCAGCACCGCATGCAACGGGACCAGCGCGAGCAGGAAGTTTCCGAGCGCCTCAAGAGCCTGGCCGAGCGGGTCGCGATCATGGAGCAGGAAGCCCAGGTCGTCCGCGAGAATCTTGAAGAGCAGCGGCAAAAGGCCCTGATCGACCCCCTCACCGGGCTGCCCAATCGCGCCGCGTGGAGCGAACGTCTCGAGCATGAAGTCGCCAAATGGCAACGGCAAGGCAACAGCCTGCTGCTGGCCATGCTCGATCTCGATCACTTCAAGCGCATCAATGACAACTATGGCCATCTGGCGGGCGACAGGGTGTTGAAAATCATCGCTACGGTGTTGCGTAAACGCCTGCGTGGCAGCGACTTCATTGCCCGTTTCGGCGGCGAAGAGTTCGTCCTGATGGTGCCGGACACACCGTTGGCGGCTGGCGCGAAGCTGGCCGAGAAACTGCGGGCCGCCATCGAAGCCTGCCCGTTTCATTTCAAGGGCGAGCCGGTCACGATTACGGTCTCCATGGGCCTGACCGCATTCAGGGCGGGAGAAAGCAGTGATCAGGTGCTCAAAAGAGCCGATCAGGCGCTTTACCGAGCAAAAACTGCCGGGCGTAACCGGGTGGAGCTGGGCTGAGTCAATTGTTCCAATTTGTTTAATATCCGGAGGCGGATCGGATCATCACCAGGCGATACGTTACACTGTTGCATTATTTTCCACCCGTAAACGCCCTGTGCCATGAAATTCTTCCCTCTTATTGCTTTTCTGCTGGCCCTGGTCGGTTGCACCAGCGGCCCGAGGCTGGATACCAGCCATCCTTCGGCCAACCAGGACAACCGGGTGCAGTTCGTGGTGGTCCACTACACCTCGGCTTCCCTGGAGCGCTCCCTGGCCCTGTTGACCCATGGCGAGGTCAGTGCCCATTACCTGATCGGCGACGACAGGAACGCGACCATCTACAAACTGGTGGATGAAAGCCGGCGCGCCTGGCATGCCGGGGAAAGCGAATGGCAGGGGCGGACCTGGCTCAATTCCAGCTCAATCGGCATCGAGATCGTCAATCCGGGTTTCGTCGACACACCCACTGGCCGCCTCTGGTACCCCTACAGCGAAGCCCAGGTGCAATCCTTGATCGTTCTGCTGAAGGACATCACCCGACGCAACGCGATCAACCCGAGCAACATCATCGGCCACAGTGACATCGCCCCCCTGCGCAAGCTCGATCCCGGGCCGCTGTTTCCCTGGAAGCGCCTGGCCCAGGCAGGCTTGGGAGTATGGCCGGATGAACGGGCCGTGGCGCGCCAGCAGGTGCTTTTCGCAGCCCAGCTGCCCAGTGCCAGTTGGTTCCAGGCCGAGCTGGCTCGGCTCGGCTACCCAACGCCCCAGACCGGTGAATGGGACGTGGCCACCCGCCATGTATTGGCGGCGTTCCAGATGCGGTATCGACCAGCCCGGTTCGACGGCACGCCGGATGCGCAAAGCGCGGCGATTTTGCAGGTGCTCAACCAGACAAAATAATGACGCTGGTCTGCCGATAACACCCAAAGTCAAATCAGAAGCTATAACTCATTGGTAACTTTCGGATTACCATGATGACGGCTACCCGCGAAGCCCTGCAGAGCTGGCTCCATCGCCCTCTTTTTCTGGCGATGGTGGCGGCTGCCCTGAGTACGGCCCTGCTATTGGCCGCAAGCCTGTTTGTGGTGGTACAGCAGGTCAAGCAGCGTGAAAGTGACCAGATGAATGCTCAAGGTGAGCGCTTCCTGCAGCGACTGGAACAGCTGTTCGGCCAGTTGCGCGAAGGCCTCGACGATCTGCAGACGCAGCCCTTGCGTGGTTGCGATGATGACATGATCGCGACGCTGCAGCAGGTCAGCTTCAACTACCGCTTCGTCTATGAGGCGGCTTATATCGACAGTCGCGGCGTCTGCTCCAATCGCCCGCGTCAAACCGGCCTGTCCGTGACTCGCCCGCCTGATATCTGGGGGCCCACCTACAGTTATTGGCTCAACACCACCACCGAACCCGACGAGAACCGCGCTGCGTTGATGCTTGGTCGTGGCAACTTCCGGGTCGCCACCTCTCGCGGACATCTGACCGATGTGGTCGACCTGCCGTCCGGCAGTAGCCTGCTGGTGGTCCTGGACAATGGCAAGCGAGCCATTCCCGTATTGGGCTCCGAACAATACTGGCCACCGACGGAGCCCTGGCCCGCGAAAAGTCGCAATGCCTTGCAAGTGACGGCCACCCGGCTGATCTATCGAATGCAGACTGACAACCCTGAATACCAATTGGTGCTGATCGCCCCACGCGACGGTTTCCAGATACCGGCCAATGCCTGGTGGATGCTGCCCATCAGCCTGGTACTGGGTCTGGGGATCGGTTTCCAGGTCCTTCTCCTGGCTCGTCATCGCCAATCCATGGACGCCGAGCTGCACGGTGCCATCCGGCGTGGTGAATTGCAGGTGCTGTACCAGCCGATTTTCGATCTGCGCAGTCGCAACTGTGTCGGCGCCGAGGCATTGCTGCGTTGGCGCCGACCCGACGGTACCTTGACCAGCCCGGACCTGTTTATTCCGATGGCGGAAGATACGGGGCAGATCCGGCAAATCACCGATTTTGTGCTGCAAAGACTGTTCGATCAGTTGGGTCAACTGTTACGGGCCAACCCGCACCTCTATATATCCGTGAACCTGGCGGCCTGTGACGTGATGGTGCCGCGCATCGGTGAAGTGATCGCACGCCTGTTGGAGCGGCATCGGGTGTCGGCGCATCAGATTGCCTTCGAGGTGACCGAGCGCGGGCTGATCGATGTGCTGGTAGCCCGGGATAACCTGCAATCGCTGCGTGATCTGGGCCATCAGGTATTGATCGACGATTTCGGCACCGGTTATTCCAGCCTGGCCTACTTGCAGACCCTGCCGGTGGACTGCCTGAAAATCGACAAGGCGTTCATCGATGCACTCGGTCACGACGCCGCCAGCAGTGGTGTCGCACCGCATATCATCCGTATGGCCCATGCGTTGGAGCTCAAGGTGATTGCCGAAGGCATCGAGCATGAGGCCCAGGTTTCCTACCTGAGCAGCGAAGGGGTCACGTTCGGCCAGGGTTGGCTGTTTGCCCATGCCCTCAGTGCGGTGCAGCTCATCGAGCTGATCACACGAGGACGACGACGGTTGGGGCGGCGCCTGGACGATGAGGCCTAGGCCCCGTCTGAAACTTGTCGGCGCGCAGAGCCCAGGCTTCAGACCGTCAGCGCCATATAGAACTGGGTGCCCTGCCCGGGTCTTGAATAAACCCCCATGCGTCCGCCATGGAGCTGAACGATCTCCTTGCACAGTGCCAGGCCGAGGCCGGCGCCGCCTTTCTTGCGGCCGACCTGGACGAAAGGTTCGAAGATCCGGCCTTGCTGGCCGTAGGCGATGCCTTCACCGTTGTCTTCGACACTGATGATCACCCGCTCGCCGTGGCGCCGTGCTTGGAGGCGGATCTGGCCATGGTCGCCGGTATGGCGCATGGCATTGTCGATCAGGTTATCCAGCACCCGGTCCAGTTGCGCGGCATCGGCGTGCAGGCGCGGTAGCGGACCCTGGATCGCCACGAGCAATTCGATGCCCTTGGCCTGGGCCTGGACGGCAAACCGCAGCCTCGCCGCTTCCAGCAGGTCTTCGATGGAACAAGGCGCCAATGTCAGTTTCTGCAGGCCGTTCTGGTAGCGGGAGAAATTCAGCAAGTCATTGATGAGTTGCATCAACCGCTGCATTTCTTCGTTGACGGTGTTGAGCAAGTCCGCTTCGCGGGAGTCCTCCGGGAAATGCACGCGCTCCTGTAACAAGCCAAACGCCATGTGCATGCCTGTCACCGGTGTGCGCAGTTCGTGGGAGGCCCGCAGCACGAATTCGCTGCGTACCCGTTCGAAGGCGCGCTGTTCGGTGACGTCGTGCAGCACCATGACGGCGCCAAGGATATGCCCCTGGGTATGGCTGACGGGGGTAAGGCTGTAAGTCAGCAGCCGGGACTCGCCATCCACTTCGATACTCAGGTCTTCCGGCGCCCTTTCCAGGGTTCCGCCCCGCAGGACCAACTGCAGTTCTTCGTCCAGCTCCTGACGCCCAAGGGCTTCGCCCAGACCCAGGCCCAGACGTTCCTCATCCCAGCCCAGTTGACGTTGGGCCACCGGATTGAGGTGCTCCAACTGGCCTTGGCGATCAATCATCAGCAAACCGTCATCGATACTGTCCAGTACCGCTTGCAAGCGCTGCTGGCCGGCGAGCAACTCGTCGACGTTCATCGCCTGGTGCTCGCGCAGTGCCTGGGCCATGATCCCGAAGCGTCGCGTCAGCAGGTTCAACTCGGCTGCGGAGGAAACCGGCAGCGTTACCTCGAAGTTGCCCTGGCCGATGTCATCCGCCGCTGCCGCGAGTGCTTCGATCGGCGCGCCGAAACGTCGGGCGAGGCCATGGGCAGTAACGAAGCCGATGATCAGGACCGCCAGCCCTACCAGCCCCAGCAGGCCGGCAATGAGCAGTGCCCGATCCTGGGCTTCGGCCTGGGCTTTGCCGATATTATTCAGCGCGCGTCGATAATCCTCGATGAGGCCGTTGCGTAGCACATTGAACTTGTCCGTGAGGTCCTGGATACCTACAAGTGGGGCCGATTGTTGGCGAAAAGCGGCGAATGAGTCGAGAAAACGCTGATAATCGGTCTTGGCCTGGCTGAAGCTGCCCGCCGGATCGTCCAGGCTCTGTTCGTGGGCGATACCCTCTTCAAGCAGCTCGAAGTAATGTCGCTTGGAATCTTCCAGCGCTGCCAGATCAGGCTTTTCGTCCAGCATGATCATGAACTGGTCACCGAGGGTCTGGCGCAACTTGAGGCCCAGGTCCAGCAGAACGAAGTTGTCGCGAACCGCTCGCTCCTGGGTACTGGCCATTTGCATCACGCTCACCAGGCCAAGCAACAGCCCCAGCAATGCCACGGTGATCAGGGCCGAGATACTGAGAAACAGTCGGGTGCGCAGCTTCATCGCCAGTTTCATAAGCTACCGTTCAAAGGTTGTACTGCTTGCGTTTTCGATACAGCGTTGACGCGTCGATGCCCAGGGTCTTGGCCGCTTGGTCGAGGGTATCGGCCGTGGCCAGTACCGCCCCTATGTGGGCTTTTTCCAGCTCATCGAGGCTCAGCGCGGCGCCAATGCGCGGCGCGTTGTTGACGGGCTGTTCGGCCATGCCCAGATGACTGATTTCCACCTTTTCCTGGGCGCAAATGATGCTGGCGCGTTCCACCACGTTGCGCAGCTCGCGGATATTGCCAGGCCAGCGATAGCCTAGCAGCGCTTCGCGGGCCTCGTCGCTGAACGCACGGGCCGGGCGGGCATACTCCTTGACGAAGCGCGCCAGGAAACGATCGGCCAGGGTGAGGATATCTTCGGCGCGCTCGCGCAGCGGTGGCAGATGCAGCGTGATGACGTTCAGGCGATACAGCAGGTCTTCGCGAAAACGGCCGTCGCGCACCATGTCTTCGAGGTTGAGGTTGGTGGCCGCGAGTATCCGGACATCGGCCCGGCGGGTGACCGGATCGCCGACCCGTTCGTATTCCTTGTCCTGGATGAAACGCAGCAGCTTGGGCTGCAATGTCAGGGGAAAATCGCCGATCTCGTCGAGAAACAGCGTGCCTCCATCCGCCTGGTTGACCCGTCCCAGGGTGCTCTCGCTGGCCCCGGTGAACGCCCCCCGGCTGTGGCCGAACAGTTCGCTCTCCATCAGCTCTGCCGTCAGCGAAGGGCAGTTGATGGTGACGCAGGACTTCTTCGCACGTTTGCTCCAGCCGTGGATGGCCCGGGCCAACTCGCCCTTACCAGTGCCCGACTCACCCAGGATCAGGATGTTGGCGTCGGTGCTGGCGACCTGGCGGGCGGTTTCCAGGACAACCTTCATCGCCGGGCTATGGGAGTCCAGGCCGTCATTGGGCTTGCGCATCTCGCCTTCCAGGGCTTCCAGCCTGGCTGACAATTGACGTACTTCCAGCTGTTTGGCAGTCGCCAGGCGCAACTGATCTGGGCTGCAGGGCTTGACGAGATAATCGGCGGCGCCGGCCTGGATCGCATCGACCGCCGTATCGACCGCCGAGTGGGCGGTGACGATCACCACCCGCATCCAGGGGGCCTGGATGCGCATCTGGGCCAGTACATCCAGTCCATTGTCTTCCCCCAGGCGCAGATCTAGAAAGCACAGGTCGAATACCTGGCGTTGCAACAAGGCGTCGGCCTGGGCGGCGCTGCTGGCGGTGGCGACGGTATAGCCTTCGTCTTCCAGGCAATAGCGGAAGGTACGCAGGATGGCAGACTCATCGTCTACCAGCAGAATGCGGCCTTGATGCTCAGTGGCGGATTCCATTTTTCCTACGCTCCTTTAATGAATGATGTTGGTTAGTGTCAGAAAAATCGGGCAAGTTGCATGGTCGATTCTGAGCGAATACTACCTATCGGCAGCCTCGCTGTGGATGGCGGGATTATAAAAGCCTGATTTATCTCCTTTCTTGCCCTGTGCCTGTGTCGAATGGTCTGGCACGCCATTCCGACATCGATTGGCGAGCGGCAATTCAAAAAGAATCCGGATCGACACTTTCCTTGCATACGAAGGCCTGCGTATCAGAGGCAAGGGCGCGGGCATTCGTGCAATACGCACGACCGCAGATTGGAGCATCGTGCAGGATGCGTTCTCCAGTCTTTTTGCGACCAATATAACTCTATGATTTAAAAGGATTTTTTCTATAAAAAAATCTGGCATGCCGCCTGCAATGGTCTGATCAACGTAGCGTGCAAACGCCCAACCAGATCACCACCCGGGGTGGGGAGGAATTCCAGGATGAATCGTCAACGTGCCGCCCGATTTTCAATCACTTCCCTGCGCGTACAGCAGGGGTTGTGGGCTGTTCTGGCTTTGCTTGTGACCCTCGTGGTGGGTCAGCAATTGCTTCTCTGGCATTACAGCCAGCAGCCCGAAGCCCCTCTGGTGTCGGTTCAAAGAGCTCCCCAAACCCATTTCAGCCCCGTGGGCAACGTCGCCCAGGCTTCCGCTTCGATGCGCATGATGGACGTCGATCAGGCACAGCCTGTGGCCGACATGCCGCGCCAGGAACGCTGGGTGTTTTAACTCGATGATCCCTGCGTCCTTGGCGCATGGAACCATCTCCGCCAGACCCAAACTAAATAGAAAAGCGTAAGGAGAATCACCATGTTGAGCTGGGCTATTACATTCCTGATCATTGCCATCATCGCCGCCGTCCTGGGCTTCGGTGGTATCGCAGGCACCGCCACGGGCATCGCCAAGATTCTCTTTGTCGTATTCCTGGTGATGTTCATCGCTTCCTTCTTCTTTGGCCGTCGCGGTCGAGGCTGACCATGAGCGTTTCGTTGAAAGGATGGGTAGCCGCCCTGCTCCTGGGCGGCAGCACCCTGGCAATGGCTGCCAATGACGGACAGATGCGGGTCAACCAGTTGCTCGAGTCAGACCCGCAATACCGCGAGACCTGGCAGCAGGTCGTCAAGAAAGAAGAACGCTTGCCGGAATGGGTCATGAACCTGTCCGGCGATTCGGAACAGATGAACGCTGTCGAAGAAGACGGCGACAAGTATCTGGTCGGTCCGCTGTGCGAGACCCAGGCCACCTGTCGCAGCAAGCGCCTGTTCGTGGCCTTCAGTTTCGATAAGGACGAGGCCTACGCCTTGCTGGTCGAGGTACCCGCCGGACTGCCTGCCGACAAATCGCCGACCCGCCACGCCGACTATCGTTTCCTGGGTAACCCGGACGAAGGTATGCAGGAAATGTTAATGGAGCAACTCAAGAAGGATCCTAACTGGTACTGAGTTTCGACAACGGGAACAGCAGTCTTGCTTTTCCCTCTGCACAGCCTGAAGAGGGCTGTTGCATGACCAGGGGGCTGGGACGTTCTGACCATTGAGGGTCGGAGTGACCTACGGGCACAAGGGGTGCCTGCGAAAGGGCCGGGTCAGGTAAAAGCTGCGACGCAGGTTCGCAAAGTCCCTGGGGCTGGGCGAACCTGCGGAGAGCTTTTCAACGCAAGAGGCTTGAGCCAGAGCGCCTGGTCATTTTTATCCCAGCCGTGCCCCATCCCCTGCGGTTTTTTGCCCTTCCAGCGCTCTTTCCCTTCCGGACCTGACCGTTAATCGGAGAAGGTTCGCGCTATTTCATTAAATGACGTTGCGACAATTTGTCTGAGCCCTGGCGGTTTTCCTGGCGCTGAAAAAGGCGCAGGCTACGCTGAAATGGCCGGTTCACGGCGCTTTTGCCTGCCTAATTGGCACATTCGAACCGGTTGGGACGCGCGTTTTGTTTGGAAAAACTCATGCCGATTCGGCATGGGGTAGGCGGTTACGGCATTAGACGATCCCCCCTCGCCTCGCAATAGTTGCGCCTTTTTTCGCCCGCCAGTCAGCCGCCAGCGCGTGCTCGGGGTGACCTTATACGGGGGCAAAAGCGCGGATTCGTGTCGCCATGAGCGGTCCCTTCCATGCTTTTGTCCGTGTCCAATCGAAGTAAGGGTAATGATATGAAGAAGGCAAAACTAAGCCTCGCCTGGCAGATTCTCATCGGCCTGGTGCTCGGGATTGCACTCGGCGCGCTGCTCAACCATTTCAGTGGCGAAAAGGCCTGGTGGATCAGCAACGTGTTGCAACCGGCAGGCGATATCTTCATTCGCCTGATCAAGATGATCGTGATCCCGATCGTGATTTCCTCCCTGATCGTCGGCATTGCCGGGGTCGGTGACGCCAAGAAACTCGGGCGTATCGGCTTCAAGACCATCGTCTATTTCGAAGTCGTCACCACCATCGCTATTGTTGTCGGCCTGCTGCTGGCCAACTTCTTCCATCCAGGCAGCGGCATCGACATGAGCACCCTGGGTACCGTGGACATTTCCAAGTACCAGGCCACGGCCGCCGAAGTCCAGCATGAACATGCCTTTATCCAGACCATCCTCAACCTGATCCCGTCAAACATCTTCGCAGCGGCCGCTCGCGGCGAGATGCTGCCGATCATTTTCTTCTCCGTTCTGTTCGGCCTCGGTCTTTCCAGCCTGCAGCCGGACCTGCGCGACCCGCTGGTGAAAATGTTCCAGGGCGTGTCGGAAAGCATGTTCAAGGTCACCCACATGATCATGAACTACGCGCCGATCGGCGTTTTCGCACTGATCGCGGTGACCGTCGCCAACTTCGGCTTCGCTTCCCTGCTGCCATTGGCAAAACTGGTGATCCTGGTTTACGTCGCCATCGCCTTCTTCGCCTTCGTGGTACTGGGCCTGGTTGCGCGCCTGTTCGGCTTCTCGGTGCTCAAGCTGATGCGCATTTTCAAGGACGAACTGGTGCTGGCCTACTCCACCGCCAGCTCCGAAACGGTATTGCCGCGGGTGATCGAGAAGATGGAAGCCTACGGCGCACCGAAAGCCATCTGCAGCTTCGTGGTGCCCACCGGTTATTCGTTCAACCTCGATGGTTCGACCCTCTATCAGAGCATCGCGGCGATCTTCATCGCCCAGCTGTATGGCATCGACCTGTCCATCAGCCAGCAACTGCTATTGGTCCTGACCCTGATGGTCACTTCCAAGGGCATCGCCGGTGTGCCGGGCGTATCCTTCGTGGTGCTGCTCGCCACCCTCGGCAGTGTCGGTATACCGTTGGAAGGCCTGGCCTTCATCGCCGGTGTCGACCGCATCATGGATATGGCCCGTACCGCGCTGAACGTGATCGGCAACGCCCTGGCGGTGCTGGTGATCGCTCGTTGGGAAGGCATGTACGACGATGCCAAGGGCCAGCGCTACTGGAACTCCCTGCCACACTGGCGCAGCAAGGAGCCGCTGCCGGCGGGGGAACCTTCCAGCCATTGATGCCTGCCTTGAGGCCAGGATTGTGACGAGGGGATTTATCCCCCGCTGGGCCGCCAAGCGGCCCCACCATTGCCGATGTCATTGACCAGACCTAGCGCGTCGTCCGGTTTCAGGCCTGCTCCGCAGCCCAGCGGGTTGTGTGCCAGTTGACTGATCGGCATCAGGCTTCAAGGCCCGCGATGGCGACGGCACATTCAACATCCAGGCAAACCCCGGAAAAATCCGGGGTTTGTCGTTTCTGCCAGCCCCGCTATCATTCGCCGCATCTTCCGGGGGATTTAACCGATGCTCAATGGCCTGTGGCTTGGCTTCTTTATCGTGGCGGCCGTATCGGCGCTGGTGCAGTGGCTGGTCGGCGGCAACGCCGGGATCTTCGCGGCCATGGTGGAAAGCATCTTTGCCATGGCCAAGCTGTCGGTGGAGGTCATGGTCCTGCTGTTCGGCACCCTGACCCTCTGGCTGGGGTTCCTGCGCATCGCCGAAAAGGCCGGCATCGTCGACTGGCTGGCCAAGGCCCTCGGCCCGCTGTTCCTGCGCCTGATGCCGGAAGTGCCGCCGGGCCATCCGGCGATCGGCCTGATCACCCTCAACTTCGCCGCCAACGGGCTGGGACTGGATAACGCCGCCACCCCCATCGGCCTCAAGGCCATGCGTGCCCTGCAGGACCTCAATCCCAGCCCGACCATCGCCAGCAATGCCCAGATCCTGTTCCTGGTGCTCAACGCGTCGTCGCTGACGCTGCTGCCGGTGACGATTTTCATGTACCGCGCCCAGCAAGGCGCGCCGGACCCGACCCTGGTGTTCCTGCCGATCCTGCTCGCCACCAGTTGCTCGACCCTGGTGGGGCTGCTGTCGGTGGCGTTCATGCAGCGTCTTCGTCTGTGGGACCCGGTGGTGCTGGCGTACCTGGTGCCCGGTGCGTTGGTGCTGGGCGGTTTCATGGCCATGCTGGCGACGCTCTCGGCCACGGCCTTGGCGGGGTTGTCATCGATCCTGGGCAACCTGACGTTGTTCGGCCTGATCATCCTGTTCCTGGTGATCGGCGCGCTGCGCAAGGTCAAGGTCTACGAAGCGTTCGTCGAAGGTGCCAAGGAAGGGTTCGACGTTGCCAAGGGCCTGCTGCCCTACCTGGTGGCCATGCTCTGCGCCGTGGGCGTGCTGCGGGCTTCGGGCGCGCTGGATTTCGGCCTGGATGGCATCCGGCACCTGGTGCAGTGGGCGGGTTGGGACACGCGTTTCGTCGACGCCTTGCCCACGGCCATGGTCAAGCCCTTTTCCGGCAGCGCCGCCCGGGCGATGCTGATCGAAACCATGAAGACTTCCGGGGTGGACAGCTTCCCGGCCCTGGTGGCAGCCACCATCCAGGGCAGCACGGAAACCACCTTCTATGTGCTGGCGGTGTACTTCGGCGCCGTGGGCATCCAGCGGGCGCGGCATGCGGTGGGGTGCGCGCTGCTGGCGGAGCTGGCCGGCGTGCTGGGGGCGATCGGCGTGTGCTACTGGTTCTTTGGCTGAGGTTCAGGGCGCCGGGGTCGCGAAGCGCTGGCCCTGCTCCAGCGTCCAGTTCACCACCTCGGCGGTCAGCCGGTCACTGGCCCGGCCAAAGCCATCCACCACCGCCGGTACCTTCACATCGCTCAAGGGCTGGCGCACCTCGAAGCGGCGGCTGGCCAGGATGCGCTGGTCGAAACCACGCACCAGCAGTGCATCCAGGCGAACCACCACGCTGGCGGCCGAGCCCTGGTATTCGGTCTGGAACGCCTGCAATTGCCCGCCCAGTTCCAGGTCTGCCTGCAGGTTGCTGTCGGCGACACTCAGCAGCCTGACCCGTCCGTCCTGGGCAAAGCCGTCGAGCAAGCGATTGCGCAGCAACACCGGGGCGGGATCGCTCCAGCGCGAGGCGGCGTAGCTGCTGAACAGGTTGCCCTGGGGAATGACCGCGATTTTCGGGCTGTTGAGCACTTCGCTGGCCTGCGGGCTGGCCAGGCGCAACGACCAGCTCACCGGCGTGCCGGCCGAGGCCGACGCCTGGCTGGCGGGCAGCCGATAGATGTCCGACGGCTCGGCCTTGGGCAGGATCGAACACCCGGTCAGCAGGATAAACGCTGTCAGCACCAGCGCCGGACAGACGAATCGATTGAACGGCTTCATGGCGTGAACTCCTTATCCTTGTCATTGCCCAGCAGATAGCCGCTGGGGTTGGCGTCCAGGCGCCGGGATATACCGCGCAGGGCGCTCAGGGTTTCCCGCAGCTCGCGCACGGCCGGCGCCAGGGCGTTGAGGCCTTGCATGCCGTTGTTCAGCGCGTCGCGGTTGTCGTCCAGCAGTCTGTCGAGGGTCGCCGTGCTGCGAGCCAGGGACTCCATGGCCTGGCCGGCATTGCCGAACGCCTGTTTGCCCTGGTCGTTGAGCAGCCCATTGGCGTTGCGCATCAGCGCGGTGGTCTGCTCCAGCGTGGCGCTGGCCTGTTTGCCGATGGACGCCAGTTGCTGCATGGCCTGGCGAATGTCGCCACGCTGATCGGCAATGACCCCGGTGGTTTGTTCCAGATGATCCAGGGTATTGCTCAGGCGCTGGACGTTGTCGGAGGAAAACACCTCGTTGGCGTTGTGCAGCAGCAGGTTGATGTTGGTCATCACGTCGTCGCTGTTATTGAGCAGGCGGGCGATGGGTGAGGGCGCGGCGACGATCACCGGCGGTTCGCCGTCGTGCCCGGTCAATGGCGGGCTCTGGGGCGTGCCGCCACTGAGCTGGATGATCGAGGTGCCGGTGATGCCCGTCAGTGCCAGCTTGGCCTGGGTGTCCTGCTTGATCGGCGTTTCACCGCTCAAGCGCACTCGCGCCAGCACCCGGCGCGGATCGTTCGGATCCAGGCGCAGGTTCACCACGTCCCCGACCTTGATGCCGCTGTATTCCACCGAGCTGCCTCGGGACAAGCCGCTGACAGCCTCGTTGAACACCACTTCGTAATCCTTGAACTCGCTGTCCACGCTGGACTTGGCCAGCCAGAGGCCGAACAGCAGGGCGCTGACCACCACAATGACGGTGAACAGGCCGATCAGCACATGATGGGCTCGGGTTTCCATGTCAAACCTCGTTGGACTGTGTAGCGGCCGACAGCGCCGCGCGGCCGCGAGGGCCATGAAAGTATTCATGAATCCAGGCATCGTCGGTTTCCGACACCTTGTCGATGACATCAGCCACCAGGACTTTTTTCTGGGCCAGCACCGCTACTCGATCCGTGATGGTGTAGAGGGTGTCCAGGTCGTGGGTGACCAGGAACACGCTCAGGCCCAGGGCGTCGCGCAGCGTCAGGATCAACTGGTCGAAAGCCGCCGCGCCGATGGGGTCGAGTCCGGCGGTGGGTTCGTCGAGAAACAGGATGTCCGGGTCCAGGGCCAGCGCACGGGCCAGGGCGGCCCGCTTGATCATGCCGCCGGACAGCGACGCGGGGTACTTGTCCGCGGCCGAGAGCGGCAGTCCGGCCAGGGCGAGTTTCACCGCCGCCAGGTGTTCGGCGTCGGCCCGGCTGAGGCCGGCATGTTCGATCAGCGGCAGGGCGACGTTCTCTGTCACCGTCAGGGACGAAAACAGCGCGCCCTTCTGGAACAGCACGCCAAAGCGTCGTTCCACCCGTGAGCGTTGTGCCGGGGGCAGGCTTGGCAAGTCCTGGCCGAACACCCGCACCGAACCCTCGCTGGGCTGGTTCAGGCCGACGATGCTGCGCAGCAGCACCGACTTGCCACTGCCGGAGCCGCCCACCACGGCGAGGATCTCGCCTTTGTAGACGTCCAGGTCGAGGTTTTCATGCACGCTCTGGCGGCCAAAGCGATTGCACAGGCCGCGCACCTGGATCACCGCGTCGGCGGGTGTAGCACGAGGTCGACTCACCAGCTCATCTCCATGAAAAACAGCGCGGCCACGGCATCCAGCACGATCACCACGAAAATCGACTGCACTACGCTGGAGGTGGTGTGGGCCCCGACCGATTCGGCACTGCCGCTGACCTTGAAGCCTTCCAGGCAGCCGATGGCAGCGATCAGAAACGCGAAGATCGGCGCCTTGACCATGCCCACCACGAAGTGCTGCACGCCGATGTCCGATTGCAGCAGCGACAGGAACATGGCCGGAGAGATGCCCAGGGACAGGGCGCACACCACGCCGCCGCCAATGATGCCCGCGAGCATGGCCACGAATGTCAGCATGGGCAGCGCCACCAGGAGGGCCAGCACCCTGGGCAGCACCAGCAACTCGACAGGATCGAGGCCGAGGGTCCTGATGGCGTCGATTTCCTCGTTGGCCTTCATCGAGCCGATCTGCGCGGTGAATGCGCTGGCGGTACGACCGGCCATGAGGATCGCCGTCAGCAACACGCCGAATTCACGCAGAAACGAGAACGCCACCAGGTCCACGGTGAAGATACTGGCGCCGAAATCCGCCAGCACCGTCGCCCCGAGGAAGGCCACCACCGCTCCCACCAGGAACGTCAGCAAGGCCACGATGGGTGCCGCGTCCAGGCCGGTCTGCTCGATGTGAACCACCATTGGGGTAATCCGCCAGCGCCGTGGGTGGAACAGGCCGCGGGCCAGGGTTTCCAGGATCAGGCCGACAAAGCCGAGCAACTGCAGGGTGTCCTGCCAGACCTTCTCCACGGCCCGTCCGATGCGTGTCAGCAATTGGGTCACGACGCTGACTTTCGGCTCTTTGTCCGGTACGCAGAAATCCGTCAGCGAGCAATACACGGTCTGCAGCAGGGCGCGCTCGGCTGCCGGCAGGCTGCAGTCCGGGTGTTCGGCGGTCTTGCCCAGCCGTTCCGAACCCAGCAGCTCCACCAATAGCGAGGCTCCGGCGGTGTCGAGGGCGCCGAGGCCGTTGAGATCGATCCGGGCGTTTTCGTCGTACTGGCCGCGCAGCGATTCGCTCAAGCGCTTGAGCTGGGCGTAATGGGCCAGGGTCCAGTCGCCACTGATCCACAGTTGCGCCGGCGAGCCGGACGTGTCGAGTCGGGCACTGCCCATAGGGGGGCTGGGGGTCATAAGCTCCATGCTCGTTCGGTTTGAACAGCGCTACCTAATAGCATGACTGTCATTATTTTGCTGCGGGCGCAGCGGCGCTCACATTGAAACGCAGCACACCGATCACCTGGCCATTTTCCGTGAGCACCCGCACCTGCCATTTGCCTGTCGGGTCATCCGGGAAGTTCTGCTTGTGGGTCCAGGCGCGATAGCCTTCCTTGCGCCCACCGTGGATGTCCAGGGCGATGCGATCGACTTCCTTGCCGTTGAATTGCCAGACGTGATAGATCCGCTCGTCGAGCCCGCGTGGTGCGTTGATCGCCGTGTAGGCGTACAGGCCGTTGCCACGGATCTGGGCGGCGCTGACTTCCTTGAGGCTGGCGCCGGGTGTGCGGTCTTCCAGCTGAGTGCTGATCGCCACTTCGGTCATCCACAATGTCGCGGGCGGTACCCAGGAACGCAGCACCCAGCCGGCAGCGCCAATGCCCAGGGTGATGCACAGGATCGCCAGGGCGTTGCGCACGGTGCGGATCGGGAAGATCGAAGCGAGGCTGGGAAACGACAGCAGCATGGCCGTGCCCAGGGCCAGCTTGAAGCTCTGGTCGGTGGTCAGGTGCAAGATGACCGGCAATGCGGTGAGCAGGGCGGCGAACAGCGTCAGGGTGTGCAACGCCAGGAAGGCCCAGCGCCGGGGCGCCAGCCATTTGTAGTACAGCGGGTCGATGATGGAAATCAGTGCCGCCGCGGTGAGCAGGCCGGTGAAAAGCAGTTGGCTGCTGTTCCAGGTGGTGGTGACGAAGAAAAACGGCAGGACGAAGAACAGGCTTTCCTGGTGGATCATCTGCGTGGCGTAACGCAACAGCGGCTGGGGAATTTCCCGTTTGAAAACCCGCGTGAACAGGCGGGTCAGGCTGTTTTCCAGCATCAGCCAGAGCCAACTCACCAACATCACGATGGCGATCCAGCTCGCCAGGCCCTGCTGGCGGTCCACCAGCATGAAACTGCCGATCCCGGACACGAAACCGCCCAGCGCGATGATCCCCGGGTAGCGCTTCATCAGTTCAAGAAGGCGCTGGATATAGTGAGTCAGGTTTTGCATTCGGCGGTTTCACATCAAGACGTAGGAAATATCCCCGATAGAGTATCGTCCGGGCATCGGCATGGCGAGGCTCGTGATCACTTGTGACGCGGGAAGTGTTCCGCCCGGCAGCCGATCGGGATAAACCCGTTCGCTACCCATGATACCGGCCGGGCGGGTCAGGCCCTGCGTCGGCGCAGGCGCCACGCCACCCAGGCCAGCAGCAGCCCCATCAAGGCGACCAGGGTCCATACCAGTTCATCGTCGCTGAGCAGCGGCTTTTCGATGCGCAGGTAACCCGGATCCTTGAGCAGTTCGTCCAGGGCCTGGTTGGCCTGTTCCAGGCTCACCGCCTGCAGGCGCACGGCGGGGTTGGCGAAGCGACCGTCCTCGTAGTCGCCCAGGGCGCCCCAGTAGTAATCGGCCAGTGCGCTGTTGCCTTGTACCGCCCAGGACTGATGGGCGATGGCCGCGCGCTTGATGCGCATGAACGTGTCGGGATCCAGTCCGTCCTTGAGCAACGTGTTGCGCAGCGCCTCGAGCGCCGCCTCGGCTTCTGGCAGGTCCTCGCGGGCCAGGTCTGCGTTCAGGCTGAAGAAACCGACGCCACCGAACACTTCCCGCTCCACCCAGGGGCCGTAGGACAGGCCACTGGCCAGGCGCAGTTGGCGATAGAGCGCCCAGTCCAGGTAGTCCTTGAGCAGATCGAAGGTTTCGTCGTGCTGCTGGTCCAGCACCGGCTCCGGGAACAGCCAGTGCAGCTTGGCGCCATCCCCTGACAGGCCGCGGATCAGGTTGCGCTTGGTGACCGCGCTGTAGCGAATCTGCGGCAGCGGTTTGTGGGCGCTGGGCTCGACCGGTTCGAGCGCGCCAAAGGTGCGTTCCAGATAGGCCGGCAGCACCCGGTCGAGATCGCCGACGACAATCAGCGTCATGTTGTTCGGTGCGTACCAGCTTTTGCGAACCTGTTCGAGGCGGGCTAGGGAGTGTTGCCCCACCTCGGCCCGCTCCGCGCAGCGCAGGCCCAGTTCCACCGCCAGCTGATTGCTGGCCCTGTGGCCCAGGTCCTGACGGTCGAGCCAGCGTTGCAGGTGGGTGTAGTGGCCGCCATCCTCGCGTTCGACCACCCGCTTGGCCGCTTCCAGGGCCTTGTCGTCGATGCGGGTGCGGGTCAGCACCGCCAGCAGCAGGTCCAGCACCTTGCGCTGGTTGCTCGCCGGCGCTTCGATGACAAAAGTGGTGTCGGCGTTACTGGTGAAGGCGTTCCACTCGCCGCCCAATGCCTGCATGCGCTCTTCCAGCGCGCCCTCGCCACCCTCGTCGATCCCGCTGAACAGCGCATGCTCGAGCAGGTGCGGCAGCTCCTTGTCGGCGCAACTGAAATCGTCCAGGCCCACGCCAATCACCAGCCGGATCGCGACATGCCCGCGTTCGCTGCCGGGCTTGAGCAATAGCTGCATGCCGTTGGGCAGCGTATACCCTTCGACCTGGAACCGATCCAGGGCCGCCACGGGCAACGAGCCTAGCAAGAGGAGGGCGAGTAACAGACCACGCATAAAATGAGCATCCTGGCGACTGACAGTCCAACCTTGTTGACTGGACAACGCGCCAGATGTTCAAGGCGAATGGGTAATGTCCGAGATTTCATCGGCCGCCAGGGCGCCGATCTCGGCACTTTCCAGCACCACATAGGCACTGCCGCAGAACAGCGAGTTGAGACGCCTCATGTCGGCAATCAGATCCAGGTGCAGGGAACTGGTCTCCAGGCTTTGTATGACCTTGCGCTGCAAACGACTGACGTGAGCATGGGCCATGCGCCTTTCCTGGGCGCGAAAACGCCGTTTCTCACGCAGCAATTGACGGGCGCTTTCCCGGTCGCCACTGAGAAATACCGACAGCCCCAGGCGCAGGTTGGCGATCAGATGGCTGTGCAGCCCCGCCAACTCCTCCAGGCCCACCTCGGAAAAGGACCGCCGCTGCGAGGTCTTCTGCTGCTGGACCTTGCGCAGCATGCGTTCGATAAGGTCGCTGGCCAGCTTCAGGTTGATGGCCAGCTCGATGATCTCCGCCCAGCGGCGGCTGTCCTGTTCACTGAGGTCCTCGCGGGGCATCTGGGCCATGTACAGCTTGATGGCGCTGCACAAGGCTTCGACGTCGTCGCTGACACGCCGGACCTCCTGGGTGACGGCCGTCTGCTGGCCGCGCAGCACGTCGAGCATGGCTTCGAGCATGTTTTCGATCTGGTCGCCGATGCGCAAGGTTTCCCGGGCCGCGTTCGCCAGGGCCAGGCTTGGGGTGGCGAGGGCGGCCGGGTCCAGGTGGCGTGGCTTGGCCGTGCCATTGGTGTCTGGACGGTCTGGCAGCAGCCAGGCGCAGAGTTTCGCCATGGGGGCGACGCTGGGCAGCAGGACCAGGCAACGAACGGCGTTGTAGAGCAGATGGAAGCCGATGACCGTTTCCTGGGGGCTGAAGTCCAGGCTGTCGAGCCAGCCTACCAGCGGATCGAGCACCGGGATGATCAGCAACAGCCCGATCAGCTTGTACAGCAAGCTGCCCAGTGCCACCTGGCGGCCGGCGGCGTTCTGCATGCTGGTACCCAGGAAGGCCAGCACACCGCTGCCGATGTTGGCGCCGATCACCAGACCAATGGCGACCGGCAGGCTGATCACCGCCGCGCCGGCCAGGGTGGCGGTCAACAGCACGGCGGCCAGGCTGGAGTAGGACACCATGGCAAAGACCGCACCGACCAGGGCGTCGAGGAGGATGTCACCGGTCAACGAAGCGAAGATCACTTTCACGCCCTGGGCGTGGGTGATGGGCGCGGCGGCCTCGACGATCAATTGCAGCGCCAGGATGATCAGGCCCAGGCCGATGCCCACCCGCCCCATCTGCCCGACGCGCGTCTGCTTGCGCGACAGGAAGAAAATCACCCCGAGGAAAATCAGCAAGGGCGACAGCCAGGACAGGTCCAGGGTCAGCACCCGGGCCATCAGTGCCGTGCCGACGTCGGCGCCCAGCATGGTCGCCAGGGCAGGAGTCAATGCCATCAGGCCCTGGCCGACGAAGGAGGTGACCAGCATGGCGGTGGCATTGCTGCTCTGGACCATGGCCGTGACCATGATACCGGCGATGAAAGCCAGCCAGCGCCTGGACATGTTCTGGCTGATGACGTGCCGCAGGTTCGAGCCGTAGACCCGCAGGATGCCGGTACGGACAATGTGCGTGCCCCAGATCAGCAGGGCCACGGCGGAGAGCAAGTTGAGCAGGGTCAGCATGAGAAGCCCCCTGTTAGCGTCCCAAAGGGACAAATTGACGGTGCCACATTCTTCGTTCTTGTATTTAAGCTGTAGTTGGCGAACGGTTCGGACGCCAGCATTGCACAGCTAAAGAATCGTTTGAAACAAAACTGTCATAAAAATACCCCCTCAGCTCCAGTGAGAGCGAGCGTGCTCGCGATGGGGCCCCGACATTCAACCTCTTCATTGCCCACAGACCGCTATCGCGAGCAAGCTCGCTCCCACAGGGGCCTTTCTCCGGGCATGAAAAAGGGGCTCCAGAGAGCCCCTTCGTTCATTGCCCCGTATCGTTACTGACCGGGAACATCCTTGCGCAGTTTCACTGGATCCTGCTGCTTGCGCTTGCGGGCCATCGCGGTGCGCATCTTGATGTTGATGGCTTCCACCGCCAGGGAGAACGCCATGGCGAAGTAGACGTAGCCCTTAGGTACATGCACATCGAGGGACTCGGCGATCAGCACGGTACCGACCACCAGCAGGAACGACAGCGCCAGCATTTTCAGCGACGGGTGCTTGTCGATGAACTGGCTGATGGTGCCCGAGGCCAGCATCATCACCAGGACCGCCACGATGATCGCCGCCACCATGACCGGTACATGGGAGACCATGCCCACGGCGGTGATGACCGAGTCCAGGGAGAACACGATGTCGATGATCGCGATCTGGATGATGGTGTAGATGAAGCTGCCGCCCTTGCCCGCAGGCGCCTCGTTGCTTTCGTCTTCACCTTCCAGGGCGTGGTACATCTCCTGGGAGCTTTTCCACAGCAGGAACAGGCCACCGAAGAACAGGATCAGGTCACGACCGGAGATACCCTTGCCGAACACTTCGAACAAATCGGTGGTCAGGCGCATGACCCAGGTGATGGACAACAGCAGCAGGATCCGCGTGATCATGGCCAGGGCCAGACCGAAAATCCGGGTGCGCGCCTGCATGTGCTTGGGCATGCGGCTGACCAGGATCGAAATCATGATGATGTTATCGATGCCCAGGACAATTTCCAGGGCCGTCAGGGTAAAGAAGGCAACCCAGATTTCCGGGTTGGTCAGCCATTCCATGTGAGTTCCTTTGAGCGTTTGTTAGGCCGCGTCGCTTCGGTTCGTAGGAGAGCGACGCAGCGTCATATGTTGCTTTTATAGAGTGCTGAACAGCGGAAAAATCCCCATCAGCAAGGCGGCGAACATTATGCACAGGCAAACCAGTACTGCCCACTTCAGCGTGAAGCGCTGGTGGTCGCCGAACTCGATCCCGGCCAAGGCTACCAGCAGGTAGGTGGACGGAACCAGCGGGCTCAGCAGGTGCACGGGCTGGCCAACGATGGAGGCACGTGCCATTTCAACCGGCGAGATACCGTAATGACTGGCTGCTTCGGCCAGCACCGGTAACACCCCGTAATAAAATGCGTCGTTGGACATGAAGAAAGTGAACGGCATGCTGGCCAGCGCGGTAATCACGGCCAGGTACGGGCCGAGGAAATCCGGGATCACGGCCAACAGGCTCTTGGACATGGCGTCGACCATACCGGTACCGGACAGGATGCCGGTGAAGATACCCGCCGCGAAAATCAGCCCGACCACCGCCAGTACGCTACCGGCATGCGCCGCAACGCGGTCTTTCTGCTGCTGCAGGCAAGGGTAGTTGACGATCATCGCGATGCTGAAGGCCACCATGAACAGCACCGGCAGCGGCAGCAGGCCAGCGATCAGGGTACACATCAGGCCCAGGGTCAGCGCGCCGTTGAACCAGATCAGCTTCGGACGGCGGGCGTCCGGGAACTGGGAAACGCTGATCTCGCTGTGATCCATTTCCTCGCCCACCAGGTGCAGTTCACCCAGGCGCGCACGCTCGCGCTTGCCGTACATATAGGCAATCACAAGGATCGCCACGACACCGAAGGCCATCGCCGGGATCATCGGAACGAAGATGTCGGACGGGTCGACATGCAACGCACTGGCCGCACGCGCCGTCGGGCCGCCCCAAGGGGTCATGTTCATCACGCCGCCGGCGAGGATGATCAGGCCGGCCATGATCCGTGGGCTCATGCCGATGCGGCTGTAGAGCGGCAGCATCGCGGCCACGCAGATCATATAAGTGGTCGCGCCGTCACCATCGAGGGAGACGACGAGCGCCAGAACGGCGGTACCGACCGAAACTTTCAGCGGGTCGCCCTTGACCAGCTTGAGAATCTTGCGCACGGCCGGGTCGAACAGGCCGGAATCGATCATCAGCGCAAAATACAGAATCGCGAACATCAGCATCACCCCGGTCGGGGCGAGCTTGGTGATGCCTTCGAGCATCATCGGGCCGATTTTCGGCGCAAAACCACCGAACAGGGCGAACAGGATCGGAATGATGATCAGGGCGATCAGCGCGGACAGGCGCTTGGTCATGATCAGGAACATGAAGGTGATGACCATGGCGAAGCCAAGGAAAGTCAGCATGGGGAATACTCCAGGCGTGGCGTGGCGGGTAAAGGCGAACCGCAGAGGTCAGCGCAGAACGAGAGGCACGGAACGGACGGATGGAGTGGGTACGACGGGATGAATAGCAGAGGACATCAGGGTCACCATTGTTGTTGTTAAAAAGGCCAGACGCGCATTCGAGCTGCGTCTCGGGCCGCCGGTCTTTTGCCGGGAGTGGGGGCGATCCTAATCGCGCTAGCTTTCATCAAGCTTTCGCAGGGTAAATGGGGGACGAGCCGCAGATGATGACCTTGTTAGGCGGCACTGCTGTGGCGAGGGGATTTATCCCCGCTGGGGCGCGAAGCGGCCATGAAACCTGTCATCGTGTAATACCCGGAGAATGCACTCTGCCCTTTTGGGCCTGCTGCGCAGTCCAGCGGGGATAAATCCCCTCGCCACAGGAGCAATCAAGTTCTTGCGGCAAACACCGAAAGATCCAACGGCCGCATCGCGCCCATCCAGATCGCATGGTCGGTGTGGTCCTTCAGGTCATCGCCGGTGTCCGGGTGCAGGAAGATCACCAGGCCATTGCGATTGAGCGCGAGCCACGGCAGGACTACGCCGATGTACTGCGGGTCGAACGCCAGCTGGCAACTCCAGTCCGGATGAGGGCCGACCGGACGCTGGTGGACCCGGCCCATCTTCAGCGCAAACAGCTGCGCCGCTTCCTCACACAGTGCCCGGGCCTGGTCCAGGGTGCTGGCATCGAAATAGACGTGGGCATGATAGCCCTTGATCCGTTGCATCTTTCACTCCTTGTCCTGCAAGGCCGAACCCTCCGGGTTTTCCACGGGTCAGAGGCTTACATGCGGTAAAAAAGGAAAACAGCCATGAAGAACGCCGAAACCCCGGTCATCAAAGTGGTGCTCTATGGTGCCATGAGCAGCCTCGGCAGTGCGTTGATGGCTGAGATGCTGCGGCGCCAGCATGAAGTCATTGCCATTCTCGATGATCTCACGGCGCTGGCGCCGCGTCCGGGCCTGCGGGCCAAGACGGGGGATCTCTATGATCCCGAACGGGTCAAGCAGAGCGTCGCCGGTACCGACGCGGTGGTGTGTCTGCTGAACGCTCCGGGTTTGCCGATGAACAGCGAACAGGTGGAGCGCACGCTCATTCCGGGCCCGGTGGAACAGGTGCTGGCGGTGGATGCCTTGATTGCCGGGATGCAGGCGGTCAAGGTTTCCCGGTTGTTCCTGGTGGGGGATTTCGCTGTGCTGGACGAGGAACAGGTCGAAGACGACCTGCAGCGTCATGCCGCCGAGGAGATCCTCGATGCCCTGCGACACAGCTCGCTGCAATGGACCCTCGTCAACTCACCCTATGCCGCCGCCGGGTTGAGTATCGAGCATTTCAGCCAGGTCAGCACCAGCCTGGAACCCGGCGTGGCCGAGTCCCTCGAAAGGCTCAACCGTGTGGCGGTCGGCATTGCCGATGAGCTGCGCCTGAACCTGCATGTGGGCGAACATGTGAATTTCGTGGCTGCCACCTGATCCCCAGCCCCGACGAGCGAGCGCCCTGGCCACTCAGACGGCAATCGACGGTAATGGCAAGCCGGTAAGCGACTCGCCACTGTTGGCCTGTTCTTCCATCAGCCAGTCCACGAACTGCTTGATCAGGACGCCGCGTCTTTTGCGCTGGGGCAAGACGACGTGGTACCCCAGCCGCGACAGCACCGTCTCGGTAATCGGACGACAGAGCAGGCCTTGGGCCAATAAGTTATCCACAAGGTGCCGCCAGCCAATGGCGACGCCCTGGCCGCCAATCGCCGCCTGGATCAGCAGGGTGTAGTTGTCGAAACGCAGTTGCCCGGGGGCCGGTGGCGAGGTGATGCCCAGTTCCCGGAACACGCCGCTCCAGTCGAACCAGTTGCTGCTGTTACTGCCTCGCAAATGCAGCAAGGGCAGCTCGGACAACGCCTGGGCGGACAAGGGCAGGGGACGTTCCTTGAGCAGCAGCGGGCTGCACACCGGAAATACTTCTTCGCTGAACAACCAGCGACTTTCGCCTTGTTTGAAGCGACCGTCGCCAAACAGCACAGCAACGTCGATATCGGTACGCAGCATGTTGTGGTTACGCTCGCTGGTCACCAGGCTGACATCCACCTGTGGGTTGGCCGCATGGAAACGGTGCAGGCGCGGCATCAGCCAATAGGCCGCGAAAGCGAAGTCCGTGGCCACCTGCAACACTTCGTGCTGGCGTTGAGCGGTGATGGCGTTGAGTCCCTCGTCGATGTTCTGCAGCCCCGCCTGCACTTGTTCGAACAGGATCGTGCCGGCCTCGGTCAGCTCGATCCCGCGATAGATCCGGTCGAACAGGCGCGTGCCCAGTTGTTCTTCAAGGCGCTTGATCTGCTGGCTGATGGCCGGCTGCGTGGTCCCCAGCTCGACGGCCGCCGCCGTGAAGCTGCGTTGGCGAGCCGCGGCTTCAAAGGCACGGAACAGGTCCAGGGACAGGTCACCCAAGGCGTCATACATAAGCTGTGCTTATCCTAGTTATTGTTCTGCATGGGCTTTACCGCAACAGACACGGGGCACATGCTCGATCGCAGCAATTTCCCATAACCGCTCACTATGGAATGCCGCGAACACATGAAGCGCAAGAACATTCTTTTCATCATGGCCGATCAGATGGCCGCGCCAATGTTGCCGATCTATGGCTCTTCGCCGATCAAGCTGCCTAACCTGTCACGCCTGGCCGACCAGGGCGTGGTATTCGACGCCGCGTATTGCAACAGCCCGCTGTGTGCACCGTCGCGCTTTACCCTGGTGAGCGGCCAGTTACCCAGCAAGATCGGCGCCTACGACAACGCGGCGGATTTTCCCGCTGATGTCCCGACTTATGCCCATTACCTGCGACGCCTGGGCTATCGCACGGCGCTGTCCGGCAAGATGCACTTTTGCGGACCCGACCAGTTGCACGGCTACGAAGAACGCCTGACCAGTGATATCTACCCCGCCGACTACGGCTGGGCCGTGAACTGGGACGAACCGGACGTGCGGCCGAGCTGGTACCACAACATGTCTTCGGTGTTGCAGGCCGGGCCTTGCGTACGAACCAATCAGCTGGACTTCGATGAAGAGGTGGTCTTCAAGGCCCAGCAGTATCTGTTCGACCACATCCGCGAGGACGGCGACCAGCCGTTCTGCCTGACCGTGTCGATGACCCACCCCCATGACCCGTACACGATTCCCAAGACCTTCTGGGACCTGTATGAAGACAAGGACATCCCGCTGCCCCACACGCCGGCGCAAAGCGAGCTCGACCCGCATTCCCAGCGCCTGTTGAAAGTCTATGATCTGTGGGACAAGCCCCTGCCTGTGGATAAGATTCGCGATGCCCGTCGTGCCTACTTCGGTGCGTGCAGCTACATCGACAGCAACATCGGCAAGCTGCTGCAGACCCTGGAGGATACCGGCCTGATGGACGACACCATCATCATCTTCTCCGGCGATCACGGGGACATGCTCGGTGAGAAAGGCCTCTGGTACAAAATGCACTGGTTCGAGATGGCCGCTCGTGTGCCGCTGCTGATCAGTGCGCCTGGCCAATTCGCCAGCGGCCGCGTCGGCGCGGCGGTGTCCACTGCCGATCTGCTGCCGACCCTGGTGGAACTGGCCGGCGGCACCCTGGAGCCGGGCCTGCCCCTGGATGGCCGGTCGCTGGTGCCGCACCTGCAAGGGCAGGGCGGGCACGATGAAGTGTTCGGTGAATACATGGCCGAAGGCACCATCAGTCCCTTGATGATGATCCGTCGTGGTCCGTGGAAATTCATCTACAGCGAAGACGACCCGTGCCTGCTGTTCAATGTTCGAAACGATCCCAGGGAACTGGAGGATCTCAGCCAATCGCCGGATCACCAGCAGCTATTCGCCGATTTTCTCGCCGAAGCGCGAGCCAAGTGGGACATCCCAGGCATTCATCGTCAGGTGCTCGCCAGTCAGCGGCGCCGTCGTTTCGTCGCCCAGGCGCTGACCCTGGGCAAACTCAAGAGCTGGGATCACCAGCCGCTGGTGGACGCCAGCCAGCAGTACATGCGCAATCACATCGACCTCGACGATCTGGAGCGCAAGGCCCGTTATCCACAACCCTGCCAAAACCAATAACGTAAGGGGAAGCACATGCAAAAGTTATCCACAGTACTGACCGCCGGGCTGTTGGCGTTGAGCAGTGCTTCGGCGTGGGCCGAGCAGAGCTGCGAAACGGTGAAGATGGCCGACCCGGGCTGGAGCGATATTGCGGCGACCAACGCCATTACCGGTTTGCTGCTGGACGGCATGGGATACAAGCCCAGAGTGGATACCCTGGCGGTGCCGATCACCTTCGGCGGCCTCAAGGACGGTCAGGTCGACGTCTTCCTGGGTAACTGGATGCCGGCGCAGCAGGGCTTCTATGACAAGTTCGTGGCCACGGGCGATGTCACGCAGTTGGCCAAGAACCTGGACGGCACCGAGTTCACCCTGGCGGTTCCGGATTACGTGTGGGATGCAGGTGTGCATAACTTTGCCGACCTGAACAAATTTGCCGACAAGTTCGACAAGAAAATCTACGGCATCGGTTCTGGCGCCCCGGCCAACCTATCCTTGAAGGAAATCATCAAGACCAATGATTTCGGCATGGGCGAGTGGAAACTGGTGGAGTCCAGCGAACAGGCGATGCTGGCGGAAGTGTCCCGGGCCGTGAAGAAACAGAAATTCGTGACTTTCCTCGGCTGGACGCCGCACCCCATGAACGTGCAGCTCAAGATGCATTACCTCAAGGGTGGCGAGAAATATTTCGGCGAGACAGGCAGTGTCTATACCCTGACCCGCAAGGGTTATGCACAGGCCTGCCCGAACGTTGGCAAGCTGTTGACCAACCTGAGTTTCACCCAGGAAATGGAAAACAGCATCATGGCCGACGTGGTGAACAACAAGGTCAGCAACGCCGAAGCGGCCAAGGCCTGGATCAAGGCCAACCCGGCGGTGCTGGACAAATGGCTGGACGGCGTGAAGACCCTGGATGGCAAGGATGCGCTGGCGGCGGTGAAAGCCAAGCTGTAAGGCCGGCCTGTGGCGGGGGTTTATCACCGTTGGACTGCGAAGCAGCCCTGAAGCCCCCCAGCGTGCCAGGGATGGCGCCAACCGATCGGGGAGGTTTCGCAACCCAGCGGGTTAAATCCTCTCGCCACAGATATGACCTTCACAGAGAGAGCGGCGCGCTGTCCTGTTACTCTTTCGCCAAACCCCATCCCTGAGGCCCCATGGCAATCCCCACGCGCCATTCACTCTTTCCCTTCCTGAGCTGGCTGCCCCGGCAGACCCGCCAGAGTGTCGGCCGCGACCTGATCGTCGGCCTGAGCGGTGCGATTCTCGCGTTGCCGCAATCCATCGCCTACGCCCTGATTGCCGGCTTGCCCCCGGAGTACGGTTTGTACGCGGCCATCGTGCCGGTGCTGATCGCCTGCCTGTGGGGATCGTCGTGGCACCTGATCTGCGGGCCTACGGCGGCGATCTCCATCGTCTTGTACGCCAGCGTCAGCCCTCTGGCCGTGCCGGCTTCCCAGGACTACATCACCCTGATCCTGCTGCTGACGGTACTGGCGGGCATTTTCCAATGGTTGCTGGGGCTGTTGCGTTTCGGCGCCCTGGTGAATTTCGTTTCGCACTCGGTGGTGCTGGGTTTCACCCTGGGCGCGGCGGTGGTCATCGCCCTTGGGCAATTGCCCAACCTGCTGGGCCTGGACCTGCCGAACGAAGCCACGGCGCTGAAGGGCCTGTTGATGTTGCTCAGCCATATCCAGGCTGTGGATAAACCTTCCTTGCTGCTGGGCTTGGGAACACTGGTGCTGGGTGTGGTGCTCAAGCGGCTGCTGCCGCGCTGGCCGAGCCTGTTGATAACCCTGGTCATCAGCAGCCTGGTGGTCTGGCTGTGGCCGACGATGTTCGGGCATGTGGCGCTGGTCAGTGCCTTTGTCGGGCGCCTGCCGCCCTTCACGCCGCTGCCGCTGGACCTGGAGCTGATACTGCGTCTGCTACCCGGGGCCGTTGCGGTGGGCATGCTGGGGTTGGTGACCAGTTTGTCCATTGCCCGTTCGCTGTCGGTACGCTCCGGGCAATTGCTCGATGCGAACCAGGAAGTCAGGGCCCAGGGCCTTTCCAATATCGTGGGAGGTTTCTTTTCCGGCTCGTTGTCGGCCGGTTCCTTCACTCGCTCCGGCCTCAGTTATGAAGCGGGGGCCTGTTCGCCCCTGGCCGGGGTGTTCTCGGCATTGTGGGTGGCCTTGTTCGCGGTGGCCGGTGCGAAGCTGATCTCGCACATCCCTATTCCGGCCATGGCCGGCAGCATTCTGCTGATTGCCTGGGGATTGGTGGACCATCGTGGCATCCGGGCGTTGTACCGGGTAAGCCGCTCCGAATTCATGGTGATGGGCCTGACGTGCCTGGCCACCTTGCTGCTGGAGCTGCAGACTGCCATCTATGCCGGTGTGTTGGCCTCGCTGTTTTTTTACCTCAAGCGCACCTCGCAGCCCCGAGTGCAGCACTCCCGCGAAGGGGACGCCGATATCCTGCGGGTCGGTGGTTCGATCTTTTTCGGGGCCAGCCATTACCTGCAGGTACGCCTGCAACGTTTGCAGGCGCAACAGGTGGTGATCGATGCCCAGCAGATCAACTTCATCGATTATTCCGGGGTGGAAATGCTCCATCAGGAAGCCCGCCGGCTGCGCACCCAGGGACGCCGCCTGACCTTGCGCAAGGCCAGGCCCCATGTGGTGGAGGAGTTGATGAAGCTGGAGGGGCCGCAGCACTGCCCGATTCTCTTCGAAGACTGAAGGCGCGCAGAGAGCTCAAGGCCCATACGCCTGTGGAAGGGGATTTAGCGGAACGTCGCATCGCTCCGCTTTTTTTGGACTGTTTCGCACTCCAACGGGGATAAATCCCCTCGCCACAAGCCAAAAGCCTACAGGGCCAACTGGCGGCGCAGCTCCGCCAGTACCGGCGCCGTGTCCGGGCGTATCCCGCGCCACAGAAAAAACGCTTCGCCGGCCTGTTCGGCCAGCATCCCCAGGCCATCCATCGCCACCGCCGCGCCTTGCTCACGGGCCCAACGGCAGAACGAAGTCGGCTCCTTGCCATACATCATGTCGTAGCAGAAGGTCTTGCCGGGTTCGATCAGGCTTGCGGCAATCGGCGGTACGTCTCCGGACAGGCTTGCAGACGTCGCATTGATGATCAGGTCCACCGGCTCTCGCAGCCAATCGAAGCCACTGGCCGAGACGGGGCCCAGGTCAGCGAACAGCTCCGCCAGCAATTCGGCTTTTTCCACCGTGCGGTTGGCGATGATCACCGAGGCCGGCGCTTCGGCCAGCAGCGGTTCCAGGGCACCACGCACGGCCCCGCCCGCGCCCAGCAACAGGATGCGCTTGCCCTTGAGGCTGAAGCCGGCGTTGACGGTGAGGTCCCGCACCAGCCCGGCACCATCGGTGTTGTCGCCCAGCAGGCGGCCGTCGTCCAGCTTGCTCAGGGTGTTGACCGCCCCGGCCCGCTGCGCCCGCTCGGTCAGGCTGTCGGCCAGTCGGAAGGCGTCTTCCTTGAACGGTACCGTGACATTCGCCCCGCGACCTTCGCGGAAAAATTCCCGTGCGCAACCGGCAAAATCGTCCAGGGGGGCCAGAAGGGTGCTGTAGTCCAGCGTCTGTCCGGTCTGCTCGGCAAACAGGCGATGGATCAACGGCGACTTGCTGTGGCCGATCGGGTTACCCATTACAACGTAGCGGTCCATGGTCGTTCCCCGTTCAGGCTGTCGCCAGCCAATCACGATCCTGCAGGAAGTACTCGGTCAGCCGCGCCTCTTCGCTGCCCGGTTCGGCTTTCCAGTCGTAGCCCCAGCGCACCTGTGGTGGCAGGGACATCAGGATCGATTCGGTCCGGCCGCCCGATTGCAGCCCGAACAGGGTGCCGCGGTCGTAGACCAGGTTGAATTCCACGTAGCGTCCACGGCGGAACTCCTGAAATTCGCGCTGCTTGGCAGTGAAGGGATCATGTTTGCGGCGGCGCACGATGGGCAGGTAGGCATCGATGTAGGCGTCGCCGATGGCGCGGATGAACGCGAAGCAGGTGTCGAAATCCCACTCGTTGAGGTCGTCGAAGAACAGGCCGCCGATGCCCCGGGGTTCGTTCCGGTGCTTGAGGTGGAAATAGCTATCGCACCAGGCCTTGTAGCGCGGATAGACCTCCGGGCCGAACGGGGCGCAGGCTTGCTCGGCCACACGGTGCCAATGCACGCAGTCTTCTTCCACACCGTAGTAAGGCGTCAGGTCGAAGCCGCCGCCGAACCACCAGACCGGCTCTTCGCCTTCCTTTTCGGCGATGAAGAAACGCACGTTGGCGTGGGAGGTCGGTACATGGGGGTTGTGGGGGTGGATGACCAGCGACACCCCCAGTGCCTCGAAACCGCGCCCGGCCAGTTCCGGCCGGTGGGCGCTGGCCGACGGTGGGAGGCCGCTGCCAAAGACGTGGGAAAAGTTGACGCCGCCCTTTTCGATCACCGTACCGTTTTCAATCACCCGCGTACGACCGCCACCACCGGCAGGCCGGGCCCAGGCGTCTTCGACGAAACGAGTGCCGCCGTCCTCGGTCTCCAGGGCGGCACAGATACGGTCTTGCAGGTCGAGCAGATAGGCTTTCACGGCCTCGGTGCGAGTGGTCATGACATCACCTTGATCAGGGCTGGGCTACGCGGCGTACGACGGGCCGGGTGGCAAATGGGCGCACAGGATAACATCGCGTTCGGCAACGCCACAGTTGACGAAGGCCAGGCTTAGGAGTCCGATAGCAGGCTTGGTAAAAAGCCCGCGATAAGGAGAAAGTGAAGATGGCCAAACGTATCCAGTTCAGTTCCCACGGCGGTCCCGAGGTACTCGAGTACGTGGACTACCAGCCTGCCGAGCCGGGGCCGCAGCAGGTGCGCGTCAGCAATCGGGCGATCGGCCTGAATTTCATCGACACCTACTACCGCAGCGGCCTCTACCCACCACCGGCGTTGCCTTCGGGGTTGGGTTCCGAAGGGGCGGGTGTGGTGGAAGCGGTCGGCAGTGCTGTCACGCGATTCAAGGTGGGCGACCGGGTGGCCTATGGCAGCGGTCCGCTGGGCGCCTACAGCGATGTGCATGTATTGCCCGAAGCCAACCTGGTGCATCTGCCCGAATCCATCGGTTTCGAACAGGCCGCCGGCGTGATGCTCAAGGGCCTGACCGTGCAGTACCTGCTGCGCCAGACCTATGAAATCAAGGCGGGCGAAACCATCCTGTTCCATGCCGCCGCCGGGGGCGTGGGTTCCCTGGCCTGCCAATGGGCCAAGGCCCTGGGCGTGAAGTTGATCGGTACCGTCAGCTCGCCGGAAAAAGCCGCTGTCGCCAAGGCCCATGGCGCCTGGGAAACCATCGATTACAGCAAGGAAAACGTCGTACAGCGTGTGCTGGAATTGACTGACGGCAAGAAAGTCCCGGTGGTGTACGACGGGGTGGGCAAGGACACCTGGCTGACCTCCCTGGACTGCGTCGCTCCCCGTGGCCTGGTGGTGAGCTTCGGCAACGCTTCGGGTGCGGTGGACGGTGTGAACCTGGGGATCCTCTCGGCCAAAGGCTCGCTGTATGTCACCCGCCCGACCCTGGCAACCTACGCCAACAACGCCGAAAACCTGCAGCGCATGGCCGACGAACTGTTCGGGATGATCAGCAGCGGCAAGCTCACGGTGGATATCAACCAGCGGTATCCGCTGGCGGAAGCGGCCAAGGCCCAGACCGAACTGTCGGCGCGGCGGACGACGGGGTCGACCATCCTCCTGCCTTGAGCTACACGGACGAAGGTGTCCTGCAGAACCTGTGGGAGCGAGCCTGCTCGCGATGGCGGCGTATCAGTCGACTTCAATGTTGGCTGGCCTGACGCTATTGCGAGCAAGCTCGCTCCCACAGGGGGTTCTGTGCAGGATGCAGAATTTGTATCCCGCCTCAGTCCGGGCGCACGACCTTCCCTGTCGCCAGGTCGCGAATCACGCTGGGGTTCTTGCGCCCACCCAGGTTGCCGCCGAGTACCAGGTCGATCTGCCCACGGAAGTACTGCTCGACACGAATCCGCGTGCGCGCCGCCGGGCGACCCTGAGGGTTGGCCGAGGTGGACACCAGCGGCCCGACCAGCGAGCACAGGTCTCGTACGGTGGGGTGATCGCTGACCCGCAGGGCTACCGTGTCGTGCACGCCGGTAATCCATTCCGGCAGCAGGTTCTGGTGAGGTACCAGCCACGTATTGGGCCCCGGCCAGGTGCTGGCCATGCGGTCCATCCAGGTTTCGGGGAAGTCTTCGAACAGGAAATCGAACTGGTGGATGTTATCGGCCACCAGGATCAGGCCCTTGTCGGGCAGCCGCGACTTGATCGCCAGCAGGCGCTCCACCGCCTCCTCGTTCCACGGATCGCAGCCCAGGCCCCAGACCGCTTCGGTTGGATAGGCAATCACCGCCCCGGCGCGAATTTCTCGCGCGGCTTGTTGCACACGCCAACTGTTGACCATGAAAGTTCTCCGCAACACACAATTAAGGCTGCGTGCAGTTTACCGATCTTCCCCATAAAACCCAGCAGGTAAACCTAACCGGCCCGCGCAAGCCAGCGTCCGTTGTCACACACGGCCAGCCCTTGCATCTCCAGTTCGGTCAGTGCCGCCAGCACTTTGGGCAATGCCCAGCCGCTGGCATCGGCCAGGGCCTCGCTGGTAAGCGGCGCGGCGTGGAGCAGGCGCAACAGCGGGTGCGCCGAGGCGACCGGCTCCCAGGTCGACGGGAGACGCTGCCAGCCCCGCAAGGCTTCGAGGATATGCTCGACGGTTTCCACCAGCGCCGCTCCGTCGCGGATCAATTGGTGACAGCCCCGCGCGCCCGGGTGATGGATCGACCCTGGAATGGCATAGACCTCGCGGCCCTGTTCCGCGGCGAGCCGTGCGGTGATCAGTGAACCGCTGGCGACACTGGCCTCCACCACCAGCACGCCGAGGGACAGGCCGCTGATGATCCGGTTGCGACGTGGAAAGTTGCCGGCATGGGGTGGAGCGTCCAGTGGGAATTCCGAAAGCACTGCGCTGCCTTGGGCAATCATGGCGTCGGCCAGCCGACGATTGCGCTGTGGATAAAAATTTTCCAGCCCGGTGCCCAGCACGCCGACGGTCTGCCCTCCGACGTCCAGCGCCGCTTGATGGGCCGCCGCATCGATACCCAGGGCCAGCCCGCTGGTAATGACGAAGCCGGCGCTGGCCAGGCTCCGGGAAAAGGCCGCCGCGGTATCCATGCCCGGCCGCGAGGCGCGACGACTGCCGACCATGGCCAGTTGCGGTTTTTCCAGGATCCCGGGGTCGCCGGCGGCGAAGAGCAGCGGTGGCGCATCGCTGATCTGCGCCAGCAATGCCGGGTACTCAGGCTGGTCCCACATCAATAAATGCTGGCCCGCGCGCTCCAGCCAGGCCAATGCATGGGCGGCGCCATCGCGTACATCCGGGTTGCGGCGCGCCTCGGCACAGGCCATGGGCAACCCCAGCGCACGCCACGCGCTGGCCGGCGCGCTGACGGCGCTGGAGGCCGAACCGAAGGCCTCCATCAGGGTCATGAAACGTCTGGGCCCAAGCTCCGGCAAGCGGTGCAGGCGTAGGCGAGCTTCCAGTTCCGCCGGGGAAACCGAAGCGAATTCAGGCAATGACATCGGATCATCCTTGATCGTTATTAGCCCCGAACAAACGGGAACAAGCTGTGGATAACTCTGTTGGTAACTTGTGAGACCCGTTATGGATTGCGCACCTTGTCGAGGATCGCCAGCGACCGCGAGGCATACAGCACCAGGCCATAGCTGAGCTTGTCGTAGGTGCGGAAAACCATCAGCAGGCCGGCCCTTTCGTCGGGAATCTTCACCGGTTCGCCGGTGATGCGGTCGCGTACGGTTTCCCCGGTCTTCATCACCGCCAGGACGTTGCCTTCGGCCAGGCCGTCGCGGCGACCCTTGTTCAGGGTCACCACATCCAGGGCGCCGATCTGGGTCACGCCCCGGGGCACGTCGAGGATCAGTCCGTCGATCTGCGACTTCGGTGCGCTGGGCATGAAGGTGGAGTTGATGGCCCGTTCTTCGCCGCTGAACAGACGATCGCCGAGACGAACTTCCTGGGTGGTGCGTTGCAGGGCCAGGGTGGTGACGTCGCCTTCGGTGGCGACCACTTCACCGCCGCCGATGTCGTCGGCATTGATGCCCAGGAATTCCTTGGTTTCGGGATCGGTGTAGACCTTGCCCTGACGGAAGATGCCGTACGCCGACTGGTTTGCATCGAACGTGCCGCGGGCGAAGATCCGGTCGCCCATGCCGCTGAGGACCCGTTCGGCGTCGCCCGCGACCACGTAGGGGGCCTTGTCGAAGTCCTCGGCGCTGTCGATGATGCGGTTGCTCAGCAGGAAGCTGTTGATGGCTTGCAGCGGTATGCTGGGGATGGCATCGGCCACCGGCGAGCTGCGCACGCGCGGCGACAGCTTGATGGTGCCCCGCGAGGCGCCGCGGCTGAGGGTCAATCGGGGCTGGCCGTTGACGTAGACCAGCGACAGGGTGTCGCCGGGGTAGATCAGGTTCGGGTTTTCGACCTGCGGGTTGGCCTGCCAGAGCTCGGGCCATTTCCAGGGCTCGCGCAGGTATTTGCCGGAAATGTCCCACAGCGTGTCCCCCGGCACCACTGTGTATTGCTGCGGAAAACCTTCCCTAAGTTGCACTTGCCCGTGCGCGATGCCGGCCGAGGCCAGAAGGAGCAGGGCGAGTAGTGATTTCCTCATGCGGTGAATCCCTTTATCATGTGCGTTCGCGTAAAACGCCAGAGCCCCCATGGCTCGCTCCGTGGGCTGCTGCGTTTCAGGGCAGCTCCAAGAGCGACGTTTTACAACGGTAGCCTGCATCCCAAGACACGCCAGGCCAGCCACCCGACTTTACCTCACACGTGCATTTATCAAGCTTATGGCCATTTTGAACATTCTCGAGTTTCCCGATCCGCGCCTGCGCACTATCGCCAAACCGGTGGCCGTAGTGGACGACGAAGTGCGCCAGTTGGTCGATGACATGTTTGAAACAATGTATGAAGCGCCAGGCATCGGCCTCGCCGCGACCCAGGTCAACGTACACAAGCGTATCGTGGTGATGGACCTCTCCGAAGACCGCAGCGAGCCGCGGGTGTTCATCAATCCGGAGTTCGAAACCCTCACCGACGAGATGGAGCAGTACCAGGAAGGTTGCCTCTCGGTCCCAGGCTTCTACGAAAACGTCGACCGCCCGCAGAAGGTCAGGATCAAGGCCCTGGACCGTGACGGCAAGCCGTACGAACTGATCGCCGAAGGCTTGCTGGCGGTGTGCATCCAGCACGAATGCGACCATCTCAACGGCAAGCTGTTCGTGGATTATCTGTCTACGCTCAAGCGTGACCGGATCAAGAAAAAACTGGAAAAGATCCATCGCCAGAATGCTTGATGCCCCCCTTCAAAGGCTTGCCGCGGCAAGCCTTTTTCTTTATGCGACCGCTTTGTAATCGAGAGCTTCCCATGACTGAGCCACTGCGCATCGTCTTTGCCGGCACGCCCGAGTTCGCCGCCGAACACCTCAAGGCCCTGCTGGCCAGCCCCCATGACATCGTTGCGGTCTACACCCAGCCGGATCGGCCCGCCGGTCGCGGGCAGAAACTGATGCCCAGCCCGGTCAAGCAACTGGCCCTGGAAAATGGCCTGCCCGTCTCGCAGCCGCCGACCCTGCGTGACCCACAGGCCCAGGCTGAACTGGCCGCGCTGAAGCCGGACCTGATGGTGGTGGTCGCCTATGGCCTGATCCTGCCTCAGGTGGTGCTGGACATTCCGCGCCTGGGTTGCATCAACAGCCACGCTTCACTGTTGCCGCGCTGGCGCGGTGCGGCGCCGATCCAGCGCGCCGTGGAAGCGGGCGATGCCGAGAGTGGCGTGACCGTGATGCGCATGGAAGCCGGCCTGGACACCGGGCCGATGCTGCTCAAGGTGACGACCCCCATCGGCGCCGACGATACCGGCGGCAGCCTGCATGACCGTCTCGCGCTCATCGGCCCGCCGGCCGTGGTCCAGGCCATCGCCGGCCTGGCTGCCGGTACGCTGGCCGGCGAAGTGCAGGATGACAGCCTTGCCACCTACGCCCACAAGTTGAACAAGGATGAGGCCCGCATCGACTGGAGCCGTCCGGCCATCGAGCTGGAGCGATTGGTGCGCGCCTTCAATCCCTGGCCGATCTGCCACAGCACGCTGGGCGGCGAGACGCTGAAGGTGCTGGCCGCCCGCCTCGCCGAAGGTGCGGGCTCCCCCGGGCAGATCCTCGATGCCAGCAAGGACGGTCTGGTTGTCGCGTGCGGCGAGCAGGCCTTGTGTCTGACGCGTCTGCAATTGCCCGGCGGCAAGGCGCTGAATTTCAGCGATTTGTACAACAGTCGCCGTGAGAAATTTGCCGTCGGCACCGTGCTGGGCCACGTGGCGGACGCCTCATGAACCCGCGTCTGGCCGCCGCCAGGGCGCTTGCCGCGGTCCTCAGTGGCAAAGCCTCGCTCAACAGTTCCCTGCCGACCCAGCTGGACAAGGTCGAAGACCGCGACCGCGGTTTCACCCAGGACCTGGCCTTCGGCACCGCCCGCTGGCAGCCGAGGTTGTCAGCGCTGGCCGCCAGGCTCTTGCAGAAACCGTTCAAGGCTGCCGATGCCGACGTCGAAGCCCTGCTGCTGGTGGGGCTCTATCAGTTGCTCTACACCCGCGTTCCGGCCCACGCCGCCATCGGCGAGACCGTAGGCTGCGCCGACAAGTTGAAGAAGCCGTGGGCCAAGGCCCTGCTCAATGCCGTGCTGCGCCGCGCCCAGCGCGAAAGCGAAAGCCTGCTGGCCGAGCTGGAACATGACCCGGTGGTGCGCACCGCCCATCCGCGGTGGCTGCAGAAGTCCCTGAAGGCCTTCTGGCCCGAGCAATGGGAGGCCATCTGCGCCGCCAACAATGCCCATCCGCCGATGATCCTGCGGGTCAACCGCCGCCATCACACCCGCGATGCCTACCTGGCTTTGCTGGGCGAGGCGGGCATCCCGGCCAGGCCCTGCGTCTATAGCCGCGACGGCATCCTGCTGGAAACTCCGGGGGACGTACGCACGCTGCCGGGGTTCGCCGAGGGCTGGATCAGCGTCCAGGACGAAGCCGCGCAACTGGCCGCCGACCTGCTGGACCTGGCGCCAGGCCAACGGGTGCTGGACGCCTGCTGCGCCCCGGGGGGCAAGACCTGCCACATCCTCGAAGCCGAGCCCGGGTTGGCCGGTGTGGTGGCCGTGGACCTGGAAGCCAAGCGCCTGGTGCGGGTGAAGGAGAACCTCGAACGCCTGGGCCTGGCAGCCGAGCTGATCGCTGCCGATGGCCGCGACACCGCTTCTTGGTGGGACGGCAAGCCGTTCCAGCGGATCCTGCTGGATGCACCGTGTTCGGCCACCGGCGTGATCCGTCGCCACCCTGATATCAAGCTCACCCGCCAGCCGGACGACATCGCCGCGTTGGCGGTTCTGCAGGGCGAATTGCTCGATGCCCTGTGGTTGACCCTCGAGGTGGGCGGCATCCTGCTCTATGCCACCTGTTCGACGTTGCCGACCGAGAACACCGAGGTGATCGACGCCTTCCTCGCCCGGACTCCGGGCGCCCGGGAGCTGGACATCGCCAGCCAGGCCGGCCTGAAGCAGCCACACGGCCGCCAGTTGCTGGCCCAGGAGGGCGGCCACGATGGGTTTTATTACGCCAAGCTGATCAAGATCGCCGCCACACGCGGTTAAGACCGATTCGATAGGAGTGACCGGATGAAAATCATCATCCTCGGTGCAGGGCAGGTGGGGGGTTCGCTGGCTGAGCATCTGGCCAGCGAGGCCAATGACATCACCGTGGTCGACACGAACGGCGAGCGCCTGCGGGACCTGGGCGATCGTCTCGATATCCGTACCGTGCAAGGACGCGGTTCCCTGCCGACAGTGCTGCGCCAGGCCGGCGCCGACGATGCCGACATGCTGGTGGCCGTGACCAACAGCGATGAAACCAACATGGTGGCCTGCCAGGTGGCCCACACCCTGTTCCACACCCCGACCAAGATCGCCCGGGTGCGGGAAGCGGCCTACCTGACCCGCGCCGACCTGTTCGACAACGAAGCGATTCCGGTGGATGTGTTGATCAGCCCCGAGCAGGTGGTGACCAACTACATCAAGCGCCTGATCGAGCACCCCGGCGCCTTGCAGGTAATCGACTTTGCCGAAGGCAAGGCGCAACTGGTGGCGGTCAAGGCCTACTACGGCGGCCCGTTGGTAGGGCAGCAGTTGCGCCAGCTGCGCCAGCACATGCCCAATGTGGAAACGCGGGTCGCGGCGATTTTCCGACGTGACCGGCCGATCCTGCCTCAGGGCGACACGGTGATCGAAGCCGACGACGAAGTGTTCTTCATCGCCGCCAAGGCCAATATCCGCGCGGTGATGAGCGAAATGCGTCGCCTCGACGAGAAAAACAAGCGCATCGTGATCGCCGGTGGCGGGCAGATCGGCGAGCGTCTGGCCGAAGCCATCGAAAGCCGTTACCAGGTGAAGATCATCGAGATGAACCCGGCGCGCTGCCGTTATCTCTCGGACACCCTCGACAGCACCGTGGTATTGCAAGGCAGCGCCTCGGACCGTGACCTGCTGCTGGAAGAAAACATCGCCGACGCCGACATCTTCCTGGCCCTGACCAACGACGACGAAGCCAACATCATGTCGTCGCTGCTGGCCAAGCGCCTGGGGGCGCGGAAGGTGATGACCATCATCAACAACCCGGCCTATGTCGACCTGATCCAGGGCGGCGAGATCGACATCGCCATCAGCCCGCAGCTGGCAACCATCGGCACCCTGCTGGCCCACGTGCGGCGTGGCGACATTGTCAGCGTGCACTCCCTGCGTCGTGGCGCGGCCGAGGCCATCGAGGCGATCGCCCACGGCGACGCCAAGTCCAGCAAGGTCATCGGCAAGGCCATCCGCGACATCGGCCTGCCACCGGGTACCACCATCGGCGCGATCATCCGCGATGAAGAAGTGCTGATCGCCCATGACGACACCATGATCCAGGCCGGCGACCATGTGATCCTGTTCCTGGTGGACAAGAAGCACATTCGCGACGTCGAGAAGCTGTTCCACGTGGGGTTGAGTTTCTTCTGATCCGGGATGCGCAGTGACGCAAAGGGCCTCATCGCGAGCAGGCTCGCTCCCACAGAGGATCTTCATTGCTCACAAATGTTGTGAACAACGCCGACCCCTGTGGGAGCCAGACTGCTCGCGATAGCTATCTAGCAGCCAACGGATCAACCCCTGACACAACCAATAAGGACGCCGCCATGCTCGACTCCCTGGAAAAAATGCTCGCCAAGGGCGTGGATAACGCACTGCTGCGCTTCGGCCTGGGCAAGGGGTACCTGGACCTCGGCGAATTCACCCGCGCCGCCGAACACCTGCAGCGCTGCGTCGAATTCGATCCCAAATATTCAGCCGCATGGAAACTGCTGGGCAAGGCTCATCAAGGGCAAGGCGACCTGGCGGCAGCACGTCGTGCCTGGGAACAAGGCCTTGAGGCCGCCCGCGCCCATGGCGACAAACAGGCGGAAAAAGAGATGGCGGTGTTCCTCAGGAAACTGGATCGCCATCCCTGAGCTCCCACCTCAGCCCCCTTGATTGTTGCAATCGGCTGCCTGCTTGAGGTATGTCAGGGCTCGCTGTTCGCCCATGGAGTCGAGGTAGGTGATGTGCGCATTCACCAACCCGCAGGTCTGGCCAGCGTCTTCGGTCAGCGAAACCACTTTCGCAATGTCCAGGTGGGTGCCGTAGGAGTAGGTTTCGCTTGCTGCGTTGGCTTGGGCCATGGCGGGTAATGCGCCGGCGCTCAGGGCGGTCATCAGGCAAGCAGTGGCAATGGTTTTCAGGTTCATGGTCGTTTTCCTTCAATGAGTTCGATGGCGTCATCGAGGCGATTCATGTTGTCTCGATGGAGCTCATTAAAGGCCTGGGAGGTATCTCGGCTGTGTCGAGAAATACCTCGGTTGGATGGGTTACGTATCTGAGGTGGGTTGCGATACAGAGCGATACAATCGCCACTGTTTTTGCTTGGCCTCGGTCTGGACAGGCTGAACTGCGGTGCCCTGCCATCCGGCAGCAAAGCATCGCCATACTGCGCAACTGATGCGCGCATTTCGGAGAGCAGGGCATGGAACATGTCGATCACGTATTGATCGTGGATGATGATCGGGAAATCAGGGAGCTGGTCGGCAACTACCTGAAGAAAAACGGTCTGCGCACCACCGTGGTTGCCGATGGGCGCCAGATGCGGGCCTTTCTCGAAACCAACCAGGTGGATCTGATCGTGCTCGACATCATGATGCCGGGGGATGACGGGCTGCTGCTGTGTCGCGAACTGCGCGCCGGAAAACACAAGGCGACCCCCGTGCTGATGCTGACGGCTCGCACCGACGAGACCGACCGCATCATTGGCCTGGAGATGGGGGCCGACGACTACCTGGCCAAACCCTTCGCTGCCCGGGAGCTGCTGGCGCGGATCAATGCCGTGCTTCGGCGTACCCGCATGCTGCCGCCCAACTTCGTCGTCACCGAAAGCGGCCGCCTGCTCAAGTTCGGCCGGTGGCGCCTGGACACCACCGCCCGCCATCTGCTCGATGAAGACGACACGCTCGTCTCCCTGAGCGGCGCCGAGTACAGGCTGCTGCGGGTATTTCTCGATCATCCCCAGCGGGTACTGAGTCGCGACCAACTGCTCAACCTGACCCAGGGCCGTGACGCGGACATCTTCGATCGCTCCATTGACCTGCTGGTCAGCCGCGTGCGGCAGCGTTTGATGGATGACGCGCGCGAACCCCTCTACCTCAAGACTGTGCGCAACGAAGGCTACGTCTTTACCTTTGCGGTGGAAGTGCTTGGGGAACAGGCATGAAGCTCGCCTTGCAATGGCCCCGCACGCTGGCCTCGCGGCTGTGGCTGGTGTTCCTTGTCGGTCTGATCCTCGCCCAATCCCTGACGTTCGCAGCCCAGTACTACGAACGCTACCAGAGCACCAAGACGGCGATGCTGGGCAACTTCGAACACGACACAGCGACGTCCATCGCCATTCTCGACCGTCTGCCGGCCGCCGAGCGCCTGGAGTGGACCAAACGCCTGCAGCGTCGCAACTATGACTATCTGCTGCGCGAGCACGACCCTGGCATTGCACTTGCCTCGAACGATCTCGCTGCGACTGCGGCGCAGTCACTGCAGGCCTCCCTGGGCCGCAACTATGACCTGACCTTCGTCGAGATCCCCGGCCCTCGCCAGCATTTCCAGGCCCAGGTGCGACTGGCTGACGGCAGCCCGGTCACCATCGATGTGCGCCCTTCGGTCAGGCCGTTGTCGCCCTGGTTGCCCTTTGTCCTGTTCGGTCAGTTGGTGTTGATGATCGGCTGCACCTGGCTTGCCGTGCGGATCGCGATCCGCCCCCTCAGCCGCCTCGCCGAGGCGGTCGAGAACCTCGACCCGAACGCACACCCGGTGCAGTTGGATGAAAACGGCCCCCGGGAAGTGGCGTATGCCGCCCGGGCCTTCAACAGCATGCAGGCGCGTATCGCCGCGTACCTGAAAGAACGCATGCAATTGCTCGCGGCCATTTCCCATGACCTGCAGACGCCCATTACGCGCATGAAGCTGCGCGCCGAGTTCATGGATGACTCGGTCGAGAAAGACAAACTGGGCAACGACCTGGACGAAATCGAGCACCTGGTGCGTGAAGGTGTCGCTTATGCGCGCAGCGTCCATGGCGCGACTGAAACCAGTTGCCGTATCAGCCTGGACTCCTTTCTCGACAGCCTGGTGTGCGACTACCAGGACACCGGTCGAGAGGTCAGCCTGATCGGCAAGAACGGCGCGGTCATCGAGACAAGACCCCATGCCCTGCGTCGTATCCTGGTGAACCTGGTGGATAACGCGCTGAAGTACGCCGGCACCGCCGAAGTGGAAATCTGCGGCAACGCCAGCACAGGCGTTTCCATCAAGGTGCTTGACCGAGGGCCGGGGATTCCCGAGGAGATCCTGGCCGAGGTGGTCAAGCCGTTCTACCGGGTGGAAAGCTCACGCAACCGCAGCACTGGCGGCACCGGCCTGGGCCTTGCCATCTCTCAGCAGTTGGCCAACGCGATTGGCGGCTCGCTGAGCCTGCGCAACCGCGACGGCGGTGGTCTTTGCGTGACCCTCGACTTCAGCGTCGATCTGTAGGCCGTGCTGGCTGCACCTTGTGTGCAGCCTCTACCGGCCGGATCCAGGGGCCATTTGTAAGCCACTGTATCCAGCCCATTCACATACTCATAAGAACGTATAACCGCCGGTTGTCGAACATAGCCGGTATACATGCCGCTGCAAGAATTCTCCCCATCGACTCGCCACCGGATCCCCGAATGGCGAGCCCTCACGACAGGAGAACTTGCGATGAATACCCAATCCTACCGCCCCCAGGGCTGGCAACTGTTCGGCCTGATCGCCGCCCTGGTGGTGGCGATGAGCATCGCGACCGTGGCGGTGCAACCTGACCTGGTGGAGGGACTGCGCAGCGCCATCCGCGCCACCGCCCGTTCTTCCTTCGTACTGTTCCTGATCGCGTTCACCGCATCGGCCTTCGCCGTACTGGTGCCTTCACCACTTTCCAAGGCACTGGTTCGTGAGAGGCGCTTCATCGGCCTCGCCTTTGCCTTCTCCCACCTGATACATGCCGTACTGATCTACGGGTATGGGCAGCTCAACACCGAGTTCTGGCCGGCCCGCACCGTTGCCAACAACATCCCGGGCGGCACCGCCTACGCCTTCATCCTGCTGATGGCACTGACGTCATTCAAAGGGCCAGCCCGACTGCTGGGACCCAAGGCATGGAAGACATTGCACGTCACCGGCATGTGGATCATCGCCGCTGTGTTTGCCTTCTCCAACTTCAAACGCATCCCGATGAGCGACTGGTACGTGCTGCCCTTCGGCATCACCTGCGCCGCCGTGGCGATCCGCCTGGTGGGCAAGCTGGCCATGGCCAACAAACGCAGCCAAGCCAGGCAGGCGTCGATGCGCCGAGGGGCGGTCGCCTCCTGATAGACCTGCGATCCACAGCAAACGAAGCCGCCTTCTCAGACACGACATATCGCTTCGATAGATTTCTCGGAAGCAGTCATTCCGACTGCCTAAAAACAAGGAAACAAAAATGAGCACTCGCACCCAGACTCCTCAGGCCCAGGCCGGCAGCTATATCACCACTCAGGACGGCGTACAGCTCTACTACAAAGACTGGGGCCCGAAAGATGGGCCAGTCGTCACCTTCAGCCACGGCTGGCCGCTGAATTCCGACAGCTGGGAATCCCAGATGCTGTTCCTGGCTGACAAAGGCTATCGGGTGATCGCCCACGACCGTCGCGGCCATGGCCGCTCCAGCCAGCCGTGGGAAGGTAACGACATGGATCACTACGCCGATGACCTGGCCACCGTGATCGACACCCTGGACCTCAACGACATCACCCTGGTGGGGTTCTCCACCGGTGGCGGCGAAATCACCCGCTATATCGGCCGCCACGGTACCGACCGAGTGAAGAAGGCCGCACTGATCAGCGCCGTTCCGCCGATGATGCTCAAGACCGAAGACTACCCAGGCGGCCTGCCGATCGAAGTGTTCGACGGCCTGCGCCAGGCCTCGCTGGACAACCGCTCGCAGCTGTATCGCGACATCGCGTCGGGTCCGTTCTTCGGCTTCAACCGCGACGGGGCGAAAGTCTCCCAGGGGCTGATCGATTCGTTCTGGGTGCAGGGCATGCAAGCGGGCCACAAAAACACCTATGACTGCATCGCGGCGTTCTCGGCGACGGACTTTCGCGCCGACCTGGCCACGTTCGACGTCCCGACACTGATCGTGCACGGCGACGATGATCAGATCGTCCCGATCGACGCCTCCGCCCATGCCGCCGCCAGGCTGGTGCGCAACGCCGAGTTGATCGTCTATCCGGGCGCGCCGCACGGCCTGACCGACACCCACAAGGACCGCCTCAACCAGGATCTGCTGGACTTCCTGGGCAAGTAAGCCCATCGCATCCGCTCATGTGCCGCCCGGGACATGAGCACAACAATAGCCATAACAGAAAAGGAATGATCATGTTCAAGCTCAAATCGCTCTTGGCCGTCACCGTCACCGCCGCATTGGCTCTGACATCGCTCCACAGCACCGCCGCGCAACCCGATGCCACCAAGCCTACCGTCGTGCTGGTGCATGGCGCGTTCGCCGAGTCGTCCAGCTGGAATGGCGTCGCCGCCCGGTTGCTGAACCAGGGTTACCCGGTGGTGGCCGCCGCCAACCCGCTGCGTGGTGTGAAGCAGGACGCCGACTACGTCGCCGACATCGTCGAGCAGACCCCCGGCCCGGTAATCCTGGTGGGTCACTCCTACGGTGGCGCCGTGATCACCAACGCGGTGCACGGCAACCCACGGGTCAAGGCGCTTGTCTATGTCGCGGCTTTCGCGCCGGACAAAGGCGAAACCGCCATCGAGCTGTCCGGCCGCTACCCTGGCGGTACCCTCGGACCGACCCTGGCCGCTCCGGTGCAGTTGGACGACGGCAACAAGGATCTCTACATCCAGCAGGACAAATTCGGCCAACAGTTTGCCGCCGACGTGCCGGTGGCCGAGTCCGCATTGATGGCCGCCACCCAACGGCCCATCAGCGAGGCGGCCTTGAAGGAAGCGTCTGGCGAACCGGCCTGGAAAAAAACGCCGTCCTGGTTCATCTACGGTTCGGCGGATAAAAACATCCCCGAAGCGGCCCTTAAGTTCATGGCCGACCGTGCGGGCTCGAAAAAGACCGTCACCGTCCCAGGCGCCTCCCACGTGGTGATGACGTCCAACCCGGATAAAGTCGCGGAGCTGATCATCGAAGCGGCCCAAGCCAGTTCCAAGGGCTGACTCCACTGAACCGGGTCTTGGGCGCCAAAGGCCCGGTTCGCTTATCCGTCTGTTGTTTCGAGAAGCACCCAAAACCCGGCTCGGTAGGCCGGTTTTTTTCATTGGGAAGCGTTTCGTGGCGAGGGCGCTTGCCGGCGATGAGGGCCAAAGAGGGTTGGGTCGGCTTACATCCGATGATGCTCCACCAGGAAATCCACGAACACCCGCACCCGCGCCGGCATCGCCGCACCGCCCACGAACACGGCATGGATCGGTTCCCTATCGCCGGGGTTCCAAGGCTCCAGCAGCGGTACCAGATCGCCGCGCCGCAGATCCTCGGCCACGCTGAACTCGCCGATACGAGCAATGCCGGCGCCTACCCGTGCCAGTCGGGCGAGCGCCTCGCCACTGCTGCATTCGATGTTGCCGCTGACCTTCAGAGAAAACGCTTTCCCGTTGCGGATGAATGGCCAGTTGGGTTCGGCGCGGCGGAAGTTGAAGCGCAGGCAGTTGTGGCTCAACAACTCTTCCGGCTCCTGAGGTGTGCCATGGCGCTCCAGGTACTGCGGCGAGGCCACCACCACCTGGCCGGTTTCACCGATCTTGCGTGCCGTCAGCGGGCTGTCGGGCAGATGGCCGAAGCGCACTGCCACGTCGGCCTGACCGGCGAGAATATCCACCACTTCGTCCCCCAGGCTGAGGTCGATGACGATATTCGGGTAGCGGGCACTGAACGCCGCCACCAGCGGAACGATGGTCTGCCGCCCGTGGCCGAGGGCCGCACTGACCCGCAGACGCCCCTTGGGTACGCCCTGGTCGGCAATGGCTTCTTCGACCTCGGCCATGTCGGCCAGGATCCGCCGGGCGGCGCGCAGGTAAGCCTCGCCCTCGATGGTGAACGTGATCGCCCGGGTCGTGCGCAACAGCAGGCGGGTGCCAAGCCGTTGCTCGGTGCGCGCGATGATCCGGCTGACCGCCGAGGGGGTCAGCCCCAGCGCTCGCGCGGCCGCCGAGAGGCTGCCTTCCTGGGCCACCGTGGCGAACACCGTCATTTCACCTGACCGGCCCTGAATGTCCATTTGTGCTCCTTGCGCATAAGTGTTTGTAGAAAAAGCGATCTACCGCCAGGAAATCCAGGATCGTAGCATCTGCGGCACAGATAAGGAGTCTTCCATGCAGATCAATCCTCCACTCGTCGCACTCGCTATCGGTGCCTTTGGCATCGGCGTCACCGAGTTCGCCCCCATGGGCATGTTGCCCGGCATCGCGGCGGACCTCGGCGTTTCCATTCCGGCGGCAGGCTTGCTCGTCAGTGCTTACGCCATGGGCGTGCTGCTGGGCGCGCCGCTGATGACCCTGACCACCGGCAGGGTCCCCCGGCGCTATCTGTTGATCGGGTTGATGGCCATATTCACCTTGGGCAACCTGATGTCGGCGCTGGCGACCGACTACTACAGCCTGCTGGCGGCCAGGGTGGTGACCTCGCTGAACCACGGCGCGTTCTTTGGCGTTGGCTCCATTGTCGCCGCCAGCGTGGTCGCCCCGGAAAAACGCGCAGGAGCGGTCGCCGCCATGTTCATGGGCCTGACCCTGGCGACCATCGGCGGCGTGCCGCTGGCCGCCTGGTTTGGCGATCTGTTCGGCTGGCGCACGGCCTTCTGGGGCATCACCGGTCTCGGCGTGCTGGCCATGGTCGCGTTGTGGTTCGCCCTGCCCGATGTACCACTGCCGAAAAGCGGCGGCGCAGCGGCGGAAATCCGCGTGCTCGGCCGTGGCCCGGTACTGGCCGCGCTGGCCCTCACCGTGGTCGGCTCGGGGGCGATGTTCACCGTCTTCACTTACATTGCGCCGATCCTGAGCAGCGAAACCCACGCATCCACCCCCTTCATCACCGCCATGCTGGTGCTGTTTGGCGTGGGGCTGACACTGGGCAACATGTGGGGCGGCAGGGCGGCCGATCGTTCGATAGACCGCACCCTGATCGTTTCCCTGAGCGTGCTCATCGTCGTCTTGCTGGCGTTCACCGTCCTGATGCGCTGGTCGCTGCCGACCAGCGTGGCCATCCTGGTCTGGGGCATCGCCAGCTTCGCCCTGGTACCGCCCTTGCAGATGCGCGTGATGGAAGCCGCCAAGGACGCTCCCAACCTGGCCTCGGCGGTGAATATCGGGGCCTTCAATTTCGGCAACGCCATCGGCGCGGCCCTGGGTGGCGCGGTGATCAACGCCGGGCTGGGCTACCCGGCGATCCCCCTGGCCGGCGCGGCGATGGCGGGGGTGGGGCTGCTGATGGTGCTGGGTTTTGCCTGGCGTTCCAGAGGGGTTGAGGCTTCGGTGGTGTGATAGGGAGGGGGATGGGTTTGCTTGAAGGCAAATCTGTCCCTTTGATGAAATGATTTGAATCCAATCTGCACCTTATAGAAAATCGCCCCCTTTTGTCTCGAAAGGATACGGGCGATGAAGTTCGAAGGGACTTTCCAATACATGGGCAATCACGGGATCGTCTTCAACGTCTCGCAGATCACCCTCACCGACAGTGAACGCGGACGTCTGCGCGAGCTGCATTTTGGCGAAGCGAAAAGCGCCCACTATGACGTCAACAGCAAGGTCGTCGAGGTATACGACAAGATGCAGGCCAAGAACCTGCCGTGCTTGATGATGATCGGCATCTCCAAGCCGTTGACCCGGCAACAGGGCGATGCCCTCAATGCCCAACGCACCACGATCGCCAATCTTGCCACCACTGCTTTCGCTGCCGCCGCCAAGGCTGTGGCCCCCTCCTCCGTGGCGGCAACTGTAGGGGCTGGTGTGCGCAGGTATGTCAATGAAACCCTACCCACCTACCATGCGGGCGATGTGCTGGTCAGCATCGAGGCGCAGGTCAACGGCGGTATCGGCCCGCAACGCACCCTTTCGACGTTAATCATCAAGACCTGACTGGAGACGTACATGTCCGACATTACTCAATTGGTCATTGCCTTGCTGGTGTCCTTTCTGCTCGATCGGTTTCTCAAGCCGTATCTGCTGCGCAAGTGGCTGGGAGTGGCGTTGGTGGCGGCGGGTGCGGTTGGTTCCTTTGGCGCAGGTCAGAGCCGCTTGTTGGGGTTTGATCTGGGGTTGTGGGCGGCTTTTGCCGTGGCGATTGGGATGGGGTTGTTCATGAGGCGGCGGCGGTTTGAGCAGGTTGGCTGAAACAAGGGGGCAGATTTGCCCTGTGGCGAGGGAGTTTGCTCCCGCTTGACCGGACTGGCGTTCCAGTGCGCAGCACGCATGGAAAACATCAGAAATAAATCCACATCTATTGGATGCTAGCAATGTATAGCCAAAGCTAGCTTGTTAGGCTAGCTTTGGCTATCTTTCTATAGATTTTGCTATTTTGTGAGGTCGACATGGATCCCTACCGTAATCCGTTTGCGCCCGGCGCGGGCAGCAGGCCCCCTGAATTGGCGGGGCGCGACCAGATTCTTGAGGCAGCAAGAATTGCCTGTGGACGGGCCATCAATGGGCGAAGTGCGCGTTCCATCATGCTCCTTGGGTTGAGGGGCACGGGTAAGACAGTCCTGTTGAATGAGATAGGAAAAATTGCAAAGCAAGAAGGCCTTCTCGTCTCCAAGGTCGAGTCGCCAGAACGTGAAAGCCTTGCGCGTCTTCTTTACCCTGAAATGCGAAAGGTCATGCGCGCGCTATCCAGCGTTGAGGCTGCCAAGCAAATCGCCAATCGTGGGCTGAAAGGGCTCCGCAGTTTTGCATCCATTTTCAAGATTGATATCGGCGGCATTGAGATCGGTGTCGAGCCTGAGCCCGGCCTCGCGGATAGCGGAAATCTTCAATACGATCTTCCAGATCTTTTTACTGTAATAGGTGAAGCGGCACAGGCCGCCGGCAAAGGCTGGATTCTGCTCATTGATGAAGTGCAATACCTCACCGAAGCAGATCTATCGGCGCTGATTGTCTCTATCCATCACATGTCGCAAGAAGGGCTTCCGGTATTGCTGGTCGGTGCTGGTCTTCCGCAAGTCGCCCGGCTGGCGGGTGAAGCGAAGTCATATGCCGAGCGGCTTTTCCTTTATCCGGAGGTGGGGGCGCTTGATCAAGCGTCTGCTGTTCAAGCTGTTCAAAAGCCGATCGTGGAGGAGGAAGCCTCTATAGACACTGCAGCTCTGGACAGTATCGTTGATCGGACGCAGGGCTATCCTTTCTTCCTTCAAGAGTGGGCTTCCACTGCATGGAACAACGCCGAGGGGCCTGAAATTACTGTTGACGATGTCGAGCACTCTTATGCCGAGACATTGGCCTCTCTTGACGCGGGTTTCTTCAGGGTCCGCATTGATCGGCTTACACCTTCGGAAGTGCAGTTTGTGAAGACCATGTCCGAGCTGGGTGACGGCCCTTATGCCATCGCTGATATTGCGAAGGCGATGGGACGTTCCCAATCATCACTTGGACCGACTCGGGCCAACATCATTTCCAAGGGTATGATCTACAGCACCGATCACGGTTACCTGAATTTCACGGTTCCACTTTTCGCGGAATATATGCGGCGTCAGGTGTGAAACCTGCAATGTTCCCGAGCAAGCGCCAGCCCATGCCCCCTTCCCCCACCAAACTCCTCTTCCTCCCCGGAGCCTCAGGCAACACCCAATTCTGGCATCCAGTCGCCCAACGCCTGACCCACCCAGCACAGCAACGCCATATCGGCTGGCCCGGCTTTGGCGACACGCCACCCTCGCCTGACATCGCCGGCATGCAAGACCTGGCGACCCGCGTGCTGACCGAAATCGACCAGCCCACCGCGTTGGTGGCGCAATCCATGGGCGGTATCGTCGCGGTGCTTGTCGCGCTTGAGCGTCCCGAGCTGATCACCCATCTGACGCTGACCGTCACCTCCGGCGGCGTGGATATGTCCGATCTGGACGCGCAGGACTGGCGCCTGGAATTTGCCGCCGCCAACCCCACGCTGCCGAGGTGGTTTCTCGACGACCACACCGACCTCACGCTGCGGTTGGCCGAGTTGCGCATGCCGGTTCTGCTCCTGTGGGGTGATGCGGACCCGATCAGCCCGGTTCGTGTCGGCCAGCGTCTTGCTCGTCTGCTGCCCCGCGCGGAGCTGCATGTGTTTCCTGGCGCCGATCACAGCCTGGGCTTTACACATGCCGATGAGGTGGCGAGGTTGATCGACAGGCATCTGGCCTGAGAGTGAGCGGGGCTCCGTCGAGCAGCCCAATCACTCCCGCGCTCCACCCTCCAACCGACCCCGCCGCACCGCCATAATCTGCGGAATCTTCTCCTCGATCCAATTCACCATCACCTCAAGATGCTCCGCCGCCTCCCGACCCAACGGCGTCAAGCGGTACTCCACATGCGGCGGCACCACCGGCAGCGATTTGCGGCTGACCAACCCATCCGCTTCAAGCTCCTGCAACGTCTGCGACAGCATCTTCTCACTGACCCCGCCAATCTTGCGGCGCAGCTCGCTGAAGCGGTGCATTCCGCCCAGCAGGATGACCAGCACCAGCACGCCCCAGCGGCTGGTCATGTGTTTGAGAACTTCGCGAGAAGGGCAGTCGGCGCTCAGTACGTCGCCGCGTCGGACAGCGGCGCTAAACGACTCGGAATTTTCGGTGGCTGTGTCCACGATACTTACCTTTATGTACGTACTTACAAAAAGTTACCTTGGTCCCTAGGATGGCTTTTCGTCCTTTCCCCATCAAGGTATTTGTCATGATCGCCATCACCGGAGCCTCCGGCCAACTGGGCCGTCTCGTTATCCAGTCCTTGCTTGAACGCGTGCCCGCCGGGCAAATCGTCGCCCTGGTCCGAGACCCCGGCAAAGTCCAGGACCTGGCCGCACGGGGCGTGGTGGTCCGCACCGCCGACTACAACCAGCCGGCCACATTGACTGCCGCGCTCAACGGCGTCGATAAACTGCTGTTGATCTCCTCCAATGAACTGGGCAACCGCGCCGCCCAACACCGCGCCGTGATCGATGCCGCCAAGGCCGCGGGTGTCGCGCTCCTGGCCTACACCAGTGTCCTGCACGCCGACACCTCCACCCTAGGCTTGGCCGCTGAACACCGCGATACCGAAGCCGCCTTGAAGGCCTCGGGCGTGCCCCACGTATTGCTGCGCAACGGCTGGTACACCGAAAACCACCTGGCGAACGTACCGAGCGCCGTGGAACATGGCGTCCTGCTCGGCAGCGCCGGCGAGGGCCGCATCAGCTCCGCGCCCCGTGCCGACTACGCCCAAGCCGCCGCGGTGGTGCTGACCACTGAAGGGCAGGCGGGCAAAGTCTATGAACTGGCGGGGGATAGCAGCTATACGTTGACCGAACTGGCTGCGTTGATCAGCCAGAAAACGGGTAAGCCGGTGGTTTATCAGAATTTGCCGCAGGCTGAGTTTGAGGGGGTGTTGGTCAGTGTGGGATTGCCGGCGGGGTTGGCGGCGTTGCTGGCGGATTCTGATGCGGCGGCGGCTAAAGGGGCGTTGTTTGATGAGAGTGGGGTGTTGGGGCGGTTGATTGGGCGGGGGACTACGCCTGTTAGGGAGTCTTTGGGTTAAGTAGCCGATTAGAAGGCAGGAAAGCGGCGTCACGGGCCGGTCGAGATCGACCGGTCCACAGCGCTGGCGGAGGATAGGCCTGATATCGCTACGTCGGAGACAAAGTGAATTTGTCTCCGTTTTCTATGGGCTTCACAGCTGTGGGTAACGGTCTTTTTGAAGATGTGGGTGCTAAAGTCGATTAATGGCACTTTGCCTTAAATCGAAACGGCTCTATAGTGATATATAACCACACCATTCACAGGGATGTTGAAATGAAAAAGCGTGATTTTCTGCTGCCCCTTGCCACTCTGACTGCCGCTGTCACCGCCAACCAAGCATCGGCCTCCATTCCGACGACCAACACTGATAAGGCAGATGAAAGCACTGCCCTTGAGAACCAAGTCGCGGCACTGCCAATCGTCAATGTTGGCGAGCAGATGGTCACCGGTCGCCAAGGTGACAACCTCTTCAGTTTTATCCTCAAGCGCGGTGAAGATGGCCAGATGGTCGCTGCCCATTATTCGCATAGATCACACGCGTCCCATAGTTCCCACAGCTCGCATTACTCGAGCCGCTAATGGCCGGCCTCGCGGAGCTGACCTTCGACAGTCAGCTGTACGGAGCCGAAGCAATACAGAAGGCGGCATACCGTGCTATGCACGCCTTCACTCTCGACCTGAAAGTCGACGGCGATAACATTCTCTGTACGCTGATTGGCAATATCACAACTGAGCAGGGAACCTTTGAGCGTGCCGTTGAAGAGTTCCGAAAGGACGTGCTCGACTATCAGTTGCGTGCTCAGCTTCAGGCTGAAACCGCCCCTATCCGCAACCTCATAATAGGGCTGGCCTTCTCCAACGCCAGGCTGAACCCAAGTGAGTAAATTTCAGGGGCTGGATGCCTATACCCGGAGCGCCAAATACGAATTGCTGCCGTTCAAGTTCGACCGTCTTGAAGGTAATAACTACGTCATTACCAACATGACCGGCGAGTACCTGGAGGTGGCAAAGCCAGAGTTGCACGTCCTTATCGCCAAAGATCTTGCAACGGAGCATCCGCTCTTCGCATCGCTGCGCGCCAAGCATTTCATCCGTTATGCCGACGAGCAGGCGCCCCTCGATTTGCTCGCATTGAAACTACGTACGAGACTATCGCGACTGACAGGGTTCACCAGCTTGCACATCTTTGTGGTGACACTGCGCTGTGACCACAGCTGCCCTTATTGCCAGGTTTCGCGGCAAATGGATGGTGCAACTTCCTTCGACATGACGCCAGATATGGCGGACAAGGCTTTGGATTTCGTCTTTCGATCTCCCAATCCTGCGATCAAGATCGAGTTCCAGGGCGGCGAACCACTTTTGAATTTCGAAATGGTGCGCTACGTAGTAGAGGCTGCAAAGCGACGGAACCTGGAGGAAAAGCGTGATCTTGAGTTCGTCATTGCTACCACGTTGTCGCTGCTCACCGACGACGTCCTCGCGTTCTGCCACAAGCACGACATTATCCTTTCGACCTCACTCGATGGCCCAGCAGACCTGCACAATGCAAATCGGCCACGCGTCGGTCGTGACAGTTTCGAACGTTTCGAAGCAGGCTTGGCCAAGGCTCGCAATGTCCTGGGCGTGGACAAAGTTAGCGCTCTGATGACAACCACTGACAAGAGCCTGCCTCGTGTCAGAGAAATCATCGACGAGTACGTTCGACTTGGTTTCAACGGTATCTTCCTGCGGGCGCTTTCTCCGTATGGCTTCGCCATAAAAACACGCAAATTCATGACCTACGATACGGAGCGGTGGCTGGAGTTCTATAAAGAAGGGCTTGCCTACATCCTTGAACTCAACAAAGCCGGCATCCCTTTCGTTGAGCACTATGCATCCCTGATTCTCAAGAAAATGCTGACCAGCAATGACCCAGGCTACGTCGACCTGATGAATCCTGCAGGGGCTGGTATCGCAGCGATCGTCTTCAACTATGACGGTTCAGTCTATGCCTCAGACGAGAGTCGAATGCTTGCAGAAATGGGGGATCAGACGTTCCGATTGGGCAATATCCTGACTGACAGCTACGAAGACATCATTCTTTCCGATGTACTGCTCGATGCCTTGGAACAATCATTCACTCTGAGCGCGCCAATGTGTTCCGACTGCGCTTTTGAACCCTACTGCGGCGCCGAACCAGTGTTCCATCACGCCATATTCAAGGACGTTCTAGGCAGAAAGGCTGAGTCCTCGTTCTGCAAGCGGAACATGTCGATCTTCAAACACCTTATCGGCCTGATGAACTCAGACGCCTCTACTCGCCGCCTCTTCATGCAATGGGCTAACGCATGCTGAAACTCGCTGGGAAAGTCGGGCGAATCCAACTGGTCGAAGTCCAGGATCGTCCATTGCTACTGCAGGTCAGCACAAATCCGGCGATCCCAATGGTGCTGCGGGCAACGCGAGCATTTTTGGTTTCTGAACAGGAATTGCCTGAAGGCTACCTGCACTATTTGATTCCCGAAGGTCTTGAATGGCGCGTGCAGGAGCTGGAAGGGAAGAGTTCATTTACCTTACTGCCCAACGACTATAACTACCTGGGGCACGGGGACATCATTCGGCTGGACGGTCAGGCGATTCGGGTGCTCTTCAGGGCCAATTCCAGACATAACTCGTTGTTGGTGACCGAGCAGTGCAACCACTATTGCCTCATGTGCTCTCAACCACCCAAGATCATTGACGACAGCTGGATCCTCGATGAACTCGAAGCACTGATTCCCTTGATCCCCGGAGAAACAACCGAGGTAGGGTTCTCAGGTGGAGAACCAACGCTGGCCGGGGCTCGATTCATCAATCTCATTCGGATGATGAAGTCCTACCTCCCCAGAACTGTCGTGCATGTGCTCTCAAACGGGCGCACGTTCGCCGATGAGTCATTTGCTCGCCAGTACGCAGAGGTCGATCATCCCGACATCATGATCGGGATCCCGCTTTACTCTGATGATCCAGACTTGCATGACTACATCGTGCAGGCACCTGGAGCATTTCACGAAACGGTTCAAGGCATCCTCAACCTCAAGCGGCTGAACCAGAAGGTTGAAATTCGAATCGTCCTGCACAAACAGTCGATCAGTCGCCTGCCGCAACTGTGCGAGTACATTGCGCGAAATCTACTCTTCGTTGACCACGTGACGCTGATGGGATTGGAAATGATCGGCTTCACGCGGGCCAATCTGGAAGCCTTGTGGATCGACCCCGCAGACTACCGAGACGTTCTGAGTGAAGCTGTAGGTATCTTGGCTGCTTATCGAATGAACGTGTCTGTCTATAACCACCAATTGTGCCTGGTGAACGACGATGTGCTTCCTTACTACCGTAAGTCCATAAGCGATTGGAAGAACGAGTACGTGCCAGAGTGTGACGGTTGCGTACGTAAGTCTGAATGCGGTGGCTTTTTTTCTTCTGGTGTACGTAATGGATATAGCAAAGGTATTACCCCTTTCTTGTGATGATGTGTGAAAGGGCCCGATTTACTATCTGAAAAAGTATAAGCACGGTTAAGTAAGGGATTTTATGAGCAAGCTTGCAGTAATACATATTAGTGATATCCATGTAAAGAACTCGAGTGATGCGTCATTAAAAAAAGCCCCAATTATTGCCAGCGCTTGCTTCTCTGATGCACGCGATGCCGATGCATGCTTAATTGCGCTCACTGGTGATGTAGCTTTTTCGGGGGCAGAAGAGCAATACACTTTAGCTAAAAAGCATTTAATCGATCCTCTTGTCTCGGCCATAGAAAATGAAACAGGAAAGCCCGTATACATCTCTATAGTCCCTGGTAATCATGATTGCGTTCTCATACCAAAAAATACAGTTAGAGAAACTCTAATCGATGCGGTAATAGAAAGCCCAACGAAGGCCGAAGATGAGTCTCTAGTCGAAGTATGCGCTTCGGCGCAAAGTCATTTCTTCAAATTTTTGGATGATTCTTTGAGTCCTTCAGCTGAAAAGTTTTCAAAACTCTTTTGGCAGCAAGAAATTTTAGTGGGTGACTTTTGCATTAGAATATCCTCTCTGAATGCTGCTTGGATGTCTCGATTGGAGGAAAAACAAGGTGAATTAGCATATCCTGTCTCCCGATTTGATAGTCAGCTCGCATCTCCAGCAAACCTACACTTAGCGCTAATTCATCACCCGTTTAATTGGTATTCACAATCCGCTTATCAACAACTAAGAAAGCGCCTACGGTTAAGTTGTACCGCTATTTTAAGTGGGCACGAGCACGTTGGTAATATTGGTGTAATTGACGATCAAAACTCTGGAAGCTCTATTTTCATGGAGTCAGCCGCATTATTGCCGCATGAACAGGGTGTAGAGCCTGGGTTTAGCTCTTATCTTTTTGACTTGGAGTGCAAAGAAGTCTCAAGTCGCTCTTACGTTGTTGGGAACACACGAGCCACGCAAATTGGCGAGGTCTCCACTAGGAAGTGGTCCGATGATTCACTAATCCATGGTGCGCTTAATATAACGCCGAGCTTTATGCGGACTCTGTGCGATCCCGGTGGAAATTTTACACACTCAGCGAAAGAACGATTGCAGCTTGAGGATGTGTTTGTATGGCCCGATATTAGGGATTGGAAGGATGAGGATATCCATGCGCAGCGTGCGCAATCAGCCCAGAAAATTATCGGTGGCCTGACCAACAATAAAAGAATCATGGTATATGGCGATGAAAAATCCGGAAAAACAACGCTGCTATATAATTACTTCAGAGAGCTTATTGCGCTAGGATATGCTCCCGTCTATCTTTCGCTGAGCGACATCACTATTGGGGGGCGCCAAGAAGCGGAACGTCGCATTGATAAAGCAATTACGGCCCAGTACTCTAATCCTGAGTCGGTCAGAAATCTATCCAAAGAAAAAAGGATCGTGCTTCTTGATGACATTGATAGGATAAAATCAGGAACTCAGACCATTCCTGTTCTACTTGAATACATCTCGGTCCATTTTTCTGGGATTTGCATCACCGCAGCGAGTGGGTTTGAAATTACAAATCTTGCATCAAGTGATACTACGACGGCGCTTTCAGATTTCGATGGTTTTGAGTTGATGAGGTTTGGCTTAAAGCTTCGCCATCAGTTAATTAAAAAGTGGTGCAGTCTTTCGGCGGTATCAACAAAGCAAGAAATGGATAAGCGCATTGATGAAGTAGAGTCGATTGTGAATTCTGTGATCGGGAAACAACTCGTGCCCGAGCATCCAATTTATTTGTTAATTCTTTTGCAAAGTAGCGAACAACATCGGCACGGTGAGATTCAAAATAGCGGGCTAAGCTTCTACTATCAATACTTAATAACGAAAAGTCTTGGTGAAGTTGGTGTAAGGCCAAAAGAGCTCGATGAACACTTTAATTATCTCTCGATTTTAGCTTGGAGATTCAATGAGTTATCTCAGAAGGAACTGGAAAAAATAGAACTAGATGTTTTCAATAGAACGTTCTCTGAGCGTTTCGTTTCGGTTGATCTTTCCGATAGACTCTCAATGCTTACAAAGGCAAGAATCCTTGCTAAGCGAGGAGATAACTATTCCTTCGCCTATCCATATATTTATTATTTTTTCATGGGTCGATATCTTTCTAAAAATTTAGATGACCCAAATATTAGTGCTTGGGTTGAAGAGTCATGTAAGAAGTTATATCTGCGAGATCGAGCTAATGCCGTGATGTTTTTAACGCATCATGTGGAAAATAAGTGGGTCATAAGTCAAATATGTCAAGTTTTACGAGAGTGCTTTAGTGACAAGCGTCCTATAGAACTCAATGGCGACACTTCATTTCTGAGTGACTTGGTGGAGCAGTCCTCCCAGTTAACACTTGATCCGCCTGACGTTGACCATAATCAATCCGCGGCCAGGGCGTACAGTGACACCCTAAACGAAAACGATAAAGAGCTTGACGTCCGCGAGTACGATGCACTCAGTATCGCTTCAAAATGGAATTTATTGCACAAGACGGCAGAAATATTAGGCCTGATACTAAAGAATTATTACGGTTCCCTCGAAAGGCCCCACAAGCAGGAAATGATCAAAGAAGTTTTTGATGGCCCTTTACGTGCTCTTAGACTGCTATTGGAAGAGATTTCCGTAGATATTCCGGCATTCGTTAGCGAATTGAAGCTTGTAGAGCAGGCTGCAAATAAGAACCTTTCTTCTGAAGAGGCTGAAAGGCGAGTAAAGCGAAAAGTGTTTAATGTGTTTGGTTGGGTCGCTACCGGTGTTGTGGCATCAGCCGGATCTTTCGTGTCCTCAGATAAGTTGCGGGAGGATATTGCCAGAGTGGTTGGGGAAAATAGTACTAATGCCTATCGTCTAATTGAAGCTGCAAGTTTGTTGTTGCGCCCAGGCATGATGCCAATGGATTTAATTAAAAAACTGGCGAGCGATCTTGATCACAATCCATACGCATTTGGAGTGCTACAAACGTTGGGGTTCAATCATATGTACATGTTCCATACTGACGAGCCTCAAAAACAAGCATTATGCAGTGCGTTAAAAATTTCTTTCGATAAGGCGAAGAAAATTGAACTTAAAAAGCATGGCAGGTCTTTAAATTAGCAGAAGTTTCAGTAGATGGAAGAATCAAAACCCAGCGCTGAGCGCTGGGTTTTTCATTGGTGGACCTTTATCTACCTCCCCGGCTCCACATTATCCAACACCCGATTCGCCAACAACGAACTCAGCTCAATCATCTGCTGAATCCCCAGCGCCAAATGACGCCTCGATCCATCCAGATCAAACGCCAGATCACTCACCATCGCATCAGCCGAAGCCAGCGTTTCACTGAGATTAGCGAGCAAGCATTCGTTATCGAGTCCCTTCACAACGCTGAAAACCTGCCCCGGTTTCGGTTCGTCTTTGGATGGATCAGGCTTGGGCTGCAAGTAGTGATCGAGCACGCGTTTGGTGGTTTCTTCTTGTTTCCTGGCCTTGGCTTTTGCGGACTGTGTAGTGGGGTCTGTTTCTGGAGGGTTCGGAGTTACTTTGAACATTGGTGTGATCCTCTAATGGGGCCGCACCATTTCGCTACTAAACGGATGGAGGCGGCTGTGCGCAAGTTAGTAGACCGGTGATCACACCAAACCCGGCGCGCCCGAAGGCGCCATGCGCACAGCCACCATCGAGAATAGGCTAATGCCTGTCGATGAGACTTGTGCAACCGTGATGTGAACCGGGCTACTAAACCCGACCACTGATGGGCAGTGGCAGGAACGACAATAGAACCCAGGGACAAGGCGCACAAGCGGGCGGATTCTGGCGTAGTTGTAGGCAAAGGCGCAAGGAGGCGTGGCTTGGCGGAGGTGTGTAGGAGGGGTCTGTAGGAGCAGGGTTTGTCGGCGATGCGGGTGACTTGTTTTGGTCTGGAACCGTGTCGATTTCATCGCGAGCAAGCTCGCTCCCACAGGGGTTGGGGGCTGTTGCAGATAGTGTGTTCACCACCATCCGGTGTGGGAGCGGGGGCACAAGGCCCTCGGCCTGACCCAGCCATCGCGTTGTGCCATGTAGATCGCATTCAGCTTTTTGGGGGGCTGCTGCGCAGCCCAGCGGGGATAAATCCCCTCGCCACAAGGGACTTCCTCACCGCAAGGGATCGGCATGGCTTGGTTGAGCGGCATGCCCCTGGGGGGCTATTTGCGTTTGAGCATTTCCGGCAACTGCGCCACCAGTTTCTGGTTGTTCAACGGGGCGCGGATGAAGCCGCGTTGGCTGCCGTCCGGGCCGATGACGGCGAGGTTGCCGCTGTGATCCACCGTGTAGTTGGGCTTGCTGGTGTCCGCCGGGATGAAGGGAATGCTCACCGCGTTGGCCAGCTTCTGCAGGTCTTCGATGGATGAAGGGGTCAGGCCTTTGAACTGCGGGTCGAAGTAGCCCAGGTACTGCTTGAGCTGCTTGGGCGTGTCGCGGTTCGGGTCGACGCTCACCAGTACGATCTGCAACTTATCCACAGCCTCCTTCGGCAGCTCGCTTTTGATCTGGCGCAGTTGGGCGAGGGTGGTCGGGCAGATGTCCGGGCAGAAGGTGTAGCCAAAGAACAGCAGGCTCCATTTGCCCTTGAGCTCGTCCATCGCCACGGGCTGGCCGTCCTGGTCGGTCATTTTCACGTCCGGCAGGTTGCGGCTCTGGGGCAGCAGGATGATGCCGGCGTCGATCAACCCCGTCGGGTCGCCCTCGCCTTTGCCGGACAGTACTTTATTGACGGTGAGGCCGAGGATCAGCGCGATCACGGCCGCGAGGATAAAGACGGTTTTCTGGGTTCGGGTCATAGGCTCAACAATAGGTAGTGATCGACAAGCAGGGCGATGAACAGCAGGAACAAGTAGTAGATAGAGTACTTGAAGGTGTTGATCGCGGCGTGCGGCCGACTGCCACGGTACAACACCACGGCCCATTGCAGGAACCGCGCGCCGAGTACCAGGGCGCAAATCAGGTAGAGCAGGCCGCTCATCTGGATCACGAAGGGCATCAGGCTCACCGCCAGCAGCACCAGGGTGTACAGCAGGATATGCACCTTGGTGTAGTGCTCGCCATGGGTCACCGGCAGCATCGGGATATCGGCCTTGGCGTATTCCTCTTTACGGTGGATCGCCAGGGCCCAGAAGTGCGGTGGGGTCCAGGCGAAGATGATCAGCGCCAGCAGCAGCGGCTCGGCACTGACATGCCCGGTGGCCGCCACCCAGCCCAGCAGCGGTGGCGCCGCGCCGGCCAGGCCGCCGATGACGATGTTCTGCGGTGTCGCCCGCTTGAGGAACCCGGTATAGACCACCGCATAACCCAGCAGCGAAGCCAGGGTCAGCCACGCCGTGAGCGGGTTGGTGAAGGCCAGCAGCAAGGCCTGTCCGGCCACCGCCAGGGCGAGGGCGAACGTCAGGGCCGCGGCCGGCGAGACCCGGCCTTCGGCCAGTGGTCGCTTGTGTGTACGGGCCATCACCGCATCGATGCGCCGGTCCACAACATGGTTCACCGCCGCCGCGCCGCCGGCGCACAGGGCGATGCCCAGGTTGCCGAACACCAGCACCGTCCACGGTACGCCGGCGCGGGTGGCGAGGAACATGCCCACCAGGGAGGTGATCAGCATCAGCACCACGACCTTGGGTTTGGTCAGCTCCAGGTAATCGCGCCAGATCGCCTGGCTGTGGCGTTCACCGGTCAAGGTTGCCATGGCATCTCTCCTTTTATCGTGATGGGGGCGACGCCGTGTTTATGCGGGTTGAACCGCCAGCGCAGCGGGACCTGATGCTTGACCCGGACCAGGCTGGTGCGGGCGTGATAATTGACCAGCACCAGGGTCAGCAGCAGTGCGGCGCCCCCGGCGTTGTGGGCCACGGCCACCGGCAGCGGCAGGTGGAACAGCACGTTGCTGATGCCCAGGGTGATCTGCGCCGCCAGGGCCGCCAGCACCAGGCCGGCCAGCCGAGTCATGCCGACGCTCTTCAACTGCCAGGCCAGGCCCAGCAGCACCAGCGTCACCAGCAACGCGCCGATGCGGTGGGTCAGGTGGATGGCGGTGCGGGCGTCGCTATCGAGTTGCCCGCCCAGGTAGTTCGGGCCGATGTGCTGGGTCAGGTGAAAGCCGTTGGCGAAGTCGGCTGGTGGCAGCCATTGGCCGTGGCAGGTGGGGAAATCGATGCAGGCCACGGCGGCGTAGTTGGAGCTGACCCAGCCGCCGAGGGCGATCTGGCCGATCACCAGCAGCAGCCCGGCGGTGGCCCAGTGTTGCAGGCGCTTGGGCACGGTCAGCGCCGGCAGTACGCCGGACAATCTCAAGGTGAGCAGGAACAGCAGGCTCAAGGTGGCGAACCCACCCAGCAGATGTCCGGTGACCACTTGGGGCCAGAGCTTCAGGGTCACGGTCCACATGCCGAACGCCGCCTGGGCGAACACCACCGCCAGCAGGAACAGCGGCAGCTTCAACGGCTGGCCGGGACGACGCCGGTCCATCCAGGCGCGGGCGGCCAGCACTGCGATCATCAACCCCAGCGCGCCGGCGAAATAACGATGGACCATCTCGTTCCAGCCCTTGTGGGCTTCCACCGGCGCGTCGGGAAAGTGCAGTTCGGCATGGGCCAGTTGGGCTTCGCTCTTGGGCACGCTGATGAAGCCGTAGCAACCGGGCCAGTCGGGGCAACCGAGGCCGGCGTGGGTCAGTCGGGTGTAGGCGCCCAGCAGTACGACGATCAGTGCCAGCAGTGTGGCAAACAGCGCGAGGCGAAATCCTGGTTTGGCCATGTCGATGCCCTCATCCGATGTTCGACAGTTTCAGCAGGTGTCGCAGGTCGTTGAGCAGGTCCTTGCCCTTGACCCGGGCGTCATAGCGCAGCACCAGGTTGCTGTGGGGATCGATGATCCACAGCTGGGCACCGCCGGAACCCTGGGCGCCTTTCTGATAGGCCGGCAGGTCCAGCGGGTAGCGTTGCAGTTGCGGGTATTCGCGCTGCAGCTGGGCGCCGTATTCGGCATCCAGCGGTTGGGCGGCCGCCAGGGCGTGGCTGGCGCGGGAGGCATCGCGGCCCAGGCCGATCTGCACCTGCCGGGCCAGGTACACCAGCTGCCGGCAGTCCACCGAACATTCCTGCGGCGCGGTGACGAGGATCTGCCAGCGCTGTTCGTCGGCCTGTACGCCGATTTCGGCGCGGGTCTGGCCGGTGCCGATCAGCTCGCCGTGGTAGCTGCGGCTTTCCGGTACCCAGAACTGGAATTTGTACATGCCGGTGGCCAGGATCATCGGACCGATCACCCCCAGCACGATCAACAGTAGCTGCACGCGTCCTTTGCGCCGATTGCGCGCGGTGGCGGCCTCAGACGTGTTGGTTGGATTCATGGTGGTTCCCATGGTGTCTCCCTGCGTTATGCCATCCAAGATAAAGAAACAGGCCGAACAGCGCCGCCGCCATGGCGAACCACTGCACGGCGTAGCCGAGGTGTTTTTCCGGCCCCATGGCCACCACCGGCCAATCGGTCCGGTAGGCGCCGGGGCCGCTTTGTTGCCGTAGTTCATAGGCGAAGCCGTGGCGATCCAGTTCGGCCCAGAGCTTGTCCGGTTCGATGGCGGTGACCAGTCGCGGCCACGGCGCATCCACCGGGTCGGCGTGGAGCTGGAAGGTGGCGCCCGGCGCGACGTAGACCCAGGCCTGCAGGCTCACCGGTTGTTCGGGGGTGCTGAAGACCGGTGGGGTGCGGCGGTCGGGCCAGGGCAGCCAGCCACGATTGACCAGCAGCCACTGTCCGCTCGCCTGGTCGAGAAAAGGTTGCAGCAACTCGACGCCCACCTTGCCGTCGTGCTGGCGGTTGTCCAGCAGGATGCTGTGGGCGGCGTCGAACTGGCCGTGCAGGCTGACCCTGCGAAAGGCCGGATCCTGGGTTTGCGGCAGTTCGACGCTGGCCATCGGCGGCGCCACCCGGCGCTCGGCATAGGTGTCCATGAGCACGCGTTTCTGTTCGCCCCGGCTCAGTTGCCAGAACCCCAGGCACACCATCACCGGTACCAGCACGGCCACCACCAGCGACGGCAGGATGCCTGGCCGGAAGCCTTTCATGGCGCCGCCCCAAAGCTGTCGAACGAGATAGCTATACTCACGTGCATCGCGTCCCCCCGGAGTGTTCCTGATGCTCAAAGCAGCCATCGTCCTGATGCTGATTGCCACGATTGCCAGCCTGTTCAGTGGCCTGTTTTTTCTGGTCAAGGACGAAAGCGATTCCAATCGCCTGGTCATCGCCCTGGCGGTGCGGGTCGGCCTGGCCGCTGTCACCGTCGGCTTGATCGCCTGGGGTTTCTTCAGCGGCCAGTTGGTCTCTCACGCGCCTTGGTGACGGTGGTCTCAGAGCACGTAGACGAAGATGAACAGGCCGATCCACACCACATCGACGAAGTGCCAGTACCAGCTCGCGGCCTCGAAGCCGAACTGGTGCTCGTTGTCGAAGTGCCCGCGCATGATGCGCATCAGCATCACGAACAGGATGATCGTGCCGATGGTGACGTGGGCGCCGTGAAAGCCGGTGAGCATGAAGAACGTCGCACCGTAGATCCCCGAACCCAGGGTCAGGCCCAGCTCTTTATAGGCGTGGATGTATTCCTCGGCCTGGAAGCCCAGGAACGCGCACCCCAGTAGCACGGTGATCGCCAGCCAGAGTTTCAACGCGCCGCGATGGCCTTTCTTCAGGGCATGGTGGGCGATGGTCACGGTGACGCTGGAGCTGACCAGCAACACGGTGTTGAGCAGCGGCAGGCCCCAGGGGCTGATCACGTCCTTGGGCGGCGGGAAGAGTTTCGGATCGGGGTTGTTCAAAAGCGGCCAGACGTATTCGAAGTTCGGCCAGAGCATCTCCGACAGGCCCTTGCTGCCTTCGCCGGCCAGGCCCGGCGCCGACACCATGCGCACATAGAACAGGGCGCCGAAGAACGCGATGAAGAACATCACTTCGGAAAAGATGAACCAGCTCATGCCCCAGCGGAACGAGCGGTCGAGCTGCGCGCTGTACAGGCCGGCGCGGCTTTCCTTGATGACCGCGCCGAACCAACCGAAGAGCATGTAGGCGAGCAACAGGCCACCGACGAAAAAGATCAGCGGGCCGTGGGAATCCGGGCGCGCGGCTTTCAGGTCGTTGAACCAGGTCGCCAGGCCATACACCGTGACGAACATCCCGACCGTGGCGATGATCGGCCACTTGCTCTGGGCCGGAACGTAATAGTGCTCATGAGTTGCCATTTATTGTTCTCCTTATCGGGCACGCTATCGGTCAGTGTTTACGGCCACCGGTGGATGACGAGCAGTGATGTCGAACAGCGTGTAGGACAGCGTCAGGTGCTTCACTTCCTTGGGCATTTCCCGGTCGACGATGAAGCGCATGGGCATTTCGATACGCTCGCCGGGTTGCAGCACTTGCTGGGTAAAACAGAAGCATTCGGTCTTGTGGAAATAGGCCGCCGCGTTGCTCGGTGAAATGCTCGGCACGGCCTGGGCACTCATTGGCCGGTCGGTGGGGTTGTGGGCCACGAAGACCATTTCGTTCACCGCCCCGGGCTTGACCACCAGCTCATCGCCCCTGGGGTAGAAGTCCCAGACCATGTCCACGGCGTTGGTCGACAGGAACTGCACGCGCACCTGCCGCGACTCGTCGACGGTCTGCTCGCCTTCGTACTGTCCGCCGGTCTTGCCGTTGATGCCGAACGCCTTGCACATCACGTCGTAGATCGGCACCAGGGCGAATCCGAAGACAAACATGGCCACCACCACCAGCAACAGCCGGGTGACCAGTTTTTTCAGTGAAATCGAATCAGCCATGATCCTCGTTCCTCATCCGTATTCCTGTGGGCGCGAGCTTGCTCGCGATGCAGGCGACGCGGTGTGCCAGGAAGACCGCTATCGCGAGCAAGCTCGCTCCCACAGGGGTTGCATGAGTCATCTCATTTCACTTCCGGCGGCGTGGTAAAGGTGTGATACGGCGCCGGCGACGGTACGCTCCATTCCAGTCCTTCGGCGCCATCCCACGGCTTGGCCGGTGCCGGCTCGCCGCCACGGATGGTCTTGATCACGATGAACAGGAAGAAGATCTGCGTGGTGCCGAACATGAACGCGCCGATGGACGAGACCATGTTGAAGTCGGCGAACTGCAGGTTGTAGTCGGGAATCCGCCGTGGCATGCCCGCCAGCCCCACGAAGTGCATCGGGAAGAAGGCCAGGTTCATGCCCACGAAGGACAGCCAGAAATGCAGCTTGCCGAGGGTTTCGTCGTACATGTGGCCGGTCCATTTCGGCAGCCAGTAGTAGGCCGAGGCGAAGATGCCGAAGATCGCACCGGGCACCAGCACGTAGTGGAAGTGGGCGACCACGAAGTAGGTGTCCTGGTATTGGAAGTCCGCCGGTGCGATGGCCAGCATCAGCCCGGAGAAACCACCGATGGAAAACAGGATCACGAACGCCACGGCAAAGAGCATCGGCGTCTCGAAGGTCAGCGAGCCTTGCCACATGGTGCTGGCCCAGTTGAACACCTTCACCCCGGTGGGCACGGCGATCAGCAGGGTGGCGTACATGAAGAACAGCTCGCCCACCAGCGGAATGCCCACCACGAACATGTGGTGCGCCCAGACGATGAACGACAGGAACGCAATGGCCGCCGTGGCGTAGACCATCGAGGTGTAGCCGAACAGCGGCTTGCGGGCGAAGGCCGGAATGATCGAGCTGACGGCACCGAAGGCCGGCAGGATCATGATGTACACCTCGGGGTGGCCGAAGAACCAGAACACATGCTGGAACAGCACCGGATCACCGCCGCCGGCGGCACTGAAGAAGCTGGTGCCGAAGTGGATGTCCATCAGCATCATGGTCACGCAGCCGGCCAGCACCGGCATCACCGCGATCAGCAGGAACGCGGTGATCAGCCAGGTCCAGACGAACAGTGGCATCTTCATCAGGGTCATGCCGGGGGCGCGCAGGTTGAGGATGGTGGCGATCACGTTGATCGCGCCCATGATCGAGCTGATCCCCATCAGGTGGATGGCGAAGATGAAGAACGTCACGCTTTCCGGTGCGTAGGTGGTGGACAGCGGCGCATAGAAGGTCCAGCCGAAGTTCGGCCCGCCCCCGGGGGTGAACAGGGTCGACACCAGCATCAGGAACGCCGCCGGCAGCAGCCAGAAGCTGAAGTTGTTCATGCGCGGCAGGGCCATGTCCGGCGCGCCGATCATCAGCGGGATCATCCAGTTGGCGAGGCCGACGAAGGCCGGCATCACCGCGCCGAAGACCATCACCAGGCCATGCATGGTGGTCATCTGGTTGAAGAATTCCGGCTGCACGATCTGCAGGCCGGGCTGGAACAGCTCGGCGCGGATCACCATGGCGAACGAGCCGCCCAGCAGGAACATGGAGAATGCGAACCACAGGTACAGCGTGCCGATATCCTTGTGGTTGGTGGTCAGTACCCAGCGCATCAGGCCCTTGGCGGGGCCGTGGGCGTGGTCGGCGCCGGCATGACCGTGGTCATCGATCACAGCACTCATGTCCTGTCTCCTTCGAACGAATGGGCTGGACGGCGCGGGGCAACGAGCCCCGCCCGGTTGCGGGAACACACGTCAGGCCGGCTCATTGGCTTTGCGCCTGTTTGAGTTCCAGCACTTCTTTGGGCGTCACCATGTCGCCCTTGTTGTTGCCCCAGGCGTTGCGTTCATAGGTCACGACCGCGGCGATATCGACTTCCGACAACTGTTTGCCGAACGCGGCCATGGAGGTGCCGGGTTTGCCGTGGAAGACAATGTTCAGGTGATCCTTGATCGGCCCGGTGGCGATCTTCGACCCCTTGAGCGCCGGGAACATCGGCGGCAATCCCTGGCCTTCAGCCTGGTGACAGGCCACGCAGGTGGTGTGGTAGACCTTGTCGCCACGTTCCTTGAGTTCTTCGAGGGTCCATTCCTTGCTGGTCAGCTCCTTGAGCTGCGCGGCTTCGGCCTTGCGTTCGCCCAGCCATTTTTCATAGTCGGGCTTGCTCTTGACCTCCACCACGATGGGCATGAAGCCGTGGTCCTTGCCGCACAGCTCGGCGCATTGGCCACGGTACAGGCCGGGCTTGTCGACGCGGGTCCAGGCTTCGTTGACGAAGCCGGGGATCGCATCGCGCTTGACCGCGAAGGCCGGCACCCACCAGGAGTGGATCACGTCGGCGGAGGTCACCAAAAAGCGCACCTTGGCATCGACCGGCAGCACCAGCGGCTTGTCGACCTCCAGCAGGTAGTGTTCGCCCTTGGCGCTCTGGTTATGGATCTGTTCGGTGGGGGTGGCCAGGTTGCTGAAGAACTCCACGTCCTGGCCCAGGTACTTGTAGTGCCATTTCCACTGATACCCGGTGATCTGGATGTCGATCTCCGATTCGCTGGAGTCGTACATCTTGATCAGCGTGGCGGTGGCGGGAACCGCCATGGCCACCAGGATCAGGAACGGCACGATGGTCCAGAGGATTTCGACGCGGGTGTTTTCGTGGAAGTGGGCCGCATTCTGGCCCGTCGAGCGGCGGTGCATCATCATCGACCAGAACATGGCCCCGAAGACGATGATGCCGATCACTACACAGATCCAGAAGATGGTCATGTGCAGGTCGAATACTGCATTGCTGATCTGTGTCGCTCCAGGCGCCATATTCACAGTCCAGGCCGCTTGTGCCTGGCTGAAAATCGAACACAACAGGAGGCCCATCCATACATGTGGATGTCGCATCATTGCGGGTTCCCCTTATCGTTCTTGTTATCCCGTAGGCGTCACGCCTTCGGCAAGGGAGCGGCTACATCAGACTACGAACTCATTGCGCCGTTGCCTTGCTGCCTAACATCGGGTTCATCAGCTAACTCCATTCCAACCCGAGTATAGACAGCGACTGCAACCTCGCAACGCGATGGCGTAAATCGCTTGAAACAGACGGGACTTGCGCCCGAGCCCGCGAATGGAGAAGGATGCGAACCTGAGTGATGGCAAATCGATATAGCGCTGATGCATCAAGCAAGGGGTATTTATGACAAATGGGTCTTAGGAGTGTTTTTACGCCAGCTAAGTTATGTCTTCCCTATTTCATTGCCTTTGTTTTCCTGGAGTTGTCATGAACACCGCCGCATTGCGCGAGCAGATCCAAAAAGCCCAACAACATGAAGCCGAGACCGGCCAGTTGACCCGTCAATTGACGGAGCAACTGCCGAACCTGCACCGTGCCATTCAATTGCCGGACGCGAACGCCAACGACGTCCTGGCGCGTTTTGTCGCCGCCTATATCGACGAAGTCCCCGACCTGCTGGACGCCGCCAACGATGTCGCCAGGGAAGCGGGTATCGAGTCGCAGATCAAACCGGTACTGAAGATCGCCGAACAGTACTTCCTCCAGCCGCCGACCATCATGGCCGGGCACGTCGGGCTCGACAGCCTGCTGGACGAAGCCTACCTGGCGCACCGGTTTGTCGAAGAGGTCAACGACCTGTACATCAAGCATTTCGGCCAGCCACTGATCCCCTTGGACATGACGGTCGCCAATCTGATTGCTCACCAGCTGATCGGTGAGCAATTCGCCAACCAACTCGATGAAGTGGTGCATCACACGTTCGATGAGATGCTCAACGACGAGACGTTTGCACTGGAGTCGGTAGAGAGCTACCGCGAGAAGCTCAGCAGCCCGGAAACCGGCGCGGCCTGGAAGCGCTGGCCGTGCATGTCCCGGCGCCTGGGCGTGGGGCTGGAGTTGGACCAGCCGGCGGCTTGATCCATCAGGGCAACTTAAATCTTTGTGGGAACGAGCCTGCTCGCGATGGCATTGGACCAGCCACCTCGCAGCTGGCTGACACGTCGCTATCGCGAGCAAGCTCGCTCCCACAGGATTTTCTGGGTGTCAGGCAGAAGCCGCGCCAACCCCCACGGTCGTGCGCAATCGCCCCTCCAGCCTGCGCTTGAGCCCGCGGGATTCGATCAGCAGCTTCGAACCCTTGCTGGCATTGGCCCGGCTCCATTCTTCGAGCAGTTCCAGGCAGGAGTGGTCGATGTAGCTCAGGTTGTTGAGCGGCACATGCACCGTCGCACCTTCTGGAATGGTGTTCAGCACCTGGGTCAGGGCTGGCACCTTGAGGAAGGTCGCCGCACCCACCAACCGCAGTTCCATCTCACCGTCCTGGGGCAAGTCGATCAGGCTGATTTTCAGGCGCGAGGCTTTCCAGGCCAGTTTCGCCAGGGTCAGGCCGAAACCGATCAGCACACCGGTCAGCAGGTCGGTGAAGATGATCGCCAACGCCGTCGCGGCGTAAACGAACATCGGCATCCGGCCGTAACGGCCCAGGCCGCGAAAGGCCTTGAGGTCCACCAGTTTGAAACCGGTGTACACCAGCACACCCGCCAGGCTCGCCACCGGAATGCTTTGCAGCACGCTGGATAGCAACAACACGAACAGCAGCAACCACAGGCCGTGGAAAATCGTCGACATCCGCGTGGTGGCGCCGGCCTGGACGTTGGCCGAGCTGCGCACGATCACGCCGGTCATCGGCAGGGCGCCGAGCAGGCCGCACAGCATGTTGCCGATACCTTGCGCCGACAGTTCCCGGTCGAAGTCGGCACGTTCACCGCTGTGCATGCGATCGACGGCGGCTGCTGACAGCAGGGTTTCGGCGCTGGCGATGAAGGCCACTGCGAATGCGGCGATCAGTACGGCGGGGTCGGCCAGGTTCAGCAGGTCCGCGGGGCGCAGCCAATCAATGGCTTCGGCCATGTTCGCCGGCACTTCCACACGCTTGACCTGCAAAGCCAGCAGCAGGCTGGCGGCGGTCGCCAGGCCGACACCCAGCAAAGCACCGGGAATGAAGCGCAGGCTGTGGGGACGCAGTTTTTCCCACAGCCACATCACTGCAATCGTCGAGAGCCCGAGCAATCCGGCCTGCCAGCCGAAGGACGGCAACGCCTGGGCCACCGCGCCAGGGAATGCGGCCAGGTTATCCAGGCCCGACGGCTTGGGTGCCGCATCGAGCATCACATGGACCTGGGACAGCACGATCAGCACGCCGATACCCGCCAGCATCCCGTACACCACCGCCGGCGCCGTTACGCGGAACCAGCACCCCAGGCGAAAGCGTCCGGCCAGCAATTGCAGAAAACCGGCCAGCAGCAGGATCGGCCCGAGCATGCCTACGCCGTGTTGGCGCACCAGCTCGAAAACCAACACCGCCAGGCCCGCAGCCGGCCCGCTGACCTGCAGCTTGGAACCGGCGAGGAAACCCACCACCAGGCCACCGACGATACCGGTGATCAGCCCCTTGGCTGGCGGCAGGCCGGATGCAATGGCGATGCCCATGCACAACGGCAGCGCCACCAGAAACACAACCACGGAAGCCAATAGCTCCCGTGGCAGAACAGCTTTCAATTGAGCAGCACGCATGGCGACTCTCCCGCAGTTTTCTTCAGGCATGGCAAGGCCCGGCCGCTCGAAGAGCAGCAAGGCTTGAACCATGCAAGGATGTTTAGGAGTGGTTAGAAGCGCGCTTTGGGCGTCGCCACCGGAATCGGATGGCTGCCATCAAGCGGCAGGAAACATCCCTTGTCCGCATCGAAGGCTTTGATCTCGCTGGTCTCGATGTTGTACACCCAGCCGTGGATGAACAACTGGCCGCTGGCCATGCGAGAAGCCACCGAAGGATGCGTTCGCAGGTGCTGCAGCTGCGCGATCACGTTCTCTTCGGTGAGCACGGGCATGGTCTGTTTTTCGTCGCCGCACGGGCAATTGTCGTGGACCATGGTCTTGGCCACTTCGGCGTGGCGCAGCCAGGCCTTGACGGTGGGCATCTTTTCCAGGGTATCGGGGTTGAGTACCGCGCGCATGGCGCCGCAATCGGAATGGCCACAGACGATGATGTGCTGCACCCCGAGGGCCAGCACGGCGTATTCGATGGCGGTGGAGACGCCGCCGTTCATCTGTCCGTAAGGTGGAACGACGTTGCCGACGTTTCGGGTCACGAACAGATCGCCTGGAGAACTATGGGTGATCAACTCGGGCACGATGCGCGAGTCGGCGCAGGTGATGAACATCGCCCTGGGTTTCTGGGCGGTGGCGAGTTTCTTGAAGAGCTCTTCCTGCTGCGGAAAGATCTCGTGATGGAAATGCAAAAAGCCGTCAACAATATGCTGCAGCGCTGCATCGGCGGTTTCCGCCTCGGGTTGGGCTGAAGCCGACGCAGCCAACGGCTGTTTATCCTTGTCACTCATGATTCATCCTCTTTGACGGGGGCCTGTGTGGCCACTAGTGGCTGTTTAAAAAACGTCCAGGTCGAATTGCCCGACCTGTCAGTCACTCGATGGACAAGGTAGCGACCGAAACTTAACTCAAACTGAATCGATGGCTCTAGAACAAGGATTACAGGCATGACCTAAAGTGCAGGTGCGATCATCCTCAGCCCATGTCACAAGGTCAACTTTAATCAAATCAACGACATCTGTCGGCCCGGCGGACAAAAGGCGTCGCAATCGAGATCGTAACCCCCTCGTCGCTCCAGGCCCAGGCGCTTGAGCGCCTTGGCGAACCGTTGGGCCAGCAGGTCGGCGAACGGTCCTTCACCGCGCATTCTCGTCCCGAACCGGCTGTCGTAGAGCTCGCCGCCGCGGCTCTGGCGCACCAGGCTCAAGACATGGGCGGCGCGTTGCGGATAGTGGGCCTGCAACCAGTCTTCGAACAGCGGTGCGACCTCCAGCGGCAAGCGCAACATGATATAGGACGCGCTTTGCGCGCCGGCGGCATGGGCCTCGGCCAGCAGGCTTTCGATTTCGCTGTCATTGATCATCGGAATCATCGGCGAACACAACACGCCCACCGCGATACCGGCCTCGCGCATGACCCTGATTGCTCGCAGCCGAGCCTTGGGCGCCGCCGCGCGCGGTTCGAGAATGCGCTTGAGCTCATCGTCCAGGGTGGTCAGGCTGATCATGACCCTGACCAGGCGCTGTCGGGCCAGCTCGCTCAGCAGGTCCAGGTCGCGCAGGATCAGCGACCCCTTGGTGACGATCGTCACCGGGTGACGGTAGCGCAGCAACACCTCGAGGATCTGTCGGGTGATGCGCTGTTCGCGCTCGATCGGCTGGTAAGGATCGGTGTTGGAGCCCAGGGCGATGGGCGCGCATTGATAACCGCGCCTGGACAATTGCTCTTCCAGCACATCGGCGGCGTTGGTCTTGGCGATCAGTTTTGTCTCGAAGTCGAGCCCGGGCGACATGTCCCAGTAGGCATGGCTGGGCCGTGCATAACAGTAGATGCAGCCGTGCTCACAACCCCGGTAGGGGTTGATGGAGCGGTCGAAACCGATGTCCGGTGAGGTGTTGCGGGTAATGATGGTCTTCGCCATTTCGATGCGCACTTCAGTGCCTTGGGTCGGCGGTACTTCCTGATACCAGCCATCGTCCTCGGCCACCGAGCGACTCGGCGCGAAGCGGTTGTGCGGGTTGGCGGCGGTGCCACGACCGCGGGGTGGAAGAGAGGCTGACATGGGGATACTCCGCGAAGCTGTATGTGCATACAGTATTCGCTGGAATTCATTTAGACCAGTGCCATTGAGCAGCCCGGCCGAGTCGAGACCCGATCGGGTATCCGTTGACATGGCTTTGACGTCTGGCCGACAGGTTTTTAACCGGCCGGGGCCGAAACTGGACGCCTCGAATCCTCCAGGTCCGGTCGCCCTACATGTTCAAGCTCCATTCATTGTTCTGCCTGGCGTTGCTTATCGCCTTGGCCGAGCCCGCCGCCCAGGCGGCTGACTCCGTTGAGACGCGGCCTGCCGAATGGGCTCAATCGGTGGCGAGGCGCTACGACCTGTATCAGATGTCGCCAACCCTCTACCGCAGCGCCTTGCCGGATGGCTCTGCGGTGCCGTTATTGACGAAGCTCGGGGTCGGCACGGTCATCACGTTCCTGCCCGACTCGGATGCCGATTGGTTATCCACGCCCGGTATAGACCGTGTGCAACTGCCTTACCGCACCAATCATGTCGATGACAGCGACATACTCAGCGCCTTGCGGGCCATCCAGGCGGGCGAAGCCAAGGGGGCCGTGCTGATGCACTGCAAGCACGGCTCCGACCGCACCGGGCTGGTGGCTGCCATGTACCGGGTGGTGGTGCAGGGCTGGAGCAAGGAGGATGCCTTGAACGAAATGACCGAAGGTGGCTTTGGTGACAGTCATCATTTCAAGGACGGGATTCGTTATGTCATGCACGCCGACGTCAAGAAGCTCCGCGCCGCGTTGGCGAACGGTGACTGCAGTACCAGCGTCTTCGCCCTTTGCTCCCTCAAGAGCTGGGTCAACTCGACCACGACGGCCCAACCCCTGGCCCCGCATCTCACGCTGCCGGGGCAATGATCGCCTCCGATCCGGTAAATACTCTGACGGATTCTGACAGCGGCCGTGAATCGCCGAGGCCGAAGACCGTTTCACGCAGCTCCCGGCCAGTCGTCCCGTTGAACAGTCCGTCGCGCTTGAACCTCTGGAACGTTTTCAGGGCCAGTTCCTTCGACCAGACATAGGCATAGATCCGGGCTGCGTAGCCGGTCACCATGTAATCCAGGGCGTTGGGCCAACGTTCTTGGCCAGTGGTGGGCAGATGCCCCACCTGTGCACTGATCTGGTCGAACACTTGCTGGACGGTCCGCCCGTCGCCGTGGCTTCGGTGCAGCTCGATATCGAACAACGCATTACGCAAGAGCGCGGCGGTTTCCCAGCTGGCCTGGGTGTCGACGAAGGCCAGTATCCGGTCGGCGACTTCCTCGGGCAGCGGTTTTCCGGACGGGTGATGGCTCGACAAGCGGACCAGGCCCTCGCGGGTGAAGCACCACTGCTCGAACAACATGCCGGCGAACTCGCAGGTATCGCGAGAGAGTTCCGTGATGCCCGAAATGTCGCGATATTCTGCCCGTGTCAGCAGGTGGTGCAGGCAATGGCCGAACTCATGGCACAGGATGCGCAGCTGCATATGGTTGAGCAACACCGGCTTGTCGTCGGCAGGGCGCGGCAACCAGCCATGCAGGACCGCGATCGGGTGCCGGGGGCGTCCCTCCGCGGTGATGCGGCGATTGCGCAGTGTGGTGGTGTTGGGATAACCGTCCCGGCCGGGCTCTTCGAAAGGGTCGAAATAGAGATGGCCGATGGTTTCTCCCCATTCCCTGGCTTCGAAAAGGCGAACGTCCGAATGCCAGGTCGGCACATCCCGGCGCTCGATGAACTCCACGCCGAACAGGTCCTTGGCGATCAGCAGCAATTGTGAAAACGTAGATTGCATCGGGAACCAGGCGCTCAGGGCCTGCCTTGAAAGGCCCGTCGTATGCTCGCGGAGTTTTTCCGCCAGGTAGGGGTAATCCCATGGGTGGAGCTCGCTGAAACCTTGCCGGGCGGCGAATGCCTCGAGCTGTTGGGTATCTCCTCTGAACGCGTCCTGGTGCCGTTGGAGCTGCTCGTGCAGGAAGGCCATGACCTGCGCCGTGGACTCGGCTTGTTCCGGCTCGATAGCCATCTGGGCAAAGTCCGTGTAGCCCAGCAAGCTGGCATAGCGACGGCGGTCCTGCAGCAGTTGCCAGAGGACGGGGCCGTTGTCGAACTGACTGGCGTGGGGCCCTCGATCCGATGCGCGTGTGCTGTAGGCGAGGTAGATCTGTTCACGCAGAAGGCGACTGTCGGCATAGGTTGTGACGATGCCGAACGACTCATCATCGAGCGTCAGCAACCAACCCGGGCGCCCGGCTTCCCGTGCCTGGTTCGCCATTCGCTGCCTGAAACCCTGTGGCAGGCCGCTCAACTGAGCCTCATCGACAAGTGATGTGTTCCAGGCCTTGTTGGCCTGGTGCAAGTGATCGAGAAACAGATTCCGAGCCGTCTGCATTCGCTTTTCCAAGGCGTTCAAGTCTGCCTGGACAGCGTCCGGCAAGCCGTTCAGGCCTTGCTGGTGAAAACGCTGCAGGATCTTTTCCAGGGCTCGCTTTCGCGCGGGTTCGAAGTGCCTGGCGATCTGGCTGTCCGCCAACTGTCGGTAGAGGCGCAACAGATCGGGATTCCTCGCCAGTGATTGCTGGAAGTCGTGTAGCCGTTCCCGGCAGTCCAGTGAGGCCTGGGTCCAGGCGTCTTCCGTTCGGGTGGAGGCCAGGGTATCGAGGACGTAGTCGAAGGTTTTCAGGCGCGCATGGATTTCGTCCATGGCCAACACCAGGTCATCCCAGGTGGGAAACGGCGTTTGGGTCTTGATGATCGCGGCCACTTGGGCACGACTTTGCGCAAGGATCCGCTCGAGGGCCGGCAGGAAATGTTCGGCCTGGATCTGCTCAAAGGGCGGCAGGTCATGGGCCTGCAACAGCGGATTGTCATCGTCGCGCATGGGAAACCTCTCTGTCTGGACTGGAGGGACAGTCTGGGCAGGAAGGCGCGCGGGTTGGCGGTATATATGTATCGCCTGCGACCCGGACGGCCCGCAGGTGATACATGACGTTTCAGTCGGTCTTTTTCTTCAACTTGGGATTGGGGAAGAACTGCACCGCCTGGACCTTCGCATCGGGCACCTTGAGCGCCGATGTATTGACCCGGGTACCCAGTTCCTTGGGCACCGACAGGCCTTGTTCGTTGAGCGTATCGGAATAACCGCAAGCCACGCATTCGCGATGCGGTACACCGTCTTCGTTCCACATCATCAGCTTGTCCGGCTCGCTGCACGCCGGGCAGACCGCCCCGGCGATAAAGCGTTTCTTCGTGATCACAGGCCCCTCGCTCATGCTGCCGCGTCCTCGCTCAGGCCGCTATGGCGCAAGAGTGCGTCAATCGATGGCTCGCGGCCACGGAAGTCGACGAACAGCACCATCGGTTCCCGGGAACCGCCGCGGGCCAGAATCGCCTCACGGAAGGCGCGGCCCGTGTCGGGGTTGAGCACGCCGTCCTCTTCGAACTTGGAGAACGCGTCGGCCGACAGGACTTCCGCCCATTTGTAGCTGTAGTAACCCGCCGCGTAACCGCCGGCGAAAATATGGGCGAAGCTGTTGGGGAAGCGGTTGTAGGCCGGCGGACGCATCACCGACACCTCGTCGCGCACACCTTCGAGCACCTGCAGGACGTTGCGGCCATCGCCATGGGTGGCGTGCAGTTCGAAGTCGAACAGCGAGAACTCCAACTGACGGACCATCATCAGGCCCGACTGGAAGTTCTTCGCCGCGAGCATTTTTTCCAGCAGGTCCTGAGGCAGCGGCTCGCCGGTTTCGTAGTGGCCGGAAATCAGTGCCAGGCCTTCTGGTTCCCAGCACCAGTTTTCCATGAACTGGCTCGGCAGCTCCACCGCGTCCCAGGCCACGCCGTTGATGCCGGACACACCGGCGTGTTCGACGCGGGTCAGCAGGTGGTGCAGGCCATGGCCGAACTCATGGAACAGCGTGGTGACTTCATCGTGGGTCAGCAGCGCCGGCTTGCCGCTGTCGGCCGGGGTGAAATTGCACACCAGGTTGGCGACCGGGCTCTGCAGCACGCCATCGATCGTGCGGCGACGGTCCCGGGCGCCGTCCATCCAGGCGCCGCCGCGCTTGTTGGCGCGGGCATAGAGATCGAAGAAGAAGCGGCCGACGTGCTGGCCGTTTTCCTTGATTTCGAACAGGCGCACGTCCGGATGCCAGCTGTCGAAGCCCTTCAGTTCGGCAATCTCGATGCCATAGAGGCGTTGCACGATGGCGAACAGGCCGCTCAGTACCTTGTCGATCGGGAAGTAGGCGCGCAGGGCTTCCTGGGCCACGCTGTAGCGTTGCTGGCGCAGTTTTTCACCATAGAAACCGCTGTCCCAGCTTTGCAGGTCGGGGCAGCCCTGCTCGGCGGCATAGGCCTTGAGCTGTTCCAGGTCCTGCGCGGCAAACGGCTTGCTGCGCTTGGCCAGGTCGCGCAGAAAGCCCAGGACCTGATCGCTGGACTCGGCCATCTTGGTCGCAAGGCTCAACTCCGCGAAATTGGCGAAGCCCAGCAGTTGGGCCAGTTCCTGACGCAGGTCGAGGATCTGCTCCATCACCGGGCCGTTGTCGTGCTGGCCGGCGTTGGGGCCCTGGTCGGACGCCCGGGTGCAGTACGCGGCGTAGACCTCTTCGCGCAAGGCGCGGTCTTCGGCGTAGGTCATCACCGCGTAATAGCTGGGGAATTCCAGTGTGATCAGCCAGCCGTCCAGTTCCTTGGCCTGGGCTGCGGCGGCCATTTGCGCCTTGGCCGAGTCGGTCAGGCCGGCGAGGGCGGCTTCCTCGGTGATGTGCTTGGTCCAGGCCTGGGTGGCATCCAGCAGTTGGTTGGAGAAACGGCTGCCCAGTTCGGACAGTTTGCTTTGTACTTCGGCGTAGCGCTTCTGCTGTTCGGGCGGCAGGTCGATGCCCGACAGGCGGAAGTCACGCAGGGAATGTTCCAGGATGGTTTTCTGTGCCACGTCGAAGCTGGCGGCTTCGGGGCTGTTGGCCAGCGCCTCGTAGGCCTGGAACAACTCGCGGTTCTGACCCAGTTCCGTGGAGTAGGCACTCAATGCCGGCAGGCAGGCCTCATAGGCCTCGCGCAGTTCCGGGCTGTTGCGAACGGCATTCAAATGGCTCACCGGGCTCCAGGCCGCGCCCAGGCGATCGTTGAGCTCGTCCATGGCCAGTACCAGGCCGGCCCAGGTAGGCTGGCTGCCCTGGGTCTTGAGAATTTCAGCGATGGCGGCACGGTTGTCAGCCAGGATCCGTTCGATGGCCGGTTGCACATGTTCGGCACGGATCGCCGAGAATGGCGGCAGGTCGTAGGGCTGCAAAAGAGGGTTGTTCACGCTCACGGTGGGCACCTTGGCTGGAAGAAACATGGCCCCATCTTAATTACAATCGCCCCTCACCGCAGCTATCAATACAGAAGAGAGAGCCTATCGTGACCCTCCGCACGTACCAGAATCACACCCCGCGGCTCGCCCGTGGCGCTTTTGTCGACAGCACCGCGGTGGTGATCGGCGACGTCGAAATCGGCGAAGACAGCTCCGTCTGGCCGCTGACGGTCATTCGCGGCGACATGCACCGCATCCGTATCGGTGCCCGCACCAGCGTCCAGGACGGCTGCGTGCTACACATCACCCATGCCGGCCCCTTCAACCCCGATGGCTTCCCCTTGCTGGTGGGCGATGATGTAACCATCGCCCACAAAGTCATGCTCCATGGCTGTTCGGTGGGCAGCCGGGTGCTGATCGGCATGGGCAGCATCGTCATGGACGGTGCGGTTGTCGAAGACGACGTGATTATCGGCGCCGGCAGCCTCGTACCGCCGGGCAAACGCCTGGAAAGCGGCTTTCTGTACGTGGGCAGCCCGGTCAAGCAGGCCCGGCCACTCACAGACAAGGAACGCGCCTTTTTCACCTACAGCGCAGCCAACTACGTAAAACTCAAGGATCTGCACCTGGCCGAAGGCTACGACCAGGCCTGAGTCGTTCGAACCTTCCATTGTGGCAAGGGCGCCTGCTCTCGCAAACATCGTGACGCTGCCCCAGGAATTGCCATGCATTACCAGACCGTACTCTTCGACCTCGACGGCACCCTCACCGACCCGCGCGAGGGCATTACCCGTTCGATCCAGTTCGCCCTGGGCAAACTGGGCATCGACGAGCCCGACCTCTCTCGCCTGGAACATTTCATCGGTCCACCGCTGCTGCAGGCATTCATGCAGTTCTATGACTTCGACGAAGCCAGGGCCTGGGAAGCGGTCAACTTCTACCGCGAGCGCTTCAAGGTCACCGGGCTGTACGAAAACCGGGTCTTCGACGGCGTGATGCCCTTACTGCAAACCCTGGGCGAGCAGGGCCGGCAGCTGTACATCGCCACCTCCAAACCCTGGGTCTTCGCCCGGGAAATCGCCCGGCACTTCGACTTTGCCCGGCATTTCAAGGTGATCTACGGCAGTGAGCTGGACGGCACCCGTACCAATAAAGTCGAGTTGATTGCTCACTTGATGGCTGAGGAAGGCCTGGATCCGGCCAATACCCTGATGATCGGTGACCGCAAGCACGATTTGATTGGTGCCCGCAGCAATGGGCTGGATGCGGCAGCGGTGGGGTATGGGTTTGGAAGCCATGAAGAGTTGAGCGCGCAAAACCCGGCGTTCCACTTCCAGACCTTGGAAGCGTTGCACCAGGCATTCATGCGCGGGTGACAGGTATACTCCTCAGGTGCCCGTCCGTCACCGCGTGACACGGCCAGGCAACAACGGATAGAGACCAGATTGCCGAGCAGGCGCAGGCAAGCCTGCAGATCAGATGATGGCTCTGCAGGCTGCTTCTGCCAGAAGATCCTTGTATTCACGAGGGCTTTTGCTGACCCTTCCGGAAAGCCAGGCCCGCGAATAGTTTTCTGCAGCACCGATGATGAGCGACGGCAAGAGCTCGGCGGGAATATGGCGGAAATACTCTTTACGACCTTCCACATTTATCCATTCCAGTAGCTGCTTATTGCGCTGTTTGTTACGCGAAAGCAATTGCTGCTGGAACGGGCCGCTTGAAACGGCAAAACGGCTCTGGAACACGAAGCGCGCCATGTCTGGATGCTCATCTACCCACTCGACATAGCTGTGAACCAGGGCAACGACGCCCTCTTGAGCGGTTTGGGCCTTTTGCAGATAGCTGTCGCGCAGGGCGCCTTGATCCTCCAGGGCTGTGAAAAACAGAGTGGCGACAATGCCCTCTTTATTACCGAAATGGTGATAGATCGCCCCCACGCTCGTTTCGCATTTCGCGCGGATCGTTTCGATATTTGTCGCTTCGATACCTGTCTCGTTAAAGCAGGCCAGTGCCTGGCGCAGAATGCTGCGCTTGAGCTCGCCTCGCCTGCCGGGGAAGGCGCGTTCGATCAGATCGTTTGAATGCATAAAGAAAATGCCGGGTTGCCAGAGGCGTAAAGGTACATCGATTGGCGAGGAAAGTGATGCTTGACAGGCCTGGAAAATGCGGAATATTGTTCCGTTACAGAATATTATTCTGTAACTAACAAGAGGAAATCCTATGAGCCAGGCTCTAAGCATGTTTAACAGCGTTGGTCCCGCTGCGTTCAGTCAGCTGGCGTGTCAGATGGCGCCCTACTTCAGCACTATCGCGCCCGAAATTTCCGAGCTGAGCCAGGGGCATGCGGTGGTGAATGTTCCCTTTCGCAAGGAAATCACCAACCACCTGGGCTCGGTACACGCCATCGCGCTGTGCAACGCCGCCGAATTGGCGGGCGGGATGATGACCGACGCCTCCATCCCTTCGGGCGCCAGATGGATTCCCAAGGGCATGACGGTGCAATACCTGGCGAAAGCTAAATCAGATGTTCGCGCCGTTGCGGATGGCAATGGCATCGATTGGGAGACAGCCGGAGACAAGATCGTTCCTGTGGATATCTTTGATGAAGGGAATGTGAAGGTGTTTACCGCGAAGATCACCATGAACGTGAAAACGGCATAGGACCGGCTACGACCTGGGTGTTGCCAAGCTCAGGTCTTTGCAATGTGCACCTGCACGCCAGCTACGTGCAGGTTTTCCATTTGGAGCTTCAGGGTTTCCAGACCCTGGAAAGATCGCGTTTTCCGCTAGAGGCCCTGTTAGTTCTTACAGGTGACGGCCGGTCAAACGGATTGTTTAATCGAGGCCATGATGCGCGTTGGCTTTGTGCACTTTCCAACCTGACCAAGGGAACCGGAAATGGACGTCAAAAGACACTGCTGGGTGGTCCTGCTCTTTGCGTCATACCTGCAACCTACCCATGCTGATACAACGGTTGCACCCGCCGGTCTACCCGAAGGCGAAACGCCTGCGGCTACTGTCCAGCCTCCGGATGTCACGAAGCCGGTGACGGCGCAGGTCTGGAACAGAAGCAAAGTACCCATTGAAGTCAGCCAGAAAGGCCGTTCACCGGTGTCCATTGAACCCACGCGCGGCTATGACAGCGTGAGTTATCCCCAGGCTCCTATCAGCATAAGGATTCCGGAAAACAGCCTTATCAAATACATCACCGTAACGGGCGAGCATGGCGCTTGCACTGTGCCCGTCTGCATTTATGTTCAATGAGCCGGGATGCTGGTTCGGCAATGACCGCATTTGGCGGGTCTGTTCTCGCCAGTCATCTGGTCTACAAAGGCTTGGCTATAAGCCCAAAGCTTGACTGCCAACAACCGAATGCGAAGTCAGCTCGCTCGCGAAGTGGCCTGCTCCATCAGCGCCTCCAGTGCCGCTTTGCGTTCTTGAGCCCCAAGCCTGCCCAGCTTTTCGACCTCGGTATAAAACGCTAGCCAATCGCCGTCTACCTGCTTGAATAATGCCGCAAAAGCCGGCACCCATCGGCTATACAATCCGAACGGCAACAGTCGCGCGTTGTTCAGCGGCGCATAGACCCACGCGTCGAAGTATTTGTCACCCGCCCATTGGCTGTCGCGCAGGTGTTCATAGTGGGTGCGCAGGCGCTGGAACTCCTGGGCCTTGCGCTGGCGCATCTGCTCGGCCGGTAGAGGTTGGGTGTAGAGCTGTTCGAGCCGCTGACGTGTGTCGAGGACCAGTTGGATGAATTGATCGCGCTGACGCATTCGTTTACCGGTGTCCGGCGCCAGCCCGCGGCTCGCCCGCCATTGGCGAGTGCCTTCCTGTTCGACGAAGGTGGCGAAGGACTCGTTGAATTCCGTGTCGTCCTTTATGTAGAAGCGCTGGTGTGCCAATTCGTGAAAGATCAGCGTTGCCAGGCGCTCATCGCCCCAGTGCATCATCGAACTGAGGATCGGGTCGTCGAACCAGCCCAGCGTCGAATAGGCCTCTACACCGCCAATCGCCACGTCCATGCCCTTCAGGCGCTGCAGCGCGGCCTCGCCACGGGCGGCGCCCTGGCTGTAGTAACCGCGATACGCCACGCAACCGGCGATGGGGAAGCAGTGGATTTGCGGTGCCAGGGAAAATTCAGGCGTGGCGAAGACATTCCAGACTACGAATGGCCGGCCAATGTCTGCATACAGGCGATAGCTTTGGTTCTCGGGCAGGTGCAGGTGCGAACTGGCGAACTCCCGGGCTGCCCGGGCCTGGACCAGATGCGCCCGTAGTTGGGGATCGCGCGCCGGGTCGGCGATGACCTGGTCGATAGGCTCGCGGGCCTGCAGCAGCCGCAGCTGTCCACCGACGAGCTGGCTGTAGTAACCGGCGCTGGAGCAACCGTTGAGTAACAAAAGCAGGAGGCCTGGAAACAAAATCCGGAAAACGCGGTCGAGTAACCGATGGCTTGAACGCGGCCTGATCAATTGGAATCACCTTGGGAAAAGTCTGACCAACAAGACTATCCCGCCTGCCCGGAGCTTCGCTATGCGCGTCTTGATGCTGACAAGTGGCCTGTTGTTGCTGACCGGCTGTGCCGGTCTGCCTGACCCTGATCCGTCCCAAGCCTGGATCGACCTGGGAAACCAGCAGAACACCGCACTGCAGGCTCTGGAGGTCGATGACATGACATCCGTCGACCGACGCTATTTCGAAGTGCAGCCCGGCAGCCATGAGCTGACGGTGCGTTATCAGTTCGCCGTCGAGCCCGGCAACATCGGCCCGGATGCCGAGCCGTTGTGGCGCGATTGCCGTCTGAATGTGAAGTTCGAGGATTTCAACGCAGGCCAGCGCTATCAATTGCAGGCCGGCAACATTGGATTTCGGCCCTGGGCCAAGCTTTATGACCAACAGCGCAAAGTGGTAGGCCAAGGTACGCCGGCGGGCTGCCAACAAAGCTGATCGGCGCTGTGCCCAGGGCCTGACTGCCCAGGTCCCGGCTCTGTACGCAAAGCCCTGACACTCGTTCATGCTGCGTTGAAAACTACCTCGCAATGCTCATGGACTCCACTACACTGCGCTTGCTCGGCTGTTTCGGCCTTGCTTGACCTTCGTCTCAAGACTTTTCGAACAGAGCCTGGATCATGCGCATTCATATGCTGTTATTCGCCCTCGCTGCTCTGGGCGGTTGCGCCACGAGCCCGTTGCCTGCGGTTGATCCGAACATGGCCTGGATCGATTTTTCGACGCCCATGCCAGGTGGCAAGGTGCTGATGGCCGAGAAGCTGGATGGTCAGCGACTGCAGGACGGACGCTTCTTCCAGGTTTCGCCGGGCAGTCACGAACTGGAAGCGCGCTTCGATTTTGAAGTGTTCAGCGGCGGTGGCCTGGGAATGCTGAGCGAGCCGCAAGAACGGCTGTGCTACCTGACCGTGCGGTACGATCATTTCGAGGCGGGCCAGCGCTATCGCCTGGAAGCGCGTAACCTGGCCTACACCCCAAGCGCCCGGCTCTATAACGCCAGGCGGGAAATCGTGGCCGAGGATCGCCAGGCCCGTTGTATCCCCTGAAGTGTTCTAACGGTCGTTCTTCTGGTAGATGATTTTCTTGGTGCCATTTTCGCAACTGCCCACCACCATGTTCTCGTCGTGGACTTCCTCGTTGGCGACGATTTCCAGGGTGTAGGACGACACGTTGTTGGCCTGGATCTTCGCTTCGATTTCCGCCTTCAGTTCTTCGCAGGACCTGGGTGCGGCGAGCGCCGATGAGGCCAATGCGCAACCGATGACCATCAGGGCAAGTCGTTTCATGCTCGAATTCCTCATTGCAGCGCGCACTGCCTGGGCGCTGAAACTGCTGGCGTGCATTCGACCACAATTTGAGCGGGGCTGACAGATACCCTGCAAGGTCGCAGCCTTTATCGCCTGAAGGCTGCGACCGTTTCCACGCGTCAGCCCACCAGCGTCGCGTCCAGGGTGATCTTGGCGTTAAGCACCTTGGAGACCGGGCATCCTTCCTTGGCCTTGTTGCTCAGTTCTTCGAACTGCTGCTGGCTCGCGCCGGGGATCTTCGCCTTGAGAATCAGCTTGACCGCCGTGATCGCAAAGCCGCCATCGACCTGGTCCAGGGTCACTTCGGCATTGGTGTCGATACTGTCGGCCTTGAGCCCGGCATCCCCCAGGATCATCGAAAACGCCATGGAGAAGCAGCCCGCATGGGCCGCGCCGATCAATTCTTCAGGGTTGGTGCCCTTGCCGCCTTCGAAGCGCGCCTTGAAGCCATAAGGGGCTTCGCGCAACACGCCGGTTTCCGTCGAGATGGAGCCGATGCCGGTTTTCAGGTCACCTTCCCAGTGTGCCGATGCTTTCTTAACGATAGCCATGTTTGCCTCCTCAAGAACCGGCGCGAGGAATTCGCGCCAGGGTGTTTTCCGTTGTCAGGGTTGTGAGGATAGACCGGTCGATAAAGTTCATCCTGTCGATTAGCTGACCGATTTAGTAGGAAAATTCGATCCAGCTATTGAAACTCGGGTATATGCCCACATTGCATGGAACACACCTTTAGTAAACGGCAGGCTTTTGCCCGTGGAAAAGCCCCAGCGCCGTTGGAGATCCTGGCCCATGAAACAGCTGTCCGACGTGAAATTCTCAACCCTCGACCTGGTCCCTGTCCGTGCGGACGGCAACGCCGGCCAGTCCTTGCGCAACTCCCTGGATTTGGCGCAGCACGTGGAAAAGTTCGGCTATACGCGCTTCTGGGTGGCCGAGCATCACAACATGGATGGCATCGCCAGTTCAGCGACAGCGGTGCTGCTGAGTTATCTGGCAGGGGGTACCTCGACCATTCGCGTCGGCTCCGGCGGAGTGATGTTGCCCAACCATGCGCCGTTGGTCATCGCCGAACAGTTCGGCACGCTGGAGAGCCTTTTTCCTGGCCGGATCGACCTGGGCCTGGGGCGCGCGCCAGGCTCCGACCAGATGACCGCCCGGGCCTTGCGCCGCGAACGCTCCGGCAGTGCGGATGATTTTCCGGATGACGTCGCCGAACTGATGCGCTACCTCGGCCCACGCACTCCCGATCAGCGGATCATCGCCATGCCCGGTACCGGCACCAACGTGCCGGTATGGCTGTTGGGTTCGAGCCTGTTCAGTGCGCAGCTGGCCGGTGAACGCGGTTTGCCCTACGCCTTCGCATCCCATTTCGCACCGCGCTTCATGCACGAGGCGATTCGCATCTACCGTAACCATTTCAAGCCGTCGGCGACGCTCGACAAGCCGTACGTGATGCTTGGCGTACCGTTAGTGGCGGCGGACACTGACGAACAGGCCGATTACCTGGCGACCTCGGTGTACCAGCGCATCCTGGCGTTGATCCGTGGCCAGAGCCTGGTGCAGCGCCCTCCGGTGGAAACCATGAATGGTCTGTGGCTGCCCCACGAGAAGGAAGCGGTGGGCGACTTCCTGGGCCTGGCCATGGTGGGTGGACCGCAGAAGATCCGCGCCAGACTGGAGGTGCTGATCGAGCAGACCCAGGCAGACGAACTGATCTTCACCAGCGACCTGTATGAACATGCCGACCGCCTGCGTTCCTATGAAGTGCTGGCCCAGGTCATGAAAGGCTGAATCGCGCCCATGAAAAAGCCGACGCAATGCGTCGGCTTTGCATACACGCGAAATCAACGTTTATAGACGATTTCCTTTGTACCACCTTCGCAGCTGCCGACGACTTCCCCATCGGACGCTGTGCCTTTATCAACGATCTCCAGCGAATAACCTGACACGCCTTTACCATCAAGCTTCGCCGCGATTTCGCCCTTGAGCTCTTCGCAGGGTTTACCGGCCGCAAACGCAGAACCTGCAAGGCTCAGTAACCCCAGGGCCACCATCAACTTTTTCATCGCTCGCACTCCTTGGTCGGATCAGACTGGGCTGGTATCGAGAAAGCGGATGCGCTTGTCGGATAGCGCATCGCCATTCCCTATGGCACTCCGCCAGCGTGCAAGTTCACAGCTTCATCAGCTATTTGCAATCCGGAACCCGACTTTGAGTGTCACCTGAAAATGCGCGGCCCGGCCGTTTTCGATATGACCACGGGTTTCCGTGACTTCGAACCATTCCAGGTGCTTGAGGCTCTTGCTGGCTTCGGCCAGGGCATTGTTGATGGCATCTTCGATGCTGGTAGCAGACGAGCCGACCAGCTCGACTTTCTTATAGGTGTGATGATCACTCATGACGTTCTCCTTGGTTGTCTTTAACAGCCTAGCAGCGATTTTTCGCCTTACGTGTGGTGCCGTTTACGCTTCGAAGTTCAGATTTACTGCACTTTCACAAACCCTCGCAGTCCCAACTTCACACGCACTCAACCACTGCAGGAGAGAGCCACCATGGCCAGCACTTCATTACGTAAAGCCTCGTTGCAAAGCATGGAAGCGGAGATCGAGAGTCTGCTCAAGTCGTTGGAGACCCTGAAGGACGACGCTTCGGACGAGTCGCGTAAGACCCTCAAGTCGTTGAAGGCCAATGCCGAAAATGCGCTGAAACATTCTCGTCATCTGCTCAGCGACGCCTACGAGGAAGTCAAGGTTAAAACCCGTGAAACCGGGCTCGCTACCCGTGACTACGCCCAGGAGCACCCATGGACCACGGCAGGTGTCGCGGTGGGGGCGATTGGTTTGCTCGCCGCCTATCTGCTGTGCAAACGCGGTCACTGAGCCGGTTGATTCAACTCGTGCCTGAGCCACTGGGCCAATTGCCGCGCCCGGCCATCCGCCGCCCGCTTGGGTAGCCATAACGCCAGTCGCGCCGGGGTTTCATCGAAGCCCCATGGCGCGACCAGGCGTCCGGCGCGCACATCTTCGGCGACCAGCGGCTCGGGAGCGATTGCCACGCCCAGCCCTGCGACAGCAGCTTCCAGAAGATAATAGAGATGCTCGAAACCTTGGCCCAACCTCAGGGTTTGTGGGTCGAGGCCGTTTTGTCGTGCCCAGGTCGGCCAGGCTTGGGGGCGTGAGGTGGTATGCAGTAACGGCTCGTCCGACAGGGCCCTTGGCGGTGCGGCCTGTAAACGAGCGAAGCCGGCATAACGGGGGCTCATCACCGGGCCGATCCGCTCGCTGACCAGTTCATAGACCTGCATGTCCACTGGCCAGGGTGGCTCGGCGAACACCAGCAAGGCATCCAGTCCCGGCCGCCTGGGGTCCAGGTCGCCCTCGCCAGCGGACAGATGCAGGCGCAAGTCCGGCAGGTCGGCATTGAGCCGGCCCAGCCGCGGAATGAACCAGCGCGCCAGCAGGCTGCCCGAACATCCCAATACGAAAGGCGCATCCGCCGTGCTTCGCGTCAGTTCGGCGCAAACGGTACGTAGCCGCTCGAAGGCTTCGGCGCTGGCGTCGCGTAGGCGAACGCCGGCATCTGTGAGTTTAAGGCCGCGCCCTTCCTTGACGAAAAGGCTGACGCCCAGATGCTCCTCCAGCACCTTCAGTTGTCGACTGACGGCCCCATGGGTAACGTGAAGCTGCTCGGCCGCCTGGCTTACGCTGTTCAAGCGGGCGGTGGCTTCGAACGCCCTGAGGGCATTGAGTGGAGGAAGGTCATGACTCATTTTATATGTGAGATTTCCTGACAGGTTGCGGCGATCTTATCGGTTTTCAGCGTGGCATGTCAGGGGTAGAGTGGGCTCATTGTTCTTCTACGCATTGCCTGGAGCGCCCCGATGACCCAGCCTACGACCCCTTTCAACCTTCGCAGCGGCCCCGACGCCAACGGCCTGTTCGGTGCCTTCGGTGGCCGTTATGTGGCCGAAACCCTGATGCCGCTGATCCTGGATCTGGCCCGCGAATATGAAGTGGCAAAGCAGGATCCTGCGTTCCTCGAGGAACTGGCCTACTTCCAGCGTGACTATGTCGGTCGTCCAAGTCCCCTCTATTTTGCCGAACGCCTGACCGAATACTGCGGTGGCGCAAAAATCTATCTCAAGCGCGAAGAGCTGAATCACACCGGCGCCCACAAGATCAACAACTGCATCGGCCAGATCCTGCTGGCGCGGCGCATGGGCAAGAAACGCATCATCGCCGAGACAGGCGCTGGCATGCACGGCGTGGCGACCGCTACCGTGGCCGCGCGTTTCGGTCTGGATTGCGTGATCTACATGGGCACCACCGACATCGAACGCCAGCAGGCCAACGTGTTTCGCATGAAGCTGCTCGGCGCCGAGGTGATCCCGGTGGTCGCCGGCACCGGCACGCTGAAGGATGCGATGAACGAGGCCCTGCGCGATTGGGTCACCAACGTCGATAGCACGTTTTACCTGATCGGCACCGTGGCCGGCCCGCACCCGTACCCGGCCATGGTTCGCGACTTCCAGGCAGTGATCGGCAAGGAAACCCGCGATCAGCTGCAAGCCCAGGAAGGCCGTCTGCCGGATAGCCTGGTGGCTTGCATCGGCGGCGGCTCCAACGCCATGGGCCTGTTCCATCCATTCCTGGACGATAAGAGCGTCGAAATCATCGGCGTCGAAGCGGCGGGCTACGGCATCGAGACCGGCAAGCACGCGGCGAGCCTGAACGGCGGTGTCCCCGGCGTGTTGCACGGCAACCGCACGTTCCTGCTGCAGGACGAAGACGGCCAGATCATCGACGCCCATTCGATCTCCGCCGGCCTCGACTACCCGGGCATCGGCCCTGAACACGCCTGGTTGCACGACATCGGCCGTGTCCAGTACACCTCGATCACCGATGCCGAAGCCCTTGATGCGTTCCATAAGTGCTGCCGCCTGGAGGGGATCATTCCGGCCCTGGAAAGCTCCCATGCCCTGGCGGAAGTGTTCAAACGCGCGCCGAACCTGCCGAAAGACCACCTGATGGTGGTCAACCTTTCCGGTCGTGGCGACAAAGACATGCAAACCGTAATGCACCACATGGAACAGTCCCAGCAGGAGAAACACTGATGAGCCGCCTGCAAACCCGTTTTGCCGAACTCAAGGAACAGAACCGTGCCGCCCTGGTGACCTTCGTCACCGCCGGCGACCCGGACTACGACACCTCGCTGGCAATTCTCAAGGGCCTGCCTGCGGCCGGCGCTGATGTGATCGAGCTGGGCATGCCCTTCACCGATCCAATGGCCGACGGCCCGGCTATTCAGTTGGCGAACATCCGTGCGCTGGGGGCTCGGCAGGATCTGGCCAAAACCTTGCAGATGGTTCGCGAGTTCCGCAAGGACAACACCCAGACCCCTCTGGTGCTGATGGGTTATTTCAACCCGATCCATCGTTATGGCGTGCAGCGTTTCATCGGCGAGGCACTGGACAGTGGGGTCGACGGCCTGATCGTTGTGGACATGCCGCCCGAGCACAACAGCGAGCTGTGCGAGCCGGCCCAGGCGGCTGGGCTGGATTTCATCCGCCTGACCACGCCGACTACTGACGATGTGCGCTTGCCTACGGTGCTCAACGGTAGTTCGGGCTTCGTGTACTACGTATCGGTGGCGGGCGTGACCGGCGCTGGTGCCGCGACGCTGGAGCATGTGGAAGAGGCCGTCACACGTCTGCGGCGGCACACCGACTTGCCAATCAGCATCGGCTTCGGCATTCGTACGCCTGAGCAAGCCGCCGCTATTGCGCGGTTGGCTGATGGTGTCGTGGTGGGCTCCGCACTGATCGACCATATCGCCAGCGCCGACACCCCGGAGCAGGCGATTGATGGCGTATTGAGTTTGTGTGCCGCCCTGGCCGACGGAGTGCAGAAAGCACGCCTCAGCTGATTGGAGCGGTTTTTGGTCATGAAAAAAGGGTTCAGGACCTGGTTCTGAACCCTTTTTTCATAAGCACGGACAGATGACTGGCTTAGCCTGAGATTCGACGCCTTTCAGAGCGTCACATAATCAGGGCAACTCCAGCCCGCCGCCGGCCTTGTGCAGTTTGCGCAGATGCTCGCCGATGGCCTTGACGTTGGCTTCGTTCGCGTTGATTTCTGCGGCCCGACCTGGCTCGAGCAAGGCCCTGACTTCCTTGTCCAGATCCCCGGTCAGTGTCTGAAGCTGCTTTTGACGCAAGCTGCTTTCCGATTCCAGCCGCTGCCATTCGCTGGGTTGTGGCAAGCCATAGCCGCTGCTGCCCAGCAGTTCTGCAGGACGACTGAGGAAGCCGCTATTGGCGAGGATCTGTTGCAGCGTAGCGTTGGCCCTTTCCATACCGCCGTTCTGAAGTTCGCGGGCACCCAGGTAACGCTGCTTGACTTCATCCTGGGCCAGCAGCAACTGACGACGATAGCTGGCCTGTTCCAATAGCAGCAACGCTGCGCTGGTACGCAGGTCGGCCTTTTCGAACCACACGCGACGCTCTGCGGCGTCCAGGGCCAGCCAGTCCTCCACCGTCTGTTGCTTGATGGGCAAGTGCTTTTTCAGCACTTCGAACATGGCCTGGTAGCGTTCGCGGAATGAGTCGAAGCGGTAGCCCAGCCGCAACGCTTCCTTGGGGTCGTCGAGCACGCTGGTGTCGGCAAGCCCGCGACCCTTGAGCACTTCGAGCAAGCCGTTGGGCATGATGCTGTCCAGCCCCTTGAGTTGCTCGTTGTCGCTTCCGCTGCGCAGCAGTTTCAGGCTTTCCACGGCGCAGTTGTTGGACAGGAAGTAATAGTTGCCGTCGTAGCTCCAGTGCATTTCGGCGGCATGCTCGACTACTTCCTCGATTTCGGTACGCGACAGGTTCAAGGGCACCGATGCCAGGCTGCGCAGTTCAGTCTTGGTGTATTCATCGATCACCTGGGCCAGCGGCAGCACAAACAGGCGCGAAGGGTACTTGCCCACCAGTCCATCCCAGCTCGACAGTTGTACGTCGCCCACGAACGCCCGGTACGACAGCACCAGATGCTGGTCCAGATCCAACCGGCAATCCGGCCCACGGGGGCGATCCGGTGCGCAGATCACCAGCCGGAGCATGCTGTGCCCCCAACGGCTGACCCAGTTCTGGTTGGCTTCGGCCAGCAGGTAGTCGACGGCGTAGACGCGTTCCGGATCGACCTTGCCCAGCGGCGTCCTGGCGAAATCATTGCCGGCGTTGAGAAACGCGAACGATTTGGCGCAGGTATCCCTGGCGGCAGGAGCCCAGCCGAAATGCTGCTGGTAATAGCGATACAGGGCGGGCCGGCGGCAGGCGTAGCTTGGGTCCAGGAGGAAGTACTCCATGTTGACCGCGACAAATTCCTTGGGGCTGCTGGTCTCGTAGAGATCCGGGCTGCGGGCGACCTGGCGGTTGTGCTGTTCGCGTTCGCCGCGACGACCGACATATTGCGGCCAGCCGGCGAGATCCAGCAGGCGCGGATCATCGCTGAGGGTAAAGCGACGGTCGTTCTGGCCTCGGCAATTGTCAGGCAGGCCGATCAGCCCGGAACTTGCGGTGCGACGGGTACAGCGCTGGATCTGCGTGCGTTCGGCATCGGGCCACAAGCGCGCGCGGTCGTAGATATGAGTCAGCTCATGCAGGACGGTGGCGAGCAATTCCCGCCTAACGGTGCCGTGGGGACGGTGGGTCTTCTGCGTGGCAGCGCTGCCGTCAGTGAGGCTTTCGAGCAAATTGCTGTTGAGGTCGAGCTGCGACACCAGCGCGGCCTGGCCATAGGCATTGGCTGGCATCTGGTCGGTCCAGCCGACATCGATGCGTCGATCCAACTGTTCAATGAAGCGCGGCGGCAAGGCCTGCATGGCTTCATCGAGCAGCGCCTGGCTGGCCTGCTGCTCTGCCGGGCTCAAGCCTTCAGTATTGAGGTGCAGTTGCAGGCCGGCCTGGGCGGTGCTGCCCATGAGCAGCAGCACCCCGGTCGTCAACCAGGCGGCGAGCCGCCTCACAATGCGAGGATGGCTTCGGCGAGAACCTGGTCACTGGCGTCGCGGGCTTCCGGCACGCGGGCACGCAGGGTATCGAAAGCGGCCTCGAGGTGTGCGCCACGGATCTCACCGTTGCTGGCAACGAAGCTGGCGGCATCGTCATGGGCTTCGCGCACGATTTTCGAGTCACGGATGGAAGTGGTGGTATCGGAGGTGAAATCGATCGAGCGCTGGGAGGCGCGGACGATGATGTTACTGGTGGCTACCAGGGTATGCGCCTGGGCCATATCGGCCAATACCAACAGGCCAAGGGCGGCAGCAATCAGCGGGCTACGCATGGAACGACTCCGAAAGATAAGGATGACTATTGGACGAGAATTGCCTGTGCCAGTTCAAGGTCGCTGGCATGAAGTTTTGGCTGGTTCTGGCGCAGGTAACCCAGGGCCGATTCCAGTCGTGCACCTCGCAATTGCCCGTCGCTGGCTATGAATGCCGCGGCGTCGTCGCGGGCGGCGGCGACTATTTTATGGTCGAAGGGCGCTGAGGTCACCATGCTCGTGGCGTAGCCGCTGGCGACCAATTGTTGGGTGGAGACATCCAGGGCATGGGCCGGAACGGACCAGCAGACAGTGGTGAAGACAGCGGTGACGAACAGATTCGAATGGAAACGCATGGGACTCGACGGTTGATGACGAACCTGAAGGCTAGCGCAAACCGGCGGGCCAGAGCCAGCGCTGAAACATCGGAACACCTTTGGCGTCCCGATGTTTCATGTAGCTCAGATCACCAATATGGCTTGGGCCAATTGCGCGTCGGTGGCTTTCAACTGTGGGGCTTGCTGACGGATGTAATCCAGCGCGCTTTCCAGCTTGACGCCGCGGATTGCGCCTTCGCTGGCCACGAAGCTGGCAGCGTCGTCACGGGCCGCCTGAACGATTTTGTTGTCTCGCAGCGAGGAGGTGGCATCGGAGGTCACGTCGGACGTGGCCTTGAGGGCGCCTACGATGGAATCGGTGGTGACGATGAAACTGCTGGCATTGGCTTGGGCGGCTATGGCCAGCAGGGTCGCGGCGCTGAGCAGACGAAGACGGATCATGATGAAACTCCTTGAGTTGTGGGGTGACGCCGATGCAGGTACCTGAGCAGACGCAGGCTCGGCTCGCTTCGCCACGGTCAACCAGATATTAAGTCAGAACGGGAGAGATGGCAGCTCTCAAAAGATTTGGATGCTTTAATCTTCCGCTCTTCTGACTGTACTGGTCTGTCGTGCAATTTATTTAAACTGTTTTGTTCGAGGTCTCAGTGAATCGAAACGCCTTTAAACGACAAAACCCGTCGCGGTTTCCCGCGACGGGTTTTGTTTGTTCAATTCGATGCTGGCGGTGGACCCGACGGGTCAGGGCCAGCGACGCTGAGTTAGCGCCAGAACGGCTTGCTCAGCTCTTCGTAGCGTTGTGCTTCGCTGATACCGGCATCGGCCAGCAGGCGCGAATCCAGACGAGCCAGTTGATGGCGGCTGGCAATGCGACGCTGCCACAGCATCAGGTTGGCGATAACGCGAAGAGGCAGGGAAGCCTGGTTTTTTGCAGCTTTGTCTTCGAAAAACAGCTCGGAACTGAGTGTACGTTCCATGGTTGACATCCTTCCGCTTTTGGCGGGATCAGGTAGTGGCTTGACTGGTGCCCATGATCCTCTCGTTTAGCCAGTCTCTGTAGATACAGTTCATCTGTATTGTGCGAGACCAGTTAACTGTTAAATAGGGGTGTGCTGGTCAATATTGAGGCAACTGTACTTGTTAGCACTTATTTGGTGCGTTTTTGGTTATTTTCGGAGCTCTGGTATGAATACCTTGTAGGAAAACACCGGTACAGCAGTACAGATTTTGCCAGGACTGCATTGAATTTCATGGCCAGCAAAAACTGTACTCGCGACACCGGTATTCCAGCTGTATCAAACCGCCAACATGCGCCCGGTTTCTTCCAGGTTCAGGTGCCAGCTCAGTGCATCACGCAGGATGTGTGGCGTATGCCCACCCAGGGCACAGGCAGCTTCGAAGTATTCGTTCAAGGCCTGGCGATAGGAGGGATGCACACAATTGTCGATGATCTGCCGTGCCCGCTCCCGTGGCGCAAGGCCCCGCAGGTCGGCCAAACCAATCTCGGTGACCAGGATATCGACGTCATGCTCGGTATGGTCCACGTGACTGACCATCGGCACGACGCTGGAGATTGCCCCCCCTTTGGCGATCGACTTCGTGACGAAGATCGCCAAGTGTGCGTTGCGGGCGAAATCACCCGATCCGCCAATACCGTTCATCATCCGGGTGCCACAGACATGGGTGGAGTTGACGTTGCCGTACAGGTCGAACTCCAGCGCGGTATTGATGCCGATGATGCCCAGGCGGCGTACCACTTCCGGATGGTTGGAAATCTCTTGCGGTCGCAGGACCAGCTTGTCCTTGTATCTCTCGAGGTTGCTGAACACATCGGCATTGCGACGGCTGGACAGGGTGATGGAGCTGCCCGATGCGAAGCTCAGCTTGCCGGCGTCGATCAGGTCGAACGTAGAGTCCTGCAGCACTTCGGAATACATGGTCAGTTCTTCGAACGGGGAGTCGATCAAGCCGCACATCACCGCATTGGCGATGTTGCCGATCCCGGCCTGCAACGGTCCGAGCCGGTTGGTCATGCGTCCGGCGGCAACTTCCCGCTTGAAAAAATCGATCAAGTGATCGGCAATGGCCTGGGTGTCGCTGTCCGGTGGCAGAACGGTGGAAGGCGAGTCCGGTTGATTGGTGATGACGATGGCAACGATTTTTTCGGGCGGGATCGGAATGGCGGTGCTGCCGATACGATCATCGACCTTTACCAAGGGGATGGGGGTGCGGCTTGGGCGATAGGTCGGGATATAGATGTCGTGCAACCCTTCCAGGTTCGGGTTGTGGGCCATGTTGATCTCGACAATTACCTGTTTGGCGAAGATGGCAAAGCTGGCCGAATTGCCTACTGACGTCGTTGGTACGATATGGCCCTGTTCGGTGATAGCCACCGCTTCGATAACGGCGATATCGGGCAGTTTGAGCTGAGCGTTGCGAAGTTGCTCGACGGTTTCGGAAAGATGTTGGTCGATGAACATTACCTCGCCGGCATTGATCGCCTTGCGCAAGGTACTATCGACCTGGAAGGGCATGCGTCGCGCCAGTACACCGGCCTCGGTGAGTTGTTTATCCAGGTCGTTGCCCAGGCTCGCTCCGGTCATCAGGCTGATTTTGAGCGGCGAGATCCGGGCACGCTCGGCGAGGGCGTGAGGCACGGCCTTCGCTTCGCCAGCGCGAGTAAAGCCGCTCATGCCTACGGTCATGCCGTCCTCGATCAACAAAGCTGCGTCAGCAGCGCTCATCACTTTATTCGACAACGAAGGCAGGCGGATGCGATCTTGGTACATGGGGGGCTATCTCGGGCTGGAAGCAGGATGCGCAGTCTAGTGAATTCACTCCGTGCCCGTCCCGCTACAAAAGTCGCATTTGAGGCGTCTATTACGGGCGTTTCAGGCAAAACATTATTACCGGATCGGTAACGAATGGGCTTGATACAAATCAAAACGCCCCGACAAGTCGGGGCGTTTTGGGTGAATCGCGCAGGTTTTATTCGACTGCCTTGACCATGTCTTCGATGACTTTCTTGGCGTCGCCAAACACCATCATGGTCTTGTCCAGGTAGAACAGCTCGTTATCCAGGCCAGCGTACCCGCTGGCCATCGAGCGCTTGTTGACGATGATGGTCTTGGCCTTGAACGCCTCGAGGATCGGCATGCCGGCGATAGGCGACTTCGGATCGTTCTTCGCCGCCGGGTTGACGACGTCGTTGGCGCCCAGCACCAGCACCACGTCTGCCTGGCCGAACTCGGAGTTGATGTCCTCCATCTCGAACACCTGGTCATAGGGCACTTCGGCCTCGGCCAGCAGGACGTTCATGTGTCCGGGCATGCGTCCGGCTACCGGGTGGATTGCGTATTTCACGGTCACTCCATGATGGGTCAGCTTCTCGGTCAGCTCTTTCAGTGCGTGTTGCGCGCGAGCCACCGCAAGGCCGTAACCCGGGACGATAATGACCGTATCGGCGTTGGTCAGCAGGAACGTGGCATCGTCGGCAGAACCGGATTTCACCGGGCGCGCCTCTTTCGAGCCCGCCGGGCCGCCGGCATCGGCGCTGTTGCCAAAGCCACCGAGCAGCACGTTGAAGAACGAACGGTTCATGGCCTTGCACATGATGTACGACAGGATCGCGCCACTGGAGCCCACCAGGGAGCCGGCGATGATCAGCATCGAGTTGTTCAGGGAGAAGCCGATCCCCGCCGCTGCCCAGCCCGAATAGCTGTTGAGCATCGACACCACTACCGGCATGTCCGCGCCGCCGATCGGGATGATGATCAGCACGCCCAGCACGAATGCCAGGGCCAGCATCAGGGCGAAGGCGCCCAGGTTGCCAGTGAACATGAAGGTCAGGCCCAGGCCCAGCGTAGCGAGGCCCAGGATAAGGTTGAGCTTGTGCTGGCCGCCAAACTGTACCGGTGCGCCCTGGAAGAGGCGAAACTTGTATTTACCCGACAGCTTGCCGAAGGCGATCACCGAACCGGAGAAGGTGATTGCACCAATGGCTGCACCCAGGAACAGCTCCAGGCGGTTACCGGCCGGAATCGAATCGCCCAACTGCTTGACGATGCCCAGAGACTGAGGCTCGACGACAGCTGCGATGGCAATGAACACCGCTGCCAGGCCGATCATGCTGTGCATGAACGCCACCAGTTCCGGCATCTTGGTCATCTCGACACGCTTGGCCATGATGGAACCGGCGGTGCCACCCACCAACAGACCGACGATGACGTAACCGATGCCTGCGGTTGCGAGCTCGGCGCCCAACTTATAGATAAGCCCGACAGTGGTCAGTACCGCCAAGGCCATGCCGAGCATGCCGAACAGGTTGCCGCGGCGGGACGTGGTGGGGTGCGACAGGCCTTTGAGGGCTTGGATGAAGCAAACGGACGCGATCAGGTAGAGCGTCGTTACCAGGTTCATGCTCATTACTTGGGCGCCTCTTCTTTTACGGCTTTCGGGGCTTTTTTCTTGAACATCTCGAGCATCCGGCGCGTGACCAGGAAACCACCGAACACGTTAACTGCGGCCAGGGCCACGGCAAGGGTGCCCATGGTCTTGCCAAGTGGTGTGACGGTCAGCGCAGCGGCGAGCATGGCGCCGACGATCACGATGGCCGAGATGGCATTGGTGACTGCCATCAATGGCGTGTGCAGCGCGGGTGTAACGTTCCAGACCACGTGGTAACCGACATAGATCGCCAGCACGAAGATGATCAGGTTGTAGATACCGGGGGAGATAAGCTCTTCCATTGTCTGAATCCCTGCTTAGGCGTTTTTACGGATGACTTGGCCATCGCGGCACATCAGGCACGCGGCGACGATGTCGTCTTCCAGGTTCACGTCGAACTGACCTTCCTTGGTGAAGACCAGCTTCAGGAAGTCCAGCAGGTTGCGGGCGTACAGCGCCGAAGCGTCAGCCGCGACTTCACCGGCCAGGTTGGTCGGACCGACGATGGTCACGCCATGTTCGACGACTACCTGGTCAGCCACCGTCAGCGGGCAGTTGCCACCCTGGGCTGCGGCGAGGTCGATGACCACCGAGCCGGGTTTCATCTGTGCGACTGTTTCCGCGCTCAGCAGGGTCGGTGCCTTGCGGCCCGGGATCAGTGCGGTGGTGATGACGATGTCGGCCTGTTTGGCGCGCTCGTGCACGGCCTGGGCCTGGCGCTGCATCCAGCTCGCCGGCATGGGGCGGGCATAGCCGCCAACACCGACTGCGCATTCACGCTCTTCATCAGTTTCATAAGGCACATCGACGAACTTGGCGCCGAGGGATTCGATCTGTTCCTTGACCGCGGGCCTTACGTCCGAAGCCTCGATCACCGCGCCCAGACGCTTTGCGGTGGCGATCGCCTGCAACCCGGCCACGCCGGCGCCCAGGATCAGCACCCGCGCCGCTTTCACGGTGCCTGCGGCGGTCATGAGCATCGGCATGAAGCGTGGATAGTAATGAGCCGCCAGTAACACCGCTTTATAGCCAGCGATATTCGCCTGGGACGACAGCACATCCAGGCTTTGGGCGCGGGAGGTCCGTGGCGCGGCCTCGAGGGCGAAAGCGGTAATGCCGCGTTCGGCCATCTTGGCAATGATGTCGTTGTTGAATGGATTGAGCATACCCACCAGAACGGTGCCGCTCTTGATCAGCATCAGCTCGCTGTCGCTGGGAGCGACCACCTTGAGAATCAGTTCGGCCCCGAATGCGTCATTGGCGCTGCCAATGGTCGCGCCTGCTGCTTCGTAGGCACTGTCGATAACGCTGGCTTTGACGCCCGCGCCACTTTGAACAGTGACTTTATGACCCTGGCCGATCAGCTTCTTGATGGTTTCCGGGGTAGCAGCAACCCGTGTTTCACCCGTTTGGGTTTCGAGAGGAACACCAATGTGCACGTCAAATCTCCTGCGTGATCTTATTGAGTAAGCCCAGGCACTTCGGATGGTGCTGCTGGGGCGGCGGATCAGCACGATCCCGCCGAATCAGGCGGGGCGCGGCATTTTGCAGGCGAAAATTCAGCCCATCAAGGGATTATGACTGGTGACGAAAAATTAACTACAAGTCACCCTGTGACTGAATGTCGCAATCACTAGGCTTGATCCCGTGCAGGCCGTGCTTTTCAAGGATTCAGGCGCAAATCGATAAAATTTCCCATTGGCTGGATGAATGAGCACACATGGGTTGCGCAATATGGCTCAAAGCCACGTATTTGAACGGTTCTGAGACTACTGTACCGATTTCATAACAGATTGACTGTATGCGACAAAAACTTATATCTGTAGCGCTTTTGGTTAGCTGACTACCGGACTCGATTATATAACTTTTCCTTGTATATCAAGCTGATAGCTCCTCGCTTGATTGACCAGCCAATCCCGAAAAGCACGCAAGGATGCCGATTCCACTTTTCGTTCGGGGATCATCAAGTAATACGCCTTGAGGCTCGACAGCGCGTTGGGATTGGCCACGACCAGGCGTTTTTCCGCCAGCTCGCGCTGTATGAGAAAGGGTGGAATCAAGGCTATCCCCATGTCGTGCATGGCTGCTTGGGCAAGCATGGAGAATAGTTCATAACGCGGTCCTGTCAGGTCTCGGGCGACGTTGAGGCCCTGGGCATTGAACCATTGGCGCCATGCGTATGGGCGGGTGGTTTGTTGGAGGAGCGGCAGCTCGGCGATTGCTTCCGCTGTCAGGTGAGTCTGATTGCCCAACTGAGCGGGGCTGCAAACCGGCATCGGATTTTCACCCATGAGCTTGTGGGACTCGGTACCGGACCAGTCTGCATCGCCGAAATAGATAGCCGCGTCGAATTCGGTGTCCGCAAAGAGAAATGGACGGGTGCGGTTAGTCAGGTTGACGGTGACTTCCGGGTGTTGCTGCTGGAAATCCTTCAGGCGCGGTAGTAGCCATTGAGTGCCGAATGTCGGCACTACCGCCAGCTCGATTACATTCGCGCCGGTGTGCCCCATCACCGAAAGCGTGTCGCGCTCGACTGCGTCCAGTTGGGTAGCGATCCGACGGCTATAGGAAATACCGGCTTCGGTGAGTTTGACGCCGCGGCGAGAGCGCCGGAACAGCTCCACTCCGAGGAAATCCTCCAGGCTGGCGATCTGACGACATATGGCCCCTTGGGTAAGAGAAAGCTCTTGCGCGGCCTTGGTGAAGCTTTCATGACGTGCGGCCGCCTCGAAGCTGACCAAGGCGGCAGTGCTGGGAATCTTCCGACGCATATACGCTCACCTCACTGATGGTTGTTGTAAACGAGGTCTTTGGCGTTTACGGAGTGAGAAATTAGCACAACAGCATGCGGAATCCTCGTTTGCTCTGGTAGGAAACCGCGCCTAGGATCAATCCACGATTTCTCACTCGATTGGCGAGGTTTTGTCATGGCCGTTAAAGCGAGCTTCAACTGGATCGATCCATTGTTGCTGGACCAGCAACTCACTGAAGAAGAACGCATGATTCGCGACACTGCCGAGCAGTTTGCCCAGCAGAAGCTTGCGCCGCGGGTCTTGGAGGCGTTCCGTCATGAAAAAACCGACCCGGCGATCTTTCGTGAGATGGGTGACATGGGGTTGCTCGGCGCGACGATCCCCGAGCAATACGGTGGCAGTGGGCTGAATTACGTCAGCTATGGCCTGATCGCTCGCGAAGTGGAGCGTGTCGATTCCGGTTATCGCTCAATGATGAGTGTGCAGTCCTCGCTAGTCATGGTGCCAATCAATGAGTTTGGTACCGAGGCGCAAAAGCAGAAGTATCTGCCGAAGCTGGCCTCCGGCGAGTGGATCGGTTGCTTCGGTCTGACTGAGCCAAATCACGGCTCCGACCCGGGCGCGATGATTACTCGTGCGCGCAAAGTCGAAGGCGGCTACAGCCTGACGGGCAGCAAGATGTGGATTACCAACAGCCCGATCGCCGACGTATTCGTCGTCTGGGGCAAGGACGACGCCGGCGATATCCGTGGTTTTGTGCTGGAGAAGGGCTGGAAGGGGCTGAGCGCGCCGGCCATTCATGGCAAGGTCGGGTTGCGAGCTTCGATCACCGGTGAAATCGTCATGGATAACGTATTCGTTCCGGAAGAGAACATCTTTCCTGATGTGCGGGGCTTGAAGGGGCCTTTCACCTGCCTCAACTCGGCGCGGTACGGGATTTCCTGGGGCGCCTTGGGGGCCGCTGAATTCTGCTGGCACACCGCTCGCCAATACACGCTGGATCGTCAGCAGTTTGGCCGTCCTCTTGCGGCCAATCAGCTGATCCAGAAGAAGCTGGCCGATATGCAGACCGAAATCACTCTTGCCTTGCAAGGCTGTCTGCGCCTGGGTCGCATGAAGGATGAGGGTACGGCTGCGGTGGAGATCACCTCGATCATGAAACGCAACTCCTGTGGCAAGTCGCTGGAGATTGCCCGCATGGCGCGGGACATGCTGGGCGGCAATGGCATATCCGATGAGTTCGGGGTCGCTCGTCATCTGGTGAATCTGGAAGTGGTGAACACTTATGAAGGTACGCACGATGTTCACGCTCTGATTCTGGGGCGTGCGCAAACCGGTATCCAGGCGTTCTATTGATAAGGAGACGGCCATGGGCGCGCTTTCGCACCTGAGGGTACTGGATTTATCGAGGGTGCTGGCCGGGCCGTGGGCCGGACAGATCCTGGCGGACCTGGGGGCTGAGGTTATCAAGGTCGAACGCCCCGGCAATGGCGACGATACGCGTGCCTGGGGGCCGCCCTTCTTGAAGGATGCGAATGGTGAGAATACGACCGAGGCGGCTTATTACCTGTCCGCCAATCGCAACAAGCAATCGGTCACCATCGACTTTACGCATCCCGAGGGGCAAAAGCTCGTGCGGGAGCTGGCGGCCAAGTCCGATATTTTGATTGAAAACTTCAAGGTGGGTGGGCTTGCTGCCTATGGCCTGGATTACGATTCGCTGAAGGCAATCAACCCACGGTTGATCTACTGCTCGATTACTGGATTTGGTCAGACTGGTCCTTATGCCAAGCGTGCCGGGTATGACTTCATGATCCAGGGGTTGGGGGGGCTGATGAGCCTCACTGGGCGCCCCGAAGGCGAGGAGGGCGCGGGGCCGGTGAAGGTCGGTGTCGCGCTGACTGATATCCTGACCGGACTCTATTCCACCGCCGCCATCCTGGCGGCGTTGGCCCGCCGCGATCACGCCGGTGGCGGACAGCACATCGACATGGCTTTGCTGGACGTACAGGTAGCTTGCCTGGCTAACCAGGCAATGAACTACCTCACGACAGGTCATGCGCCGAAGCGCTTGGGCAACGCTCATCCGAATATCGTGCCTTATCAGGATTTTCCTACCGCCGATGGCGATTTCATTCTCACCGTGGGCAACGATGGTCAGTTCCGCAAATTTGCCGAGGTCGCCGGCCAGCCACGCTGGGCTGACGACCCCCGTTTTGCGACAAACAAGCAGCGAGTGGCGAACAGGTCGATATTGATCCCACTGATTCGTCAGGCGACGGTATTCAAGACTACCGCCGAATGGGTCGCTCAGTTGGAGTGTGCCGGCGTCCCCTGCGGACCGATCAACGACCTGGCTCAGGTGTTCGCTGATCCGCAGGTTCAGGCTCGTGGGCTGGCGATCGAGTTGCCTCACGGATTGGCCGGTAAGGTGCCACAGGTCGCCAGTCCGATTCGGCTGTCCGAGACGCCAGTGGAATACCGAAGCGCGCCTCCTTTATTAGGCGAGCATACGCTTGAGGTGCTGCGACGAGTGTTGGGGTTGGATGAGGCGGCGGTGGCGGTCTTTAGGGAAGCCGGTGTCGTTTGACTTCTCTTCTATATAAGAAGGTGGTTTTGGGATGCGTTTTCGCTCGCTGTTGCAACGCATTGATTAAAAAAGAAAATAAAGGTTGACGGTAGATTCTGAGTCTCTATAATTCGCCCCACTTCCGGCGCAGTCGAAACGGAAAACTTCTTGAGATTCAATAAGTTATGAAGTTTTCGGGTGTGCAGGACTTCAAATCATCGAAGTCCGGAAGGGGGTCGACAGGGTTGCAGTCAAGTCCCGTCGGCACTTCGATCTTAACGATCGAAGACGCTGGAAAAGAGGTGTTGACAGCAGCGGCTAACGCTGTAGAATTCGCCTCCCGCTGACGAGAGATCGAAAGCGCAAGTGGTTGAAGTTGCAAAGGAAACTTTGAAAACTTCTGAAAATAACCACTTGACAGATGTACGGG
>NZ_FMUL01000013.1:0-195241 GCF_900101215.1 Pseudomonas sp. NFACC32-1
GTTCATGAGAGATCCTCCGCCGAAAACGAGAAAAGCCCTGCAAGCGTAAACCTGCAGGGCTTCTCGGTCAGGCTGACCATCTCATTAAACCCGCTGAATCCGTCAGCGGGTTTTTCATTTCAACGGCCAGGGGGATCAGAAATCCTCCAGCCGCCACACTTCATACGCCGGTGTCTCGTAGGGGTGGCTCTGTTTCAGCGCCTCCACCACCGCGCGGATCAGCTCATCGGCCACGACAAGCTCCACCTTCCATTCCTCGACCTGCTCGACCTGTCCCGCCTCGCCGATGAACGGCTGGCTGCCGGCCAACGGACGGAACTGGCCAAGGCCCAGCACTTGCCAGGCGCAGTGGTCGTAATCGCCGATTCGCCCACCACCCGCGGCGAATACGGCGCTCTTGACCACATCTACATGGCTGGCCGGGACGAAGAAGCAGAGCTTGTACACGGCCTCAGTTCACCCAAACGCGGGCGTTGCGGAACATGCGCATCCACGGTGCGTCTTCGCTCCAGTCGTCCGAACGCCACGAGTTCTGCACGGCGCGGAACATACGCTCCGGGTGCGGCATCATGATCGTGACGCGGCCGTCGCGGCTGGTCAGGCCAGTGATCCCGCGTGGCGAACCGTTCGGGTTGGCCGGGTAGGTCTCGGTGACCTTGCCATGGTTGTCGACGAACCGCAGCGACACGCAACCGGACAGGTCGGCTTCGAGCAGCGCTTCCTCGCTTTCGAATTCCGCATGGCCTTCGCCGTGGGCGATGGCGATCGGCATGCGCGAACCGGCCATGCCCTGCAGGAAGATCGAGTTCGACTCCTGCACCTGGACCATGGCCACGCGGGCTTCGAACTGCTCGGAACGGTTGCGCACGAAGTGCGGCCAGAATTCACTGCCCGGGATCAGCTCGTGCAGGTTGGAAATCATCTGGCAACCGTTGCACACACCGAGGGTGAAGCTGTCGTTACGCTCGAAGAAGCCCTGGAAGGCATCGCGGGCGCGGCTGTTGAACAGCGCCGACTTGGCCCAGCCTTCACCGGCACCCAGCACGTCGCCGTAGGAGAAACCGCCACAGGCGACCAGGCCCTTGAAGTCGTTCAGGTCGACACGACCGGCCAGGATGTCGCTCATGTGCACGTCGATCGCGTTGAAGCCGGCGCGATCGAATGCCGCCGCCATTTCCACCTGGCCGTTGACGCCCTGCTCGCGCAGCACCGCCACTTGCGGGCGAATGCCTTTCTTGATGTAAGGCGCGGCCACGTCTTCGTTGACGTCGTAGCTGAGCTTGGCGCTCAGGCCAGGGTTGTCTTCTTCCAGCAGCACGTCGAATTCCTGGTCGGCGCACTCGGCGTTGTCCCGCAGACGCTGGATCTGGTAGCTGGTCTCTGCCCACTGACGCTGCAACAGGCGGCGCTGGCCTTCGAAGACCGTATCGCCGTTGAAGGTGATGTTGATGTGGGCGTTGTTGATCGGCTGGCCGATCACCGAGACGCACTCGGCCAGGCCCGCTGCGCTGAACTGGGCGAGGATGTCCGGAGTGGCGTCCTGGCGCACCTGGATCACCGCGCCCAGTTCTTCGTTGAAGAGGATGGCCGGGATCTCGGCGGCGGTTTCGGCGACGCTGTCGAGGGTCAGGCTCAGGCCGCAATGGCCGGCGAAGGCCATTTCCACCACGGTGGTCAGCAGACCGCCGTCGGAACGGTCGTGATAGGCCAGCAGGTGGCCGTCGGCATTGAGGCCCTGGATCACGGCGAAGAACGCCTTCAGGTCTTCGGCGTCATCGACGTCCGGTGCCTGCTTGCCGAGCTTGCCATGCACCTGGGCGAGAATCGAGGCGCCCATGCGGTTCTGGCCACGGCCCAGGTCGATGAGGATCAGGTCGGTGGTGCCCTTGTCCATGCGCAACTGAGGGGTCAGGGTCTTGCGGATGTCGGTCACCGGGGCGAAGCCGGTCACGATCAGCGACAGCGGCGACGTCACGCTCTTATCCACGCCGTCTTCGTTCCAGCGCGTGGCCATGGACATGGAGTCCTTGCCCACCGGGATGGTGATACCCAGTTCGGGGCACAGCTCCATGCCGACGGCCTTGACGGTGTCGTACAAGCGGGCATCTTCACCCGGATGGCCGGCCGCGGACATCCAGTTGGCCGACAGCTTGATGTCGGAGATCTTGCCGATGCGCGACGCCGCCAGGTTGGTCAGGGTCTCGCCGATCGCCATGCGGCCCGACGCCGGGGCATCCAGCAGCGCCAGCGGCGTACGCTCGCCCATGGCCATCGCTTCACCGGTGTAGACGTCGAAGCTGGTGGCGGTCACGGCAACGTCGGCCACCGGCACCTGCCATGGACCGACCATCTGGTCACGGGCCACGAGGCCGGTGATGGTGCGGTCGCCGATGGTGATCAGGAAGCTCTTGCTCGCCACGGCCGGGTGATGCAGGACACGCTCGATGGAATCGGCGATGTCCAGGGTCGAAGGGTCGAAATCGTCGCCCAGCTCGTTTTCGCGCACGGCCGAACGGTGCATGCGCGGCGCCTTGCCCAGCAGGACTTCCAGTGGCATGTCCACCGGGCTGTTGCCGAAGTGGCTGTCGGTGACGGTCAGCTGCGGCTCGGCGGTGGCTTCGCCGACCACGGCGAACGGGCAACGCTCGCGTTCGCAGATGGCCTTGAAGCGCTCGAAGTCGGCCGGGCCCACCGCCAGGACGTAGCGTTCCTGGGACTCGTTGCTCCAGATTTCGTGCGGGGCCATGCCCGGCTCGTCATTCGGGATATTGCGCAGTTCGAAGCGACCGCCGCGGCCGCCGTCGTTGACCAGCTCCGGGAAGGCGTTGGACAGGCCACCGGCGCCGACGTCGTGGATGAAGCTGATGGGGTTGTGCTCGCCCAACTGCCAGCAACGGTCGATGACCTCCTGGCAACGGCGTTCCATTTCCGGGTTTTCCCGCTGGACCGAAGCGAAGTCCAGGTCGGCCGAGCTGGTGCCGGTGGCCATGGAGGACGCAGCGCCGCCGCCCAGGCCGATCAGCATGGCCGGGCCGCCGAGGACGATCAGCTTGGAGCCGACCACGATCTCGCCTTTCTGCACGTGTTCGGCGCGGATGTTGCCCATGCCGCCGGCGAGCATGATCGGCTTGTGGTAGCCGCGCACCTCTTCGCCACGCGGGGTGGTGATGGACTGCTCGAACGTGCGGAAGTAGCCGGTCAGGGCCGGACGGCCGAATTCGTTGTTGAACGCGGCGCCGCCCAGCGGGCCTTCGATCATGATGTCCAGGGCGTTGACGATGCGTTCAGGCTTGCCGTACGGCTTTTCCCAAGGCTGTTCGAAGCCGGGGATCTGCAGGTTCGACACGGTGAAGCCGGTCAGGCCGGCCTTGGGCTTGGCGCCACGGCCGGTGGCGCCTTCGTCGCGGATCTCGCCGCCGGAACCGGTGGACGCGCCCGGGAACGGGGCAATCGCGGTCGGGTGGTTGTGAGTCTCGACTTTCATCAGGATGTGCACCGGCTCCTGGACCGCACCGTACTGGCGGGTCTCGGGATTCGGGAAGAACCGGCCGGCGACATTGCCGACGATCACGGCGGCGTTGTCCTTATAGGCCGACAGTACGCCTTCGTTGTGCATCTGATAGGTGTTCTTGATCATGCCGAACAGGCTTTTGTCCTGGCTCTGGCCGTCGATGTCCCAACTGGCGTTGAAGATCTTGTGGCGGCAGTGCTCGGAGTTGGCCTGGGCGAACATCATCAGTTCGATGTCGTGGGGATTGCGCTTCAAGCCCTGGAAAGCGTTGACCAGGTAGTCGATCTCGTCCTCGGCCAGGGCCAGGCCCAGTTCGGCGTTGGCTTTTTCCAGTGCGGCACGCCCCCCGCCCAGCACGTCGATGGCGGTCAGGGGCTTGGGTTCGGCGTGGCTGAACAGGCCGGCAGCCTGCTCCAGGTCGCCCAGCACCACCTGGGTCATGCGATCGTGCAGGCCGTCGGCGATCAGTTGGGCCTCGGCCTCGCTGAACTCACCGGCGACATAGAAGGCAATGCCACGTTCCAGGCGCTGGATTTTCGACAGGCCGCAGTTGCGGGCGATGTCGCTGGCCTTGCTCGACCAGGGCGAAATGGTGCCGAAACGCGGCAGGACCAGGAACAGACGACCGGTCGGCTCCTGGACGGGAACGCTGGGACCGTACTTCAGAAGGCGCGCGAGCACCTGCTGTTCGTCGCCGGTCAAACCGCCGGTGACTTCGGCGAAGTGAGCGAATTCAGCATACAAGCCACTGACAGCCGGAACCTTCTGGCTCAGTTGCTCAAGGAGTTTGCTGTGGCGAAAGGCAGAAAGGGCAGGAGCGCCGCGCAGGATCAACATCTTCGGGACAGCCTCGGGAAGGGGTGTGCTTTGAGGCCGTGCATTCTAGCCTAAACCGCCGCTGACGGCACCCGAAACGGCATGTCCGATACAGCCCGAATATCGGTCTTTGCCTTTACGGTGCCATCAGCCACGGGTTCCCGGGGTCCCACGGGATATATTTTTCAACGTTCCGATCCCCGGCGCACGCCGGCCGGCCGGTGTTGCGGACATGTTTTGCAATCGCTAGCAGACTGGCCTGTCACTGTCGAGATATGGCGGTAAGGGCCGTTTGCGTATACTGCGCAGATGTTTTCCCCAACGGCTTTGCGTCCGCGATATGCCAGATGGCTGATCGCAACCGGACTCTTCCTGGTGCTCAGTGGCTGTGTTGAGAAACCCAACACACTTGAGCGCGTAAAGGAGGATGGCGTGCTGCGGGTGGTTACCCGAAACAGCCCTGCCACCTACTTCCAGGATCGCAACGGTGAAACCGGCTTCGAATACGAGCTGGTGAAGCGCTTCGCCGACGATTTGGGGGTGGAGCTGAAGATCGAGACCGCCGACAACCTCGATGACCTGTTCAGCCAGATCGGCAAGCCCAATGGCCCGGTCCTGGCCGCCGCCGGCCTGGTCAGCAGCGACCAGCGCAAGAAACAGGTGCGGTTTTCCCATTCCTACCTGGAAGTCACCCCCCAGGTCATCTATCGCAACGGCCAGTCACGCCCCACCGACGCGGCGGCCCTGGCGGGCAAGAAGATCATGGTGCTCAAGGGCAGCACCCACGCCGAACAGCTGGCACAGCTGAAACAGCAGTACCCGGGCATCGAATACGAAGAGTCCGACGCGGTCGAGGTGGTCGACCTGCTGCGCATGGTCGACGAAGGCCAGATCGACCTGACCCTGGTGGACTCCAACGAAGTGGCCATGAACCAGGTGTACTTCCCCAACGTCCGCGTGGCCTTCGACCTGGGCGACGCCCGCAGCCAGAGCTGGGCGGTGGCCCCCGGCGAAGACAACAGCCTGCTCAACGAGATCAACGGCTACCTCGACAAGGTGCAGAAGAACGGCACCCTGCAGCGCCTGAAGGATCGCTATTACGGCCACGTCGATGTCCTGGGCTACATGGGCGCCACCACGTTCGCCCAGCACCTGCAGCAGCGGTTGCCCAAATACGAACAGCACTTCAAGACCTACGCCAAGAAGGAAAAGATCGACTGGCGCCTGCTGGCCGCGATCGGCTACCAGGAATCGCTCTGGCAACCGGCGGTCACCTCCAAGACCGGCGTGCGCGGCCTGATGATGCTGACCCAGAACACCGCCCAGGCCATGGGCGTGTCCAACCGCCTGGATCCGAAGCAGAGCATCATGGGGGGCGCCAAGTACCTGGCCTACATGAAGGAACAGCTGGACGAGAGCATCCAGGAACCGGACCGCACCTGGTTCGCCCTCGCCGCCTATAACGTGGGCAGCGGTCACCTGGACGATGCCCGCAAGCTGGCGGCCAAGGAAGGTTTGAACCCGAACAAATGGCTGGACGTGAAGAAGATCCTCCCACGCCTGTCCCAGAAACAGTGGTACAGCAAGACCCGCTACGGCTACGCCCGGGGCGGCGAGCCAGTGCATTTCGTAGCGAACATCCGTCGCTACTACGACATCCTGACCTGGGTCACGCAGCCGCAGCTGGAAGGCAACCAGGTGGCCGAGGGCAACCTGCACGTACCGGGCGTCGACAAGAGCAAGCCGAACCAGGAAAGCCCGCAGCTTTAGTGAAGTCGCCACAATCTCTGTGGGAGCGAGCTTGCTCGCTCCCACAGAGATTGTGGCTGGCTCAGGACTTGGCGGCAGCCAGGATCAGCGCTTTCATTTCCGATACAGCCGATTTGAACCCGACAAACAACGCATGGGCCACCAGCGCATGGCCGATGTTCAGTTCGTTGATGCCCTTGATGGCCGCCACGGCCTCGACGTTATGGTAGTGCAGGCCATGGCCGGCGTTGACGATCAGGCCCTGGGCCAGGCCGAAGGTGACGCCATCGGCCACCCGCTGCAGTTCATCGGCCACATCGCCGGGGGTTTCGGCATCGGCATAACGACCGGTATGCAATTCGATGGCAGGCGCGCCGACCCGCCTGGACGCTTCGATCTGGCGCTCGTCGGCGTCGATGAACAGCGACACCTCGGCCCCGGTCTTCGACAGCCGCTCCACGGCGGCCTTGATCCGCGCTTGCTGTCCCGCCACATCCAGGCCACCCTCGGTGGTCAACTCCTGGCGCGTCTCCGGAACCAGGCAGATGTGCGCCGGACGGATGCGCTCGGCGAACGCCATCATTTCCTCGGTCACGCCCATTTCGAAGTTCATGCGGGTCTGCAGCACATCCTTGAGCAGCAGCACATCACGTTCCTGGATATGGCGCCGGTCCTCGCGCAAATGCACGGTGATGCCGTCAGCCCCCGCCTCCTCGGCGTCCAGCGCGGCCTTGACCGGATCCGGGTAACGGGTACCGCGGGCCTGGCGCAGGGTAGCAACATGGTCGATGTTCACGCCGAGAAGAATGCGATTGCTGGTGCTCACGAAAAGCGCTCCTGAATGGACAGATATTCGGCCCACAGCATACGGGTTGATCAGGGCTTGCGAAACAGCTCGCGACTGACCAGGGGCCGACCGCCCAGATGAACAGCCAGGGCCTGGCGCATCAGGCGCTTGGCTGCAGCCAAGGCACCCGGCGCGCTCCAGTCAGCCTCCGCCATGGCCAGGAGCTCGGCCCCGTTGAACAACCCGGGCTGCAACAGATGGACCTGCTCCAGGCCTGCGTCCACCTGCAGGCGATACAGGCCGTCGGCAATGATGGGCGCACCATGCAGATCGGTATCCAGGGCGAAACCGTAGCCCAGGTCATCCAGCAGGCGCCACTCGAACGAACGCAGCAAAGGCTCCAGTGGACGACCTTCGGCCAGGGCCAGCAGGGTTGCGGTGTAGTGATCGAACACCGCCGGATGGGGGTCTTCGGGAGGCAGCAGGCGAATCAGCAGCTCATTGAGGTACAGGCCGCTGAACAGCGCTTCGCCATTGAGCCAGGCCGCGACCCCGTTGCTTTCCATGCGGCCGACATTCTTCAGCTCGCCCCGACCGCGAAATTCGACTTCCAGCGGCACGAAAGGCCGCGCCAGCGTCCCGGCCTTGCCCCGCGCCCCACGCAACACCGCCCGCAGCCGCCCTTGCGGCGTGAGGAAGTCCACCAGGGCACTGCTTTCGCGATAGGCGCGGCTGTGGAGGACGTAGGCGGATTGAGCGATGGGTTGGGTTGGGGACATGGAAATCAGAGTTCTCGATAGACAAACAGCGTTTTTCTACAACCCCAAACCAATGTGGGAGCGGGCTTGCTCGCGATAGCGCTCTGTCAGTCAACATCCATGTTGAAGATCAGGCCCTCATCGCGAGCAAGCTCGCTCCCACAATGGCTCTTGGTACATCCAGTCAGCTGATCAGAGGTCGCCGTAACCCAAAGAACGCAGCGCCCGCTCATCGTCGGACCAGCCGCCTTTCACCTTGACCCACAGGTTGAGCATGATCTTGGAGTCGAACAGCAGTTCCATGTCCTTGCGCGCCTCGGTGCCGATGCGCTTGATGCGCTCACCCTTGTCGCCAATGATGATTTTCTTCTGGCCGTCACGTTCGACGAGAATCAGCGCATGGATGTGCAGGGTCTTGCCCTGTTGCTTGAACTCTTCGATTTCCACGGTGATCTGGTAGGGCAGCTCAGCGCCCATCTGGCGCATGATCTTCTCGCGCACCAGCTCCGCGGCGAGGAAACGGCTGCTGCGGTCGGTGATCTGGTCTTCAGGGAAGAAATGATCGTTTTCCGGCAGGTGCTCGGCAATCACCCGCTCCAGCGCATCGAGGTTGTGCCCGTGCTGGGCGGAGATCGGAATGATCTGTGCGTTGGGCAGCTGTTCCTGCAACCAGAACAGGTGCGGCATCAGCTCGGCCTTGTCTTCGATGCGGTCGGTCTTGTTCAGCGCCACGATCAGGGGGCCGGTCACGTACTGGACACGCTCGAGCACCATCTGGTCTTCTTCGGTCCACTTGGTGCGGTCGACCACGAAGATCACCACGTCGACATCTTTCAGCGCCGCCGAGGCGGTCTTGTTCATGTAGCGGTTCAGGGCCTTTTCGCCGCCCTTGTGCATGCCGGGGGTGTCGACGTAGATCGCCTGCACGTCGCCTTCGGTCTTGATGCCCAGCATGTTGTGACGGGTGGTCTGGGGCTTGCGCGAGGTGATCGCCAGCTTCTGGCCCAGGATGTGGTTCAGCAATGTGGACTTGCCCACGTTCGGCCGGCCGACGATGGCGACATAGCCGCAACGGGTAACGGTTGTATCAGTCATTGCCATTCTCCACGCCCAGGGCGATCAGTGCTGCGGCGGCCGCTACCTGCTCGGCAATACGGCGGCTCACGCCCTGGCCCCGGCTTTTTTCATTCAGTAGGACGACTTCGCACTCGACGAAGAAGGTCCGGCAATGCGGCTCGCCCTGGATATCCACGACTTCGTAGCGTGGCAGTTCACAACTGCGCGATTGCAGGAACTCCTGCAAGCGGGTCTTGGGATCCTTGTTGGTGTCCACCAGCGTCAGGCTGTCGATTTCCGAGGTCAGCCAGGCCAGCACACGCTCCCGGGCCTTTTCCATGCCCGAATCCAGGTAGATCGCACCGATCAGGGCTTCCAGGGCGTCGGCCAGGATCGACTCGCGCCGGAAACCACCGCTTTTCAGTTCACCGGAACCCAGACGCAGGTATTCGCCCAGGTCGAAACCGCGGGCCAGTACGGCCAGGGTCTCACCTTTTACCAACCGTGCGCGCAAACGCGATAACTGGCCTTCGCGGGCCAGGGGAAAACGCTCGAACAGCGCCTCGCCGGCCACGAAGTTGAGAATGGCATCGCCGAGGAATTCCAGGCGTTCGTTATTGCGCCCGGCAAAACTGCGGTGAGTGAGCGCCAGGAGCATCAGCTCCTGGTCCTTGAAGGTGTAGCCGAGCTGGCGCTCGAGGCGGCTTAGAGAAACGCTCACGGTTTACCCACGCTGAGTTCGTGGCTGGATTCCACCGCCACGACGGCAAGGCACCGCGGGCTTGGGACAAATAACGCTGTGTTCAAAAATGACGTCCTGACTATCGTTGGCGCCTTGTGCAGGCTCCAGAAATGCATTCGGCGCTGTGTTCAACAGCGCCGTGTGTGTTTACTTGATCAGCCCGACCCGCGAGAAATTCGGCAGGTGACTGAGTTTGGGTTCCGGCCAGCTCATCCAGACCGCGAAGGCCTTGCCGACGATATTCCGGTCGGGAACCATGCCCAGCATGTCCCGGGGAATGTTCGGGTCATCCCAGTAGCGACTGTCGTTGGAGTTGTCGCGGTTGTCGCCCATCATGAAATAGTGCCCGGCCGGCACGGTCCACGAATGGTCCGGCGTGGCACGGTAGCGGCTCATTTCCTTGCGGATCAGGTGTTCGGCCTCGCCGAGCTTTTCCTGATACAGCTCGGCGCTGCCCAGCGTGCCAGGCTCGGAGCCGATCAACTGCTCGGCCACCAGTTCGCCATTGACGTAGAGTCGCTTGTCGGCCGTGTAGCGGATCCTGTCGCCCGGCAGGCCAACCACCCGCTTGATGTAGTTGACGTTCGGGTCGCTCGGAAAGCGAAACACCATGACGTCGCCGCGTTGCGGGTCACCCACCTCGATGACCTTCCTGTCGATCACCGGCAGGCGGATTCCGTAGGAGAACTTGTTCACCAGGATGAAGTCGCCCACGTCCAGGGTCGGCTTCATCGAACCCGATGGGATCTGGAAAGGCTCCACCAGGAACGAGCGCAGCACCAGCACGATGAACAGCACCGGGAAGAACGACTTGCCGTATTCCACCAGCAGGGGTTCCTTGCCGAGCTTTTCGACCATCACACCATCAGGCTGGCTGACGCTGCCCTGATAGGAGGCGATGGCGGCCCGGCGCCGGGGCGCCAGGAACAACAGATCGAGCAACGCCAACAGGCCGCAGACGAATACGGCGATAACCAGCAACAGCGGGAAATTTAGCGACATAGGACCTAACTATCCAACCTGAGCACCGCAAGGAAGGCTTCCTGTGGAATCTCCACATTACCGACCTGCTTCATGCGTTTTTTACCGGCCTTCTGCTTTTCCAACAGCTTGCGCTTACGGCTCACGTCGCCGCCGTAGCATTTGGCCAATACGTTCTTTCTGAGCGCCTTGACGGTTGTACGCGCCACAATCTGCCCGCCAATGGCGGCCTGGATTGCCACGTCGAACATCTGCCGCGGAATCAGATCCTTCATCTTCTCGGTCAACGCACGACCTTTGTAGTGCGCGTTGTCACGGTGCACGATCAATGCCAGGGCATCCACCTTGTCGCCGTTGATCAGCACATCCAGCTTCACCAGATTAGCCGATTGGTAACGATCGAAATGATAGTCCAGAGAAGCATAGCCGCGACTGGTGGATTTCAGGCGATCGAAGAAATCCAGCACCACTTCGTTCATGGGCAGATCGTAGGTCACTTGCACCTGGGTACCGAGGAACAGCATGTCGTGCTGCACGCCACGCTTCTCGATGCACAGGGTAATGACGTTGCCCAGGTGCTCCTGGGGCACAAGGATGTTGGCGCGCACGATCGGTTCGCGCATGTCCTCGATCGACGACAGGTCCGGCAGCTTGGAAGGGTTGTCGACGTAGATGGTTTCGCCGGTCTTGAGCAGCAGCTCGAAGATTACCGTTGGCGCCGTGGTGATCAGGTCCAGGTCGTATTCGCGCTCCAGGCGCTCCTGGATGATTTCCATGTGCAGCATGCCCAGGAACCCGCAGCGGAAGCCGAAGCCCAGGGCGTCGGAGCTTTCCGGGGTGTACTGTAGCGACGAATCGTTGAGGGTCAGCTTCTGCAGGGCTTCGCGGAAGTCCTCGAAGTCATCGGAACTGACCGGGAACAGGCCCGCATAGACCTGGGGCTGGATCCGCTTGAAGCCTGGCAGCACATCGACGTCGGGGGTGGAACTCAAGGTCAGGGTATCGCCTACCGGCGCCCCGTGGATGTCCTTGATGCCGGCGATGATGAAGCCCACTTCACCGGCCTTGAGGTCGGTGGTGGCGGTGTGTTTCGGATTGAAGACGCCGACACTGTCCACCAGGTGGACCTTGCCGGTGGACTTGACCAGGATCTTGTCGCCCTTTTTCACGCGGCCATGGCGCACGCGAACCAGGGAGACCACGCCCAGGTAGTTGTCGAACCAGGAGTCGATGATCAACGCTTGCAGCGGATCCTCGATATTGCCGGTGGGCGCGGGAATGGTGCTCACCAGGCGCTCGAGCACCTCGTCCACCCCCAGGCCGGTCTTGGCGCTGCAGGTGACCGCGTCGGTGGCGTCGATCCCGATGATCTTCTCGATCTCTTCCTTGACGCGCTCCGGTTCGGCCTGGGGCAGGTCGATCTTGTTCAGGACCGGCATGACCTCCAGGCCCTGCTCGATGGCGGTGTAGCAGTTGGCGACCGACTGGGCCTCGACGCCCTGGCCGGCATCGACCACCAGCAACGCACCTTCACAGGCCGCCAGCGAGCGGCTGACTTCGTAGGTGAAGTCGACATGGCCCGGGGTGTCGATGAAGTTCAGCTGGTAGGTAATGCCGTCTTTGGCCTTGTAATAGAGGGTGACGCTGTGGGCCTTGATGGTAATCCCGCGCTCACGCTCCAGGTCCATGGAGTCCAGGACCTGGGCTTCCATTTCGCGTTCGGTCAGGCCGCCGCACATCTGGATGAAACGATCAGCCAGCGTCGACTTGCCATGGTCAATGTGGGCGATGATGGAGAAATTGCGGATATGACTCAAATCACTCACGGATCAACACTCAAAAAGGCTGCAGGCAAGGCCCGCCGAAAAATAGCCGGGAATTGTACCTGATACGGACGCCATTGTGGCGAGGGGATTTATCCCCTCGCCACAAGCCTGCTCGTCACAGGAATCGGGGTCAACCGGCCCGGCGCAGCAGCCAGAGCCCGGCCAGGGCACAGACACCGGCCGGCACCAGCACCGCGAGCAGCGGCGGGAAGCCGAACACCAGGCTCGATGGCCCCAGCAGGTCCTGGGCGATACGGAAGGTGAAGCCCACCAGCACACCGGTAAACACCCGCTGGCCGAGGGTCACCGAACGCAGCGGGCCGAAGATGAACGAGATCGCCATCAGGACCAGGGCAGCGGTGACCAGCGGTTGCAGCACCTTGACCCAAAATGCCAGCCAGTAACGGCCGTTGTTCAGGCCCTGGTCGGCCAGGTAGTGGATATACCCCCACAGGCCGGTGATCGACAGGGAGTCCGGGGCCATGACCACGGTGCTCAGCAATTGCGGGCTCAATGCCACATCCCAGCGTTCCTGAGGAGCCGCGACCACTTCGGTGCGCTTGTCATGGAACACGGTGGTGGTGACGTCGCTCAGCTGCCAGTGATCCTCGACGAAGGTGGCGCGCTTGGCGAAGCTCGACGACAGCATGTGCCGCTGGTCGTCGAAGCGATAACGGGTCACACCGTACAGGACGCCGTTTGGCTGGACCGAGTTGATGTGGATGAACTCGTCGCCCTGGCGATGCCAGAGGCCGTGCTTGGCGCTTTGCGCATCACCGCCGCCCTGGGCCAGGGAGCGATTGGCCTGGGCGGTGTTCTCGGTGGCCGGGGCGATGTATTCGCCGATCAGCACCCCCACCAGCATCAATACCAGCATGGGCTTCATGACCGCCCAGACGATCCGACCGATGGACACGCCAGCGGCACGCATGATCGTCAGCTCGCTGTTGCTGGCCAGGCTGCCCAGGCCGATCAGGCAGCCGATCAGCGCGGCCATCGGCAGCATGTCGTACAGGCGTCGTGGCGCGGTGAGCAGCACGTAGCTGGCCACGTCCATCAAGGTGTAGGTGTCGCTGACGTCGCCCATCTCGTCGACGAACGCGAACAGGGTCGCCAGGCCGAGGATGATCCCCAGCACCGCGAGGATCGCCATGAACACGCTGCTACCGATGTAGCGGTCGAGCTTAACCATGGGCCACCTCCCGCGCGCTGCGGCGACTGGCCAGTTTCAGGCGCAGCGGCTCCCAGTAGAGCAGCCCCAGGCCGATGGCCAGGAAGATCCCATGCACCCACCACAACCCCAGCAGCGGCGGGATCTTGCCTTTTTCCAGGGCGCCGCGGGCGGAAATCAGGATGGTCAGGTAAGCCATATACAAAAGAATCGCCGGCAGCAGCTTGAGGAAACGGCCCTGGCGCGGATTGACCCGAGCCAGCGGGACCGCCATGAGGGTCACGATAAACACCAGCAACGGCAGCGACAGGCGCCATTGCAGCTCGGTGCGGGCGCGGATGTCATTGTTGCCCAGCAGGCTGGAGGTCGGCATCGCGTCACGGTCAGTGACCTCTTCGCTGACCTCCGGCTTGGGTAGCAGCACGCCATAGGTGTCGTACTTGATGGCCCGGTAATCGGCCTGTCCAGGCTTGCCGTCATAGCGGTAGCCGTTCTCCAGGATCAGGTAGCGGTTGCCGTCGGGGTTGATCTGCTGGCGCCCCTTCTCGGCCACCAGCACGGAGATGCCGCGGTCCTTCTTGCTGTCCGAGGACAGGTTCTTTTGCGTGATGAACACCCCGCCCAGGTCCACCCGGTCATCCGAAAGCTGCTCGGTGTAGGTGACACGGGTACCGTCGCGCAAGGCCTGGAAGCGTCCCGGCACCAGGGTATCGAACTCGGTCAGGGCATCCTGCTGGTTGATCAGCAGCTGGAACTGATTGGCCCCCTGGGGCGCCAGGCTCAGGCTCAGCCAGGCCACCAGCAGCGCCACCAGCGCAGCCGGAAACAGGGTGATACGAAACAGTCGCTGCTGGCTCATGCCGGTGGCCGACAACACGGTCATCTCGCTGTCCAGGTACAGGCGACCGTAGGCCAGCAGAATGCCGAGGAAAAGCCCCAACGGCAGGATCAGCTGCAGGAAGCCGGGCAGGCGGAACCCCATGATCAAAAACAGCGAGCCCGGATCCAGGGCACCGGAGGCCGCCTGGGCCAGATATTTGATGAAGCGCCCGCTCATGATGATGACCAGCAGCACGGCGCTGACAGCGCTCAGGGTCAGCAGGACTTCGCGGGACAGGTAACGAAAGACGATCAAACCAGACACTCCAGGGTTGTCAGGCTAGGTTTTGCAGGAAAACGCCTGCGTGGCGATTTTCGTACAAACCCTAAGGCGGCCAAACAAGCAAACGTATCGAGCCGACCCGCCAAGACGAGCCGCCGAAAAAAGAGCCGCATTATCCTGTGATTGAGGGCGCCTGTCACTTCGCACGCTTTAAGCCGGCGACTAAAGCCACAAGTTAGCGCTACGGATGGCTTGTCAGCCTCGGGCGCCGAGGTTCAAACTGCGGCCTTTGTCGCCGGCAGACACCGGCGCTTCCTCTATATAGAAGAAGCACGCTCAGCGCGCCATTGCAGGCGCCTGGCATCTTGACCATTCATTCAGGGATCCGGACATGGAACTGGTTGTAAAAAGCGTCAGCCCAGAAACGTTGAAAACCGCCACGCTGGTGGTCGCCGTCGGTGAAGAGCGCAAGCTCGGCGTCGTCGCCACCCAGCTCGATGCCCTGTGCGGCGGCGCCATCAGTGCCGTGCTCAAGCGCGGTGACCTGGCCGGCAAGGTCGGCCAGAGCCTGTTGCTGCACAACCTGCCCAACCTCAAGGCCGACCGCGTGCTGCTGGTGGGCGTGGGCAAGGACGCCGAGCTGGGCGACCGTCCGTTCCGCAAGATCATCGCCGGCGTGCTGGGGACCCTCAAGGGCCTCGGTGGGGGCGACGCCGCCCTGGCGCTGGACGAGCTGGTACTCAAGGGTCGCGACAGCTACGGCAAGAACCGTCTGCTGGTCGAAACCCTGGTGGACGGCGAATACCAGTTCGACCGCTTCAAGAGCCAGAAAGCCGAACCCCGCGCCCTGAAAAAAGTCACCCTGCTGACCATCAAGGCGGCGCAAGCCGAAGTCCAGCGCGCCGTGACCCACGCCACCGCGATTGCCAACGGCATGGCGCTGACCCGCGACCTGGGCAACCTGCCACCGAACATCTGCCACCCGACCTTCCTCGGCGAACAGGCCAAGGCACTGGGCAAGGCATTCAAAGGCCTGAAGGTCGAAGTCTTCGATGAAAAGAAGATCAAGGACCTGGGCATGGGTTCGTTCTACTCCGTCGGCCAGGGCAGCGCCCAGCCGCCACGCCTGATCGTCATGCAATACAGCGGCGGCAAGAAATCCGAGAAGCCGTACGTGCTGGTCGGCAAGGGCATCACCTTCGACACCGGCGGCATCAGCCTCAAGCCAGGCGCCGGCATGGATGAGATGAAGTACGACATGGGCGGTGCCGCCAGCGTATTCGGCACCCTGCGTGCCGTGCTCGAGCTGCAACTGCCGATCAACGTGGTGGGCATCCTGGCCTGCGCCGAGAACATGCCAAGCGGCACGGCCTCCCGTCCGGGTGACATTGTCACCACCATGAGCGGCCAGACCGTGGAAATCCTCAACACCGACGCCGAAGGCCGCCTGGTGCTGTGCGACGCCCTCACCTACTCCGAGCGCTTCAAGCCGCAAGCGGTGATCGACATCGCAACCCTGACCGGTGCCTGCGTGGTGGCCCTGGGCGCCCATACCTCGGGCCTGCTGGGAAACAACGACGAGCTGATCGGCCAACTGCTCAGCGCCGGCCAGCAAGCCGACGACCGCGCCTGGCAACTGCCGCTGTTCGACGAATACCAGGAGCAACTGGACAGCCCGTTCGCCGACATCGCCAACATCGGCGGGCCGAAAGCCGGGACCATCACTGCCGCGTGCTTCCTGTCGCGCTTCACCAAGAACCTGAACTGGGCGCACCTGGACATCGCCGGCACGGCCTGGACCAGCGGCGGCAAGGACAAGGGAGCCACGGGTCGCCCGGTGCCCCTGCTGACCCAGTATCTGCTGGATCGCGCCAAGGCCTGACACCGATGACCGCCGGCGACGTCACCCCAGGGTGGCGTCACCGGTGGCTCAGGAACCGCAATGACCAAAGTCGATTTCTACATCCTGCCCAGCGCCGATCCGGCGGCACGGCTGGATTTTGCCTGCAAGCTCACCGAAAAGGCCTGGCGCATGGGCCACCGCATCTACCTGCATTGCAGCGATGCCGCCCAGCGCGAAGCGCTGGACGCACGTCTATGGTCCTTCAAGGGCGAGAGCTTCGTGCCCCACAGCCTGGCCGAAAGCGAGCCGCAAGGCCTGATCGTGCTTGGACTGGGGGATGACTGCGGCCAGCACCAGGACCTGCTGGTCAACCTTGACCTGAAAGTACCGGCCTTTGCCCAACGCTTCGCCCGCGTGGCGGAGGTGGTGGTGGAAGACCCGGCCATCCGGCAAGCCGCGCGGGAGAGTTTCCGTTTCTACCGCGAACAGGGCTATCCTCTGCAAGACCACCGTTTACAGCGACTCTGAGCCTACGATGGATACTCCAAAGACACCGCAAAAGCCTCCTCACCTGCTGGACGACCTGGAGTCGATCCGCCAGTTGCTCGGCGACGACAACTTGCAGCCACCGTTGCTGACCGAAACGGTGGAGCATCCGCCGGTCCATGAGGAACAGATCCCCTTGCTGTTCGAGCCGATCAACGGTCAGCCCGAACCCAGCCCGGCTCCCCAGCCCGAGCCTAAAGGCCCTGACGCCCTGCTGCACCTGGACAGGGAATTGCGCGCGGCCGCGCAACTGATCATGCAAGACGTCATCGACGACTTCGCGCCGCACATCGAGACCGAGATCAAGCGTCGACTGGATGCCCGGATGGAGCGGCTGCTGAGCCAGTACGAGTAACAGCCGACGCCTGAGCGATGGCACTTTCTGTGGGAGCGGGCTTGCTCGCGATAGCGCTGGTTCAGCCTGCATGGGTATCGAATGTGCTCCCCGTCGCGAGCAAGCTCGCTCCCACAGGTTCAACTGCGCTCCCCCCATCCGGCTTCTCGCTCGCAGCTTGTGGCTTGCACCAGCCCCTCCCGCTATACTTCCCGGCTTTTCCTGAATAAATGCCAATAGGGTCCCGCCGCGCATGGATAAGACCTACCAGCCGCACGCCATTGAAACTTCCTGGTACAACACCTGGGAGTCCGAGAATTATTTCGCTCCGCAAGGCGCGGGCGATTCCTACACCATCATGATTCCGCCGCCGAACGTCACCGGCAGCCTGCACATGGGCCACGGTTTCAACAACGCGATCATGGACGCCCTGATCCGTTTCCGCCGCATGCAAGGCCGCAACACCCTGTGGCAACCAGGCACAGACCACGCCGGTATCGCCACACAGATGCTGGTGGAGCGCCGCCTCGAAGCCCAGGGCCAGAGTCGTCATGACCTGGGCCGCGAAAAATTCCTCGAAAAAGTCTGGGAATGGAAAGCCGAGTCTGGCGGCAATATCAGCCGTCAGATCCGCCGCCTGGGCTCGTCCGTGGACTGGAGCCGCGAGCGTTTCACCATGGACGACGGCCTCTCGGAAGCAGTCAAGGAAGCCTTCGTGCGCCTGCACGAAGACGGGCTGATCTACCGCGGCAAGCGCCTGGTCAACTGGGACACCAAGCTGCACACCGCCATTTCCGACCTCGAGGTGGAAAACCACGACGAGAAGGGGTTCCTGTGGAACCTGAAATACCCGTTGGCCGACGGCGCTACCACGGCCGAAGGCAAGGACTACCTGATCGTCGCCACCACGCGTCCGGAAACCATGCTGGGCGATGCCGCCGTGGCAGTGAATCCGAACGACGAGCGCTACCAGGCCCTGATCGGCAAGTTCGTCGAGCTGCCCCTGGTGGGCCGGCGCATCCCGATCATCGCCGATGACTACTGCGACCCGGAATTCGGCACCGGCTGCGTGAAGATCACGCCAGCCCACGACTTCAACGACTATGAAGTCGGCAAGCGCCACAACCTGCCGCTGCTGAACATCTTCGACAAGAACGCCAGCGTCCTGCCGGCGGCCCAGGTGTTCAACCTCGACGGCACGCTGAACGAAAGCATCGACGGCAAGATCCCGGCCGAATACGCCGGCCTGGACCGCTTCGAGGCGCGCAAGCAGATCGTTGCCGCATTCGATGCCGCCGGCCTGCTGGTCAGCGTCGACGACCATGCCCTCAAAGTGCCGAAAGGCGACCGCTCCGGCACCATCATCGAGCCATGGCTGACCGACCAGTGGTACGTCTCCACCAAGCCCCTGGCCGAGCCGGCCATCGCCGCCGTGGAAGATGGCCGCATCCAGTTCGTGCCCAAGCAGTACGAGAACATGTACTTCTCGTGGATGCGCGACATCCAGGATTGGTGCATCAGTCGCCAGTTGTGGTGGGGCCATCGCATCCCGGCCTGGTACGACGAGTCGGGCAAGGTCTACGTCGGTCGCGATGAAGCCGAAGTCCGCGCCAAGCACAACCTTGGCCCGGACGTGGCGCTGCAACAGGACAACGACGTCCTCGATACCTGGTTCAGCTCGGGCCTGTGGACGTTCTCCACCCTGGGCTGGCCGCAGCAGACTGAATTCCTCAAGACATTCCACTCCACGGACGTGCTGGTCACCGGCTTCGACATCATTTTCTTCTGGGTCGCCCGGATGATCATGCTGACCATGCACCTGGTGAAGAACGAGGATGGCACCCCGCAAGTGCCGTTCAAGACCGTCTATGTCCATGGCCTGGTGCGCGACGGCCAGGGCCAGAAGATGTCCAAGTCCAAGGGCAACGTCCTGGACCCGCTGGACATCATCGACGGCATCGACCTGGAAACCCTGGTGCAGAAGCGCACCTCGGGCCTGATGCAACCGAAACTGGCGAAGAAGATCGAAAAAGCCACCCGCGAGGAGTTCGCCGAGGGCATCGCCAGCTACGGCACCGACGCCCTGCGCTTCACCTTCTGCTCGCTGGCGTCCACCGGTCGCGACATCAAGTTCGACATGGGCCGCGTCGAGGGCTACCGCAACTTCTGCAACAAGATCTGGAACGCCGCGCGCTACGTGCTGGACAAGGGTGAAGACTGCGGCCAGAACGGCGAAGCCTACGAGCTGACCCTGGCGGATCGCTGGATCATCTCCCAACTGCAGCGCACCGAAGCCGAAGTGACCCGCCAGCTGGACCAGTTCCGCTTCGACCTGGCCGCGCAAGCCTTGTACGAGTTCATCTGGAACCAGTATTGCGACTGGTACCTGGAACTGTCCAAGCCAGTACTGTGGGACGAGAACGCACCGGTCGAACGCCAGCGCGGCACCCGTCGCACCCTGGTGCGCGTACTGGAGGTGGCCCTGCGCCTGGCCCATCCGTTCATGCCGTTCATCACCGAGGAAATCTGGCAGCGCGTCGCACCGCTGGCAGGCATCCAAGGCAAGACGATCATGCTGCAGCCATGGCCGGTGGCCAACGAAACCCGTATCGATCCGGCCGCCGAAGACGACATCGAATGGCTCAAGACCTTCATGCTGGGCCTGCGTAACATTCGTGCCGAAATGAACATCGGTCCGGGCAAGCCGCTGACGCTGTTCCTGAAAAACGCCAACGCCGAAGATCTGCGCCGCCTCGAAGCGAACGAAGCGCTGCTCAGGAAGCTGGCGAAGCTGGAATCGGTAACGGTGCTGGCCGCCGGTGAAGAAGCGCCACTGTCCGCCACCGCCCTGGTCGGCGAGATGGAAGTGCTGGTACCGATGGCCGGCCTGATCGACAAGGCGGCGGAGCTGGCGCGCCTGGACAAGGAAATCCTGCGCCTGAAGGGCGAAGTGCAGCGAGTGGGTGGCAAACTGTCCAACGCAGGCTTCGTCGACAAGGCTCCGGCCGAGGTCATCGAGAAGGAGCGGGCCAAACTGGCCGAGGCTGAACAGGCCTTGGGCAAGCTGGCCGAGCAGCACGCGCGGATTGCCAGTTTGTAAGGGTGATTCGTCCACTGAAGAAGGAGGCCCTGGTGGCCTCCTTTTTTCTGCCTGGCACGTTCTTGCTCAGGCTGAACACTTCCTGTGGGAGCGCGTTTGATCGCGATAGCGGTGGATCAGCCTGCATCAATGCTGGATACAAGCTCACGTCCACATTTGAACGGTACCGTCATCAAGACCAGGCTGGATGTGGGACAATGCCCGTCACTTTATGAGCCATCCCCGAACCGACCCGCCCATGACCGCCCCTCGCACATCCAAACCCGCCCGTCCAAAGCCCAAGACTGCCCCGCAGGCCAAGCCCGTGGCGCCACGAGAGAAGGCCAGCCTGCACCCGCGTAATCGCCACCAGGGCCGCTACGACTTCCCGGCGCTGATCAAGAGCACGCCGGAACTGGCCAGGTTCGTGATCATCAACCCGTATGGCAAGGAAAGCATCGATTTCGCCAGCCCAGAGGCCGTGCGAGTCTTCAACCGGGCGCTGCTCAAGGCCTTCTATGGTATCGCCCACTGGGACATTCCGGCCGACTACCTGTGCCCTCCGGTACCAGGTCGCGCGGACTATGTGCACTTCCTGGCCGATCTGCTGGCCAGCCACAACGACGGTGAGATTCCACGGGGTGCGGCAGTGAAAGTGCTGGACATCGGCACCGGCGCCAACTGCGTGTATCCGCTGATCGGCCATAGCGATTATCGCTGGCATTTCCTGGGCTCGGACATCGACCCGACCGCCCTCGCCTCGGCCAAGGCCATCATCCAGTCCAATGGCTTGAACAAGGCGATCCAGTTGCGCCAGCAAGCCAATCCCAAACAGATCCTCCTGGGGCTGCTGGACGATGCCGAGCGGTTCGACCTGACCATGTGCAACCCGCCCTTCCATGCGTCCCTGGAAGAAGCCACCCGGGGCAGCCAGCGCAAATGGCGCGCCTTGGGCAAGGCCGATCCGAAACGCAAGCTGCCGGTGCTGAATTTCGGCGGCCAGGCCGCGGAACTGTGGTGCGAAGGGGGGGAGGCGCGCTTCGTGACGCAACTGATCGGCGAAAGCGTGCAAGTGGCCTCGCAGGTTTTGTGGTTCAGTACCCTGGTGTCGAAGGCCTCGAACCTGCCGGCGATTCAGTCCGCGCTGAACAAGGCCGGCGCGGTCCACAGCCAGGTGGTGGAGATGTCCCAGGGGCAGAAACAGAGCCGCTTCGTGGCCTGGACCTTCCACACCGAAGCCCAGCAGCAAGCCTGGTGCCAGGCGCACTGGGCCCGCAAGGGCTGAATCGGCCCAGTCTCCGGGAGCGTTGCACGCCGCAGCGCAGATGCATCCCCCGCCACAGGCCACTTTATCCAAGGCAACAAAAAACCGTGCCCGGATCGCTCCGCGGCACGGTTTTTTTTCAAGCTCGATCTTACTTGTTGATGCCGTCGGTCAGCACTTTGGCTGGAACGAACTTGACGACTTTCTTGGCAGCGATTTCGATGGCGGCGCCAGTCGAAGGGTTGCGGCCAGTACGGGCAGGACGCTCGGTGACTTTCAGCTTGCCGATACCTGGCAAGGTGATTTCGCTGCCGTTTTCCAGTTGGTCGGCAACGATTTGGGCCAACTGGTCCAGAGCATTACGCGCGGTGGTTTTCGGCGCGTCGATAGCTTCAGCAACGTCAGCGATCAGTTGGTCTTTAGTAAGAGCCATGTAGTGTTCCTTCCCTATCAAATTCATATGGATTGCAGAGTGCAATGTCAGCCATCGAGCCCGATTTCTCGGATCAGGCGCCCTCGATCATTACCACGACGGGTCGGGGTAATAGATGCCGAAATCCGGGTTTGGTTCGACCTGACAAATGCTGAATGCACGCTTAACGCAGTGCCTTCGCGTAAGACCGGGCAAAACTAGCACAACGCCTCTGAAATATCCGCCTTTAGCTACCCATTTGGTCAGCTTTATTGAGCTAAATCGGTAAAAAAATGCATATGGCGTGTCGGATGGGTCTGAAAGGACCTTCACAGCACGCCAAAACCAATGGTTGCGGTACACTGCGGCTTTTTCGGGGAGCACGCCCTCCCCTCTTTTCAACAGCCGAGAAGCCCATGCCGATCCGTCATTGCATTGTCCACCTGATCGACAAAAAACCCGACGGCACCCCCGCAGTGCTCCACGCCCGAGACTCCGAGCTGGCAGAGTCCACGGCCATCGAGAACATGCTTGCCGACCTCAACGAGAGCTACAACGCCAAGCAAGGCAAGGCCTGGGGGTTCTTCCATGCCGAATCCGGCGCCCATCCTTTCAGCGGCTGGCTGAAGGAGTACCTGGACGGCGGCAAGGATTTCACCGCGTTCAGTCGCGTGGCGGTGGAGCACCTGCAGAAGCTGATGGAGGAGTCCAACCTGTCGGTGGGCGGCCACGTCTTGTTCGCCCATTACCAACAGGGCATGACCGACTACCTGGCAATCGCCCTGCTGCACCACAGCGAAGGCGTTGCGGTCACCGATGAACTGGACGTCACGCCATCCCGTCACCTGGACCTGGGCCAATTGCACCTGGCGGCGCGGATCAACGTGTCGGAGTGGCAGAACAACAAGCAATCCCGGCAGTACATTTCCTTCATCAAGGGCAAGAACGGCAAGAAGGTCTCGGAGTACTTCCGCGACTTCATCGGCTGCCAGGAGGGCGTCGACGGCCCCGGCGAGACCCGCACCCTGCTCAAGGCCTTCAGCGACTTCGTCGAAAGTGAAGACCTGCCTGAAGACGATGCCCGGGAAAAGACCAAGACCCTGGTGGATTACGCCAGCAGCCAGGCCAAGCTCGGCGAACCCATGGGCCTGGAAGAGCTGTCCGAGCTGATCGACGAGGATCGCCCGAAAGCCTTCTACGATCATATCCGCAACAAGGACTACGGCCTGTCACCGGAAATCCCGGCGGATAAACGTACCCTCAACCAGTTCCGGCGCTTCACCGGCCGGGCCGAAGGCTTGTCCATCAGCTTCGAAGCGCACCTGCTGGGCTCCAAGATCGAGTATGACGAAGAAGCCGGCACACTGATCATCAAGGGGTTGCCCACGTCGCTGACCGATCAGTTGAAACGCCGCACCTGAAGTCCAAGCGCTCCCACGCGGTTCAAGGGACCGGCCCATGCCATCGACCCGCGCGGGAGCGAACCTGTTCGCCATGAGGTCGGCTCATTGCGCGCCGATGCGGAACCCGAACCGCGGAAAGTGCACATGTACCACTGCGCGACGTTCATCCTCGCGGCGCAGTATCAGCTCCTCGCTGCCAGCGAACAGCAACTCCCCAACCACCGGATCGACGCCGTAGTCGGTGGCCGCAATCGTGACTCGCTGGCCCAGCTTGAAGCCGTTCGGCTCATCGAACGCCTCGTCCGGCAACGCCGCCGGTGTCGAGTCGCGGGCGATGTCCAGCGCCTCCTGGGCACTCATCTCGCTCGACGCACCATGGCCGAACCCCAGCACCCGCCCTAGCCAGGCCGAGACCGCCGGGTAAGCATCCACCAACGGCGAAGTCACCGGCGTTCCCTTGAGGAACCACAGCGGATGAGCCATGGCGAAGTCGGCGATGGATGGCTCTCCCAGCAGGAAATCCCCCTCTTCTCGCTGCAACTGCTGTTCGAGCCGAGCCATGATCGTCGGCCATTGATGCTTGGCCTGCTCGGCCGCCAGGCGCGTGGCCGTGCCGCCACTGAACAGCCCGGCGCGGTCGGCGATGAAAGCCTTGATCGCCTCGGGCGGTAGCTTGGCGAAACGCACCGCCACCGATTCCGGCTGGAACACCAGGCTTACCGCGTGCTGGAACACCACCGAATCGGCCCACGCCGCAAAGGACGCGGCGATCATTTCCTTGCCTTCGGGAAACAGCGCCGGAGAGGCCTTTTCCTGCTCCAGCCGACGTGCCATCAACGCCGTATCGCAGTAGATATCCGCACCGATCTGCAGCACCGGTGTCTTGCGGTAGCCGCCGGTCAGGGCCGTAAGGTCGGGTTTTGGCATCATCGGTGGGATGCCTACCGAACGCCAGGACAGCCCCTTGAAACCCAGCAACAGACGGGCCTTTTCCGCAAAGGGAGATGTCGGGTAATGATGAAGAATCAGCTCTGACATGAGATTCGCCACTGCAGGGAGGAAGCTGCGCAGCTTAGCGTGCCATGGACGGCAGGCCTACCCTGCTGATGAGGGCCTATCAGTCTGGCTGATGAGACCGCGCTGCACTCGCCACCAGGCATTCCTTGGCGCTTTTGCGCAGCTTCTTGATCAGCCGTTCCTGGCGCAGGGCTTCGCCCTTGTCGCGGCAAGCTTCGGTGTACACCAGCGCCACCGCCGGGCTGGAAAGGAAGAAGCGTGCGCCCTTGCCGCTTTGATGCTTGGCGAAACGCCGCACCGGGTCATCGCTGATGCCGCAGTACAGCGAGCCGTTGGCGGCCCGCACCAAGTAGACGAACCAGGGCTTGGGCGGTTCGCTCGCGGCGTGCACAGGCGGATCGGCAGATAGGTTGGCGTTGGTCACGGCATGTTCAACGGACGAAGGAAACAAGCCGCGATCTTATCAGCGACTGCCCTGGAATGCCCGCAGCCCCTTGAGGGCCTGGGCCCTGACGGCGTTGCGCACCAGCGGCGTCCAGCCCAGCAACACCCCCTTGGTGCCCAGCGCCTGCCGGGACCATCGCCACAGATCGAAGTTGTCATGGTGCTCGCAGATCTTGCCGTCACGGAATACGAAGCGCGCCTGGATATCATTGACCACGGTGTTGCCGGTCTGGCTGAACAGGTAAGTCGCCACCCAATGGGCACCGCCGGAACGCTCATCGCTGCGCACGCTGTCGAAGGTCAGGGAGAAATCCTTGGCGCGGGTGGTGAGCATGCGCCACATATCGCCCGCATCACGCCCGCGCAACTCACCGAAGGCCGGGTCGCTGAATACCACGTCTTCGGTATAGCAGGCGCTCATGGCCTCGGCGTCCAGGCGCTGGAAGGCCTGGTAGAACCGGGTGATCAGGGCGTTGTGGGCATCACTCATGGACAGGCTCCGAAAACGTTTCAGTAGAGCCGGCACAATAATCCGTCGTCGTGCGAAACACTATCGTCATTCGCCATGAAAATGGCTTCAGCGAAGGCCGGTGACTTTCTCGCTGCTGACCCCGACATACAACGCTCGGCCTGCGCCGATGCCGGCGATGATGGCCCCCAGGCCGATCAGGCCGAAAATCCAGCCCAGGGCTTGCCAGCCCCCCGTCCAGTCGTGCACCACGCCCACGGCGAACGGCCCCAGCGATGCCAGCGTATAGCCGAAACCCTGGGCCATGCCGGAAAGATTCGCAGCCACATGGGCGTCCCGCGAACGCAGCACGATCAAGGTCAGCGCCAGGCTGAACGTCGCGCCCTGCCCCAACCCCAGCAGGATCGCCCAGCCCCACAGGCCTTCGATAGGCGCGTAGAGGCAACCGAACAGGCCGCCAAGGGTCATGACCATGACGAGCACGATGGCCAGCCGCTGGTCCTTGCCGCGGGTCGCCAGCCAGGGCGCGGCCAGCGAGCTGATCAGCTGGACGATGACCGAACCGGACAGCACCAGCCCGGCCTGGGTCGGCGTCAGGCCACGGCCGATAAGGATCGACGGCAGCCAGCCGAACACGATATAGGCCAGGGACGATTGCAGCCCCATGTACAAGGTCACCTGCCAGGCCAGCGGATCACGCAGCAAACCGCGAACCCGATACGCCACTTGATGGGCTCCGTGTTTCTGGCCCACTTGGGGCAGCCAGAACAGCGCGGCCAGCAGCGCCGGCAGCATCCAGAAACCCAGCCCCATGGCCCAACTGTGGTTCAACTGCTCGCTCAGCGGCACGGTCGCCCCGGCAGCCATTGCCGCGCCCAGGCACAACGCCATGGTGTAGACACCGGTCATGGCCCCGGCCTGCCTGGCAAAATCGCGCTTGACGATCCCCGGCAACAACACGCCGATCACGCCGATGCTGGCACCGGCCAGGATGCTGCCGGCAAAGAGCCCGACCTGCCCCAGCGAACTGCGCAAGACGATCCCGCCGGCCAGGACCAGCAGGATCCCCAGCACCACGCGTTCGGCACCGAAGCGCCGGGCCAGCACCGGCGCCAGCGGCGCGAACAGGCCAAGGCAAAGTACCGGCAGCGTGGTCAGCAGACCTGCCTGGGCGGCCGACAGGCCAAGGCTCCTGGACACGTCGCTGAGCAGCGGCGCCATGCTCGACAATGCCGGACGCAGGTTCAGCGCCACCAGGATCAATCCGAGCAACAGCAACCAGGGCCGACGCACCCGTGGCTGGACCTGCCGGGCCTGTTCGTCGTCGGCCTCGGCGTCGATCAGCAATTCTTCGAGTTCGGCGGCGCGCCTGGGTGTCGTCGAGGGGGTACGGTCAAACGGATCACGGGACATGGAAAGCTCTGGTTCAGGATTCTGGTTCAAGATTCATTGAGCAATGGATGGCAACGGCCCTGGCCTGTTGCGGATCCTGTTGTTCGACGGCCGAGGAACTTCAGCGCGCAGCACGGATACATGTAGAGGAGGAAAACGGCACTGAGGTTGCAGCGCGAAGGTCAGGTCATCGGCGGCGTACTGGCCCGATCAGTTGAAAAAACAACGGCCACTGCGCTGGCAGTCCATCTGTCGCGGGGCGAATTTCCTGACATGTTAGTCAGCTTCGTCGAGGAGGACAAGCGGCCGGATCCCAAGGCGGTCCTGCCGACCCGCTGCGGCACTGGGCTGCAGCCGCAGAAAAAAACAGACCCGGACAAGTCCGGGTCTATTTCGAAGCCTAAGGCCGGATCAGTGCAGGATCTGGCTCAGGAACAGCTTGGTGCGGTCGTTCTGCGGGTTGTCGAAGAAGTCGTTCGGCGCGGCCTGCTCGACGATCTCGCCCTTGTCCATGAAGATCACGCGGTTGGCCACGGTGCGGGCAAAGCCCATTTCGTGGGTCACGCAGAGCATGGTCATGCCGTCTTCAGCCAAGCCGATCATGGTGTCCAGGACCTCTTTCACCATCTCGGGATCGAGTGCCGAAGTAGGTTCGTCGAACAGCATGATTTTCGGCTTCATGCACAAGGCACGGGCGATGGCCACACGCTGCTGCTGTCCACCGGAAAGCTGGCCCGGGTACTTGTGCGCCTGCTCTGGAATACGCACGCGTTCCAGGTAATGCATGGCGATTTCCTCGGCCTTGCGCTTGGGCATCTTGCGCACCCACATCGGTGCCAGGGTGCAGTTCTGCAGGATGGTCAGGTGCGGGAACAGGTTGAAGTGCTGGAACACCATGCCGACTTCGCGGCGGATCGCTTCGATCTGCTTCAGGTCGTTGGTCAGCTCCACCCCGTCGACCACGATGCGGCCCTGCTGGTGCTCTTCCAGACGGTTGAGGCAGCGGATGGTGGTGGACTTGCCCGAGCCCGATGGGCCGCACAGGACGATACGCTCGCCCTGCTTGACGTTCAGGTTGATGTCTTTCAACACGTGGAACTGGCCGTACCACTTGTTTACACCCTGCATCTGAATAATGCCTTCAGGGCCCACAGGCTGTTTGATCGCTTCGCTCATCACTTAACTCCTAACGCTTGTGGCCTGTGTCGAGCTTGCGTTCCAAATGCATGGAATAGCGCGACATACCAAAACAGAAAATCCAGAACACCAGGGCGGCGAACACATAGCCTTCGGTGGCCATGCCCAGCCATTTCGGGTCGGCGGCAGCTTGTTTCACGCTGTTGAGCAGGTCGAACAGGCCGATGATGATCACCAGGCTCGTGTCCTTGAACAGCGCGATGAAGGTGTTGACGATGCCGGGAATCACCAGCTTCAGGGCTTGCGGCAAGATCACCAGGCCCATGCTGCGCCAGTAGCCCAGGCCCATTGCCGCGGCCGCTTCGTACTGTCCCTTGGGAATCGCTTGCAGGCCGCCACGCACCACTTCGGCGATGTAGGCCGACTGGAACAGGATCACCCCGATCAGGGCCCGCAACAGCTTGTCGAAGTTCATGCCTTCGGGCAGGAACAAGGGCAGCATCACCGAGGACATGAACAGCACCGTGATCAACGGTACGCCACGCCAGAACTCGATGAACGTCACGCAGACCACGCGGATCGCCGGCAGGTTCGAGCGACGACCCAGCGCCAGGACGATCCCCAGCGGCAAGGCGCCGACGATACCGACGGTGGCGATCACCAGGGTCAGCATCAGGCCGCCCCATTGGCTGGTCGCCACGGTATCCAGGCCGAACACGCCGCCGTGCAGCAGGCACCAGGCGGTGATCGGGTACAGCACCAAAAAGCTCAGGCCGTAGATCGCCTTGCGCGGGAAGCGCGAGATGAACAGCGGGGCCACGCCGATCACGGCCAGCCATACGGTGAGGTCCACGCGCCAGCGCAGGTCCGCCGGGTAGTAGCCGTACATGAACTGCCCGAAGCGCTGCTGGATGAAGACCCAGCAGGCGCCTTCCTTGGTGCAGTCGGCGCGAGTGGTGCCGACCCAGTTGGCATCCAGGATCGCCCATTGCACCAGGGGCGGCACGATCAGGTAGATCAGGTAGAACGCGAACAGCGTCAACAGCGTATTGAGCCAGCTGGAGAACATGTTGGCGCGCATCCACGCCACCACGCCGATACTGCTGGCCGGCGGCGGCATGTCAGGTTTGAAAGTATGAGTCGTCATGCGCGTTTCCTCACCGCTCGATCAGCGCAATGCGCTTGTTGTACCAGTTCATCAGCAGGGAAATGCTGATACTGATCGCCAGGTACACGCTCATGGTGATCGCGATCACCTCGATGGCCTGGCCGGTCTGGTTCAACACCGTACCGGCAAACAGCGAAACCATTTCCGGATAACCGATACCGGCCGCCAGGGAAGAGTTCTTCGCCAGGTTCAGGTATTGGCTGGTCAGCGGCGGAATGATCACGCGCAGCGCCTGCGGGATGATGACCTTGCGCAGGGTCGGACCGTTGCGCAGCCCCAGGGAGCGGGCGGCTTCGGTCTGGCCGTGGCTCACCGACTTGATGCCCGAACGCACGATCTCGGCGATGAACGCCGCGGTGTACACGGTCAAGGCCAGGGTCAAGGCCAGCAGTTCGGGGATCAGCACCCAGCCGCCCACGAAGTTGAAGCCCTTGAGTTCCGGCATTTCCCAGTGCACCGGCGCACCGAACAGCAGCGCGCTCAAAGCCGGGATCACCAGGAACAATGCCAGGCCGACCCAGAACTTGTGGAACGGCTCGCCAGTGGCTTCGAAACGCTTGGTGGCCCAGCGAGACATCAGCACAATGGCGACGATGGCCAGCACGATGCTGATCACGAACGGCCAGAACCCTTCGGCCACCAGCGCGGCCGGCATGTTCAGGCCCCGGCTGCTGACGAAGAAGGTATCGCCGAAGTTATGGGCGGCGCGCGGTCCCGGCATGCTCAGGAACACCGCGAAATACCAGAACAGGATCTGCAGCAGCGGCGGGATGTTACGGAAAACCTCCACGTAGACCGTCGCCAGCTTGGCAATGATCCAGTTGGGCGACAGCCGCGCCACGCCGACGATGAAGCCCAGGATGGTCGCCAGGATCACGCCGATGAACGTCACCAGCAAAGTGTTGAGCAACCCGATGACAAAGACGCGGGCATAGCTGTCCGCCTCGGTGTAATCGATCAGGTGTTGGGCGATGCCGAACCCGGCACTGCGCTCCAGAAAGCTGAAACCGGAGGTGATACCCCGGTGCTCGAGGTTGGTCTGCGTGTTATCGAACAGATACCAGCCCAGAGAAACGACCGCCACGATCGTGACGATCTGAAATACCCACGCACGCACTCGTGGATCGCTGAGGCTGAGCCTCTGCTTAGGTGCGCCGATTGAATTTTGCATGAAGTGCCCCGCAAAGAATGGAACAGAACATCACCCGGTGGTTGGCCCACCGGGTGATAGAACCATCAGCGCACTGGTGGTGCGTATTGGATGCCGCCAGCGTTCCACAGAGCGTTCAGGCCGCGGTCGATTTCCAGCGGAGTGCTCTTGCCCAGGTTGCGCTCGAACATTTCGCCGTAGTTACCGACCTGCTTGACGATTTGCACCACCCAGTCTTTCGGCAGTTTCAGATCCTTGCCGTATTCACCATCGGCGCCCAGCATCCGAGCGACGTCAGGGTTCTTGGTGGACTTGGCTTCAGCCTCGACGTTTTTCGAGGTGACGCCGGCTTCTTCCGCGTTGAGCAGGGCGTAGCCAGTCCAACGTACGATGGCCAGCCACTCGTCGTCGCCGTTACGCACGACCGGGCCCAGTGGTTCCTTGGAAATGGTTTCCGGCAGGACCACGTAGTCCTTCGGCGCGGCCAGCTTGCTGCGCTGGGCGAACAGTTGGGACTTGTCGGAGGTCAGCACGTCGCAACGACCGGATTCCAGCGACTTGGCGCTTTCATCGGAGGTGTCGAAGGTGATCGGGGTGTACTTCAGGCCATTGGCGCGGAAGTAGTCGGACACGTTCAGCTCGGTGGTGGTACCGGCCTGGATGCAGATGGTCGCGCCGTCCAGTTCCTTGGCGCTCTTGACGCCCAGCTTGTTGTTGGCCAGGAAGCCGATGCCGTCGTAATAGGTAATGAAGCCCGGGAATTTCAGGCCCATGCCCGCGTCACGGGAGCTGGTCATGGTGGAGTTGCGCGACAGTACGTCGATTTCGCCGGATTGCAGAGCGGTGAAACGCTCCTTGGCGTTCAACTGGCTGAACTTGACCTTGGTGGCGTCGCCGAATACCGCGGCGGCCACGGCACGGCAGAAGTCAGCGTCGATGCCGACGATCTTGCCGGTGGAATCAGGCACCGAGAAACCCGGAAGGCCGTCGCTCACGCCGCATTGTACAAAGCCTTTCTTCTGCACGGCATCCAGGGTTGCACCCGCCTGAGCGAACCCGCTGACACCGAGCACTGCGGCTGCAGTCACGACTGCCAGGGTGGATTTCAGTAATTTCATTCAAACCTCCAGTTTTGCTCTTGTTGTGTCGGAGCTCGAGTCCTATCGCACCCTTTTGGGGCATTGCCGACCCTCGTTGGCTTTTTTTAGGGTCAACCGACGTCTGGACCTTCGCTATGAGTCTATTAATGAGAACGTCCACAGTCGGTGGGCCATACTCACTTCTCACCAATCGGCCGAACGGGCTGTAGCCCTTCACGTTCGCGAAGCCCGTAGCGGCTATTGGCGAACATCCATCACCGGATTTCTGATATCCCAAGCGTCGCGTCGAGCTGATAGTGTTACCGCGCAGCGTAAGAATCATCACTCAGCAACCCCATAGCAAAGCCCGTACCAGACCGCTACGCTTGGCCCTTGCGAGACACGTCAAGACAAAAAGTTGCAAGTTTGCGACATCTAATTAACTGAGGAACCAGGCGCGCACCGTAATCACGCACTGATTGGGCGCACCCGCACAGATTTGGAGCACACCATGACCGACCCCCTGATTCTCGAGCCCAGCCGCACCGCCGACGCGTGCGTTATCTGGCTCCACGGCCTGGGCGCCGATCGTTATGATTTCATGCCGGTCGCCGAGATGCTGCAGCAAAGCCTGCACACGACACGTTTCGTTCTGCCCCAGGCGCCGACCCAGCCAGTAACGATCAACGGCGGCTATGCGATGCCCAGCTGGTACGACATCCGCGCCCTGAGCCCGGCACGTGCCATCGACGAGCAGCAGCTGGAAGCCTCGGCGCAGCGAGTCCTCGACCTGATGGCTAGCCAGCGAGCCGGCGGAATAGACGCCTCGCGGATTTTCCTGGCGGGTTTTTCCCAGGGCGGCGCGGTCGTGTATCACACCGCCTTCGTGAAATGGCAGGGGCCGCTGGGTGGCGTGATCGCGCTCTCGACCTACGCACCGACGTTCAGCGACGACCTGCAACTGTCGGCCAGCCAGCAACGCATCCCGGTCCTGGCACTGCACGGCCAATATGACGAAGTGGTGCTCAATCCCATGGGGCGGACCGCCAAGGAGTATCTGAAGCACCATGGTGTCACCGTGACATGGCAGGAATACCCAATGGGCCACGAAGTGTTACCCGAGGAGATTCGCGACATCGGCACCTGGCTCGCCGAGCGGTTGCGTTAAGAGGCAGATCGCCACATCAGCCCCCGTGACAATCCCACTACGCCGCGCCCGTTTCTTGCATTACACTGGCCGGCGTACATTCCTTAACCAATCGATGAGATGACCGTGCTCAAAGCACTCAAGAAGATGTTCGGTAAAAGCGAGGCCGAGCAACTCGCGCCTGGCGCCAGCGCTCCCGTACACGGCTCGAGCCGTACCGAAGCGCCGCAGCAATCGCGCCGCCCCGCGCCTGTTGCAGAGGCGAAGGAGCCCGCGGCCCAGCCTGTCCCCCCGCAAGCGCCGCACAAGCCACGCAGCGAATCCCCGAAGCCACGCCGGGAACGCGCACCCAAGCCGCCGGCCGTCGCCTGGAAACTCGAGGACTTCGTCGTCGAACCCCAGGAAGGCAAGACCCGCTTCCATGACTTCAAGCTCGCCCCGGAGCTGATGCACGCCATCCAGGACCTGGGTTTTCCGTACTGCACGCCGATCCAGGCCCAGGTGCTGGGTTACACCCTCGCCGGCAAGGACGCCATCGGCCGCGCCCAGACCGGTACCGGCAAGACCGCCGCGTTCCTGATTTCCATCATCACCCAGCTGCTCCAGACCCCGCCGCCCAAAGAACGCTACATGGGCGAACCACGGGCGCTGATCATCGCGCCGACCCGTGAGTTGGTGGTACAGATCGCCAAGGACGCCGCGGACCTGACCAAGTACACCGGCCTGAATGTCATGACATTCGTCGGCGGCATGGACTTCGACAAACAGCTCAAGCACCTCGAAGCCCGCCACTGCGACATCCTGGTCGCGACGCCAGGCCGGCTGCTGGATTTCAACCAGCGTGGCGACGTGCACCTGGACATGGTCGAAGTGATGGTGCTGGACGAAGCCGACCGCATGCTCGACATGGGCTTCATTCCCCAGGTTCGCCAGATCATTCGCCAGACCCCGCCGAAAAGCGAACGCCAGACCCTGCTGTTCTCCGCCACCTTCACCGACGACGTGATGAACCTGGCCAAGCAATGGACCACCGACCCGGCCATCGTCGAGATCGAAGCCGAGAACGTCGCCAGCGAAAACGTCGAACAGCATATCTATGCCGTGGCCGGCGCCGACAAATACAAGCTGCTCTACAACCTGATCAACGACAACGGTTGGGAGCGGGTGATGGTGTTCGCCAACCGCAAGGACGAAGTGCGGCGCATCGAGGAGCGCCTGGTGCGCGATGGCGTCAACGCCGCCCAGCTCTCGGGCGACGTGCCCCAGCACAAGCGCATCAAGACGCTGGAAGGTTTCCGCGAAGGCAAGATCCGTGTGCTGGTGGCCACCGACGTGGCCGGGCGCGGCATCCACATCGACGGCATCAGCCACGTGATCAACTTCACCCTGCCGGAAGTGCCGGACGACTACGTGCACCGGATCGGCCGTACCGGGCGCGCGGGTGCCGAAGGCGTGTCCATCAGCTTCGCCGGTGAGGACGACTCCTATCAGTTGCCGTCCATCGAGGCGCTGCTGGGTCGCAAGATCAGTTGCGAGATGCCACCGACCCACCTGCTGCGCCCGGTTGAGCGCAAGCGTCCGTAACGGCCTGAACCGAACGCAGGAACGCAGTACGGTAACGAAACAGCGCAGCCATCGAGGCTGCGCTTTTTTTTTGTCTCGGGGATATTGCCTGGATAAACTAAAAGTCCATAATGGACAAAATAGTTTAAGATCCCGGAGCCCCGATGCCCAGCACGCCCTATGTGATGACCCAGGCCGAAGCCGTCGAACTGCTCCAGCGCATCGACGTGCCGCACATCCTGCGCAAGCTGTTCCGCGATCTCGCCGCCGGGCAAGCCGTGCAACCGGCCCAGCAACTCGTGGAGTTCCCCCAGGGCGCCGGGGATTTCATCAACTACCTGGGCGTCCTGGCTGAAGACCAGGTCTACGGGATCAAGACCTCGCCCTATATCGTGCGCGAACAGGGCCCGTTGGTGACCGCCTGGACCTTGTTGATGTCGATGCGGACCGGCCAGCCGCTGTTGCTATGTGATGCCGCCGAGCTGACGACCGCCCGCACCGCCGCTACCACGGCCGTCGCTGTCGATGCCCTCGCCCCGCTCCAGTCCCGGCGCCTCGCGGTCATCGGCAGCGGCGCGGTGGCCCGAGCCCACGTGCAGTACGTCAAGGGGCTGCGGGACTGGCAAGGCATCCGCCTCTACTCGCCGGGCCTGAAGCACAAGACAGCGCAGGCCGTGGCCTCGATCACCGGGCTGGACCCTCGCCTGGAAATTGCCGACAGCCTTGAAACGGCGCTGCTCGACGCCGACGTGGTGATGCTCTGCACTTCGTCCGCCAAAGCTGTGTTCGACCCGCAGACCTTGGGCAAACCGGCATTGATCACCTCCATCAGCACCAACGCCCCGCGCGCCCACGAAGTGCCGCCGCAGAGCCTCAACGACATGGACGTGTTCTGCGACTATCGTCAGACCACCCCGGGCTCGGCCGGTGAAATGCTGATCGCTGGCGAACAGCACGGTTGGCAGACGTCGAGCATCGTTGGCGACTTGCCCGGGTTGCTCAGTGGACAGGTCGCCCGCCCGGACTATCAACGCCATGTGTTCTTCCGTTCCATCGGCCTGGGCCTGGAAGATATTGCATTGGCGAATGCGCTTTACCGACTTCACAACTGACATACCACATTCCCTTGGGGGAACGAGCTTGCGCGCGATAGCGGTGGTTCAGTCACCAGTAATGTCGACTGTCAGGCCGCATCGCGAGCAAGCTCGCCCCCACGGTTATTTCTAAACTCCCAGCACCGTGCTCCACTGGAGAGCTTCATGACCTCAGCAGACTTCATCATCATCGGCGGCGGCATTGCCGGGGCTTCCACCGGGTACTGGCTGGCTCCCCACGGGCGGGTCATCGTGCTCGAACGCGAATCCCACCCGGCCTACCATTCCACCGGACGCTCGGCGGCCCTGTACACCGCCGCCTACGGCACACCCCAGGTACGTGCGCTGACCCAGGCCAGCCGTGATTTCTTCGACGCACCGCCGCCCGGTTTCTGCGAACACCCCCTGCTCAGCCCGCGCGGTGAAATGACCGTGGACTTCACCGGCGATCCCGCCGAGCTGAACAATCAATACCTCAGCGCCAAGGCCACGGTGCCGCAGATGCAACTGCTCAGCGCCGAAGAGGCCTGTGTGCGGCTGCCGATACTGCGGCGAGAAAACGTGCATGGCGCCATCTACGATCCCACGGCCGCCGACATCGACACCGATGCCTTGCACCAGGGCTACCTGCGAGGGATCCGCCGCGGCGGCGGTGAAGTGCACACCGACAGCGAAGTGCTGCAAGTGAGCCGCGATGCCCAGGGCCTGTGGCAGGTCAAGACCACCGGCCAGACCTTTACCGCACAGGTCCTGATCAACGCCGCCGGGGCCTGGGCCGACCAGGTGGCACAACTGGCCGGCGCCCGGGCGCTGGGCCTGCAGCCCAAGCGGCGCGCGGCTTTCATCTTCGCCGGCCCCGACGGCGTGGACATCCATGACTGGCCCATGCTGGTGAGCCTCGACGAGTCCTTCTACATGAAGCCCGACGCCGGCATGTTCCTCGGCTCCCCAGCCAATGCCGATCCGGTGGAGCCTCATGACGTCCAGCCCGAAGAACTGGACATCGCCATGGGCATCTACCAGATCGAACAAGCCACGACCCTGACCATTCGCCGCCCGACCCGGACCTGGGCCGGGCTGCGCAGTTTCGTGCGCGATGGGGATCTGCTCTGCGGCTACGATCCACAGGTGCCAGGCCTGTTCTGGGTCGCGGCACAGGGCGGCTATGGCATCCAGACTTCCCCGGCCATGGGCCAGGCCAGTGCGGCGCTGGTTCGCGGCGAACCGCTGCCCGAGGCCCTGGTTCGCTTCGGCCTGAGCAGCGAAATGCTGTCGCCCTCGCGCCTGGGTTGATCGTCCTGCGAGTGACGCATCGCCACGATTGCGGCAAACTCCCAGCGCCCCCGCTTCACGGGGCGCTGACGCTGCCTGGAGCCCTTGTCATGAACGCCCCGCAAACCGATCCGGCACTGGATAACTTCCACATCATCGCCGATGCCATCGCCACGCTGTTCTACCCCCACGCCGAAGTGGTGCTGCACGACCTGCGCACACAGAAAGTCGATTACATCGCCAATAACCTGTCCAAGCGCGTGATTGGCGATGACTCGTCCCTGGAAGACATGCTCAGCGAAGGGGTCAGCGAACGTAACATCGGGCCTTACGAAAAGCTCAACTGGGACGGCCAGAAGATTCGCAGCCTCAGCAGCGTGCTGCGCGATGCGAACGGCCAGCCCTTGGCGGTGCTGTGCATCAACCTGAATATTTCACTGCTGGAAAATGCCAAGGCCGCGCTGGACCTGTTCCTGTCGCCGGGCAAGCTGATCCCGCAGCCGGATTCACTGTTTCGCGATGACTGGCAGGAGCGTATCAACACCTTCCTGCATGCCTGGATGCGTGAACGTCAGCTGAGCCTGAACCTGCTTACCCGCGATCACAAACGCGAGTTGGTGCTGGCCCTGCACGCCGAAGGCGCTTTCAAGGGCAAGAGCGCCTCCAACTATGTGGCCAATGTGCTGAACATGGGGCGGGCGACGGTGTACAAGCATTTGAAGGAGTTGAAGGGGTAGGATTCGTATAGCTTGGCCTGGCGCCTTCGCGGGCAGGCTCGCTCCCACATTCGATCTCATCGTACTGATCGGGTACGACCCAAATCCCCTGTGGGAGCGAGCCTGCTCGCGATAGCGGTCAATCAGTCGCCGTAGATATCCGACTTGAAATACCTGGCCTGGATCTCCTGGTATTTCCCGCTGGCCCGAATCCCATCGATGGCCTTGTTCAAGTCCGCCACCAGTTGGGTATTACCTTTGCGCACCGCGATGCCGGCGCCTTCACCGACGTATTTCGGGTCCTTGAGTTCAGGACCGACAAACGCGTAGCCCTTGCCACGGGGCATCGACAGGAAGTCTTCCAGCGGGATGGTGTCGGCGAAAATCGCATCCAGACGACCTGACGCCAGGTCCATGTAGATTTCTTCGTTGTTGCTGTAGCGCTTGACCGTCACGCCCTTGGGCTCAAGCACTTCAGTGGCGTAGCGATCCGTGGTGGTGGCTCGTTGCACGCCCACGGACTTGCCCTTGAGGCTGGCGTACTGGTCATCGACCACCGCGCCTTCCTTCATGACCAGTCGCGATGAGGTGAAGTAATACTTGTGGGTGAAATCCACCGATTTCTTGCGTTCCTCAGTAATCGTCATGGAAGAAAGGGCCATGTCGATCTTCTTCACCTTCAGCGATGGAATCAGCCCATCGAACTCCCCCTCGACCCACTCGCACTTGACCTGCATCTGGGCGCACAAGGCATTGCCGATGTCGTAGTCGAAACCTTCGATTTTTCCTTCCGAGGTCTTGGATGCAAACGGTGGATAGGCTGCCTCGATACCGATCCTCAAGGTTTTCTCGGCGGCGAGCAGGCTGCTGGAGGCCAACAGGCCCAAGGCCAGGCCGGTGATGAGGGGGAGTTTTTTCATGGTGTTCTCTCGCGGGTTGTTGTTGGTTTGGCAGAGAAAGGTGAGGCGATGACTTACGTATACTTATAAATCCATACTGGACTTTAATGTACACATCGTCAATCGGCAGGCAGGGCAATGGGATGGGTGGCTGATGGCCTCATCGCGAGCAAGCTCGCCCCAACACGGGATCTTTATGCATCAAGGATCCCCTGTGGGAGCGAGCTTGCTCGCGATGACGGACTCATGGCCTGCGGAAAAACTACAGGGGGGACTTACCGCTTCCAGCGATCCGCCGCCGCATGATCACTGTCCCGCCCTTCGACCCAGCGCGGACCATCGATGGTGTTTTCCTTTTTCCAGAACGGAGCGCGGGTCTTGAGGTAGTCCATGACAAAGGCGCAAGCGTCGAATGCTGCCTGGCGATGGGCGCTGGCGGCCGCGACGAAGACAATCGGCTCGCCCGGCTCCAGGGCACCGATGCGGTGCAACACTTCGAGCTTCAACAACGGCCAGCGCTGCTCGGCTTCGGTGGCGATCTTGCCCAGGGCTTTTTCGGTCATCCCCGGGTAATGCTCAAGGAACATCCCGGACACATCGAGGCCGTCATTGAAATCACGCACGTAGCCGACGAAACTCACCACCGCCCCCACACCGACATTGGCGGCGTGCATCGCGTTGACTTCGGTACCCGGGTCGAACGGATCGACCTGCACACGAATCGCCATGGCTCAGCCCCCGGTCACGGTGGGAAAGAATGCAACTTCATCGCCGTCCGCCAGCGGCTCGTCGAGCTGGCACAGTTCTTCGTTGCGAGCGCACATCAGGTTTTGCTCGCTCAACACCTCGAACCCCTGGCGCGCCGCCAGGAAAACGCGAACATCGTCCAGCGTGCCGAACTCACCCTCGACCCGCTCCGAGTCCACGCCCAACGCCTCGCGATAACGCGCAAAGAACCTCACGGTAATCTTCATGGCGCATCCGCCTGGAAGTGGCCGCTCTTGCCGCCGAGTTTCTCCAGCACCCGCACACCTTCGATGGTCATGCCCCGGTCCACGGCCTTGCACATGTCGTAGATAGTCAGCGCGGCGACGCTGGCGGCGGTGAGGGCCTCCATTTCCACCCCGGTCTGCCCGGACAGCTTGCATCGGGCAACGATGCGTACCCGCTCCTGGCCTTCGGCGCTGAGTTCGACTTTCACGCTGGTGAGCATCAACGGATGGCAGAGCGGGATCAGATCGCTGGTCTTCTTGGCCGCCTGGATGGCGGCAATGCGCGCGACGGCGAACACATCGCCCTTGGGGTGGCCGCCACTGACGATCATCTGCAGTGTGTCGGGCAACATGCGCACAAAGGCTTCGGCCGTGGCCTCACGGAATGTCACGGCCTTGTCGGTCACGTCGACCATATTGGCGCGACCTTGGGAATCGAGATGAGTCAGCACAGGGTTACTCCTGATCAGGAGCCTCGATTGTAAACCCGTGAGTCAGATTCCGGCAGGGTTGATTGTCGCACCCACTTGCGTCTTGGATTCGGAAGTCACTGCGACCCCCCTTGTGGGAGCGCGCAAGCTCGCTCCCACAGTTTTTTTGTAAAACCATAAAAAACCGGGCGGCTTGAAGGCCGCCCGGTTGGGTTACAGGTGCGATTCGGCGTATTCGGCCAGGATCGAGCGCGGTACGCCCTGCAGGGTGATGTGGACCCCGTTGGGGAAGTCCTTGAAGCGTTCGGTCAGGTAGGTCAGCCCGGAGCTGGTCGCGGACAGGTAAGGGGTATCGATCTGTGCCAGGTTCCCCAGGCACACCACTTTCGAACCGGCGCCGGCACGGGTGATGATGGTCTTCATCTGGTGCGGGGTGAGGTTCTGGCATTCATCGATCAGGATCAGGCTCTGCTGGAAGCTGCGGCCTCGAATGTAGTTGAGGGATTTGAACTGCAGCGGCACTTTGCTGAGGATGTAGTCGACGCTGCCATGGGTGCTTTCGTCATCCATGTGCAAGGCTTCGAGGTTGTCGGTGATAGCCCCCAGCCAGGGCTCCATTTTTTCCGCCTCGGTGCCGGGCAGGAAGCCGATTTCCTGGTCCAGGCCTTGCACGCTGCGGGTGGCGATGATGCGCCGGTAGCGCTTGCTGACCATGGTCTGCTCGATGGCGGCGGCCAGGGCCAGGATGGTCTTGCCGGAGCCGGCGGCACCGGACAGGTTGACCAGGTGGATATCGGGGTCGAGCAAGGCGAACAGGGCCAGGCTCTGGTAGATGTCACGCGGCTTGAGCCCCCACGCTTCCTGATGCAGCAAAGGCTCCTGGTGCAGGTCCAGAATCAGCAGCTTGTCGTCCTCGATTTCCTTGATCCAGCCGACGAACCCCTGCTCATCGATGATGAACTCGTTGATGTGCACCGCCGGCAGGTTGTCGATCAATTGCACCTGGTGCCAGGTACGACCGTGGTCCTGGCGGGTATCGACCTTGCTCACGCGGTCCCAGAAGGAGCCGGCCATGGTGTGATAGCCGTTGGGCAACAGGGAGACGTCGTCCACCAGCTGGTCAGTGCTGTAGTCCTCTGCCGCGATCCCGCAGGCGCGGGCCTTGAGGCGCATGTTGATGTCTTTGGTCACCAGCACCACGGCCTGGTCCGTATTGCGGGCGTGCAGGTCGATCAACTGGTTGATGATGATGTTGTCGTTCAGGTGCTCGGGCAGTACGAGGTTGGGTTCGGTGCGCTTGCTCATCAGGATCGAGAGCAGGCCCTTGGGGCCGCTTTTGCCACGCTGGATCGGCACACCCAGCTCGACATCCTCGGGAGAAGCATCCCCCAGGGTCTTGTCGATCAGGCGAATCGCCTGCCGGCACTCGGCCGCCACGCTGTGATGGCCGCTCTTGAGCTTGTCCAGCTCTTCGAGCACGGTCATCGGAATGGCAACGTGGTGTTCTTCGAAGTTCAGAAGTGCGTTTGGATCGTGGATCAATACGTTGGTATCGAGTACATAAAGGATTGGCTTGTTGGAGGAAGGGCTACGTCCGTGGTCATCCATACTCGGTCACCTTTGTGGGGGCCATTCGACGCAATACCATGACGGTGCTGCGCCTCGAGGTAGCCACCGAATTCACCCGCGAGGGCTCAGGTGAACTGCACACAAACTGGGTCTTGGAAGACGCCACCTGTGTTGCAGGTTTCGGCGGTCTGACTTCTTGATACTCCAAAAACCATGACAGGAAAAAGCACTTTGACGCTTTTTTGAAGTTTATTTTTCAGAGTGACGAAAAGCCCTTGGCGTACCGTCGCTACCCCGTTAAAGTCGGAAGTCCGGTCGCCACGAATGCGCCCGAAGATTTTCCTTTTCCCCAATGTTTCCGGGCCCTTGCGGGTTCAGCGGAACGCCTCCTGACAATCTTCCCAGCCGATCCCGCTCTGCGCCGTTTGCGTCATGAGCCAGGGCAACGCCGTCTTCACCGCATCCTGCTTGGCATTGAAGTTGATCACCCCATGGCGCCAGAGCAGCATCAGGGTCAATGCGCGCTGGGCGCTTTGCTCGGGCTTGAGCCGGTTGCTGCTGTCCATGGGATCGATGTCCCAGAGCGCCACCTGCAGGCCCTGGTTGCGGAAGAAGGCCTGGGCATCGCCACGACGTTGTCCCTGGGGGGGACGGAACAGCGGCACGTAGTTCTCCGGCAGCCTGCCCTTGACCAGCTCGACACTGCGCCGCACCGAGTCCTGCCAGTCTTTCCAATAGCTGTGGGAGCGGAACTCCCAGCCCTGCACCCCCACGCATTGCCCCGAATACAGTGATTGCAGGTCGTTGACCGAACGATCCGCCAGGCGCGCCTGGATGTCCTTGCCCAACACGAAGAACGTGCCGTTCATGTTCGATTTGCGCAGGTAATCGGTCAGCCAGGGCGTGTTGTCCGGAACAACGTTGGCACCGCTGTCGAAGGTCAGCAGGAACAGCCGGTCGTGCATGCCCTCGCCATTGCGCTCGTAATCGCCGAAACGCTCGACCTCGCTGCTGGACTGGGGAAACAGCGCGGCCTTGCGCAACAGCTCGTCCCTGTATTGGGTATGGAAGATCCGGCTCGGTCCGGCCCACTTGATGTAGAAGGAATTGTCGTCGAGATGGAAGCGACCCGCCTCCTGGCGCAGGGAAGCCATGTCTTCCACCAGATAACAGAAGGAAGCATCCTGGTCACAGCTGCGCTGGGCGAAGTTGTAGCTGCTCAACAAGCGCTGCCACAGCCGTGCCCGGAGGTTATCGATCGCCACCATGTTGATCGAGCGCAGGCCCAGGTACTGCTTGAGGGCGATTTCGTCCATCGCATCGGTGTCGAGCAGGACCCTGGCGAACATCAGGATCTCGGCCCGGGAAGCCACATCGAACAACGTCGCACTGGTGAGTTGCTCCGGCCAGGTGCTGCGATCCAGGGTGGCGATATCGTTGGGCGCGGCCATGGCACCGAGGCTCAACAGCCAGGCCGACAAAAGAAGAGCAATGCGCAAAAGGGATGTCTCCATAACGAAACCCGCGCGGCATCATAGCCGATCCTGTGGCGAGGCCATGCGCATGAATCCCTACCGCTATCCCCCACCACCGATCACCTATTGCCTCGATAGCTGGAGTCCACCCGGACAACCCCCTAGAATCGCGGCAACTTTGAAGGAGACGATTGCATGCTGATGGTGATTTCCCCCGCCAAGACCCTCGATTATGAAACACCGCCGGCCACCGCTCGCTTTACCCAGCCGCAATACCTGGACCACTCCCAGGAGCTGATCGAGCAATTGCGCGAACTCTCGCCGGCCCAGATCAGCGAACTGATGCATGTCTCCGACAAGATCGGCGGCCTGAATGCCGCGCGGTTCGGCAGCTGGACACCGGCATTCACCCCGGACAATGCCAGGCAGGCGCTGCTGGCCTTCAAGGGCGACGTGTACACCGGCCTCGACGCGCAGAGCTTCAGCGAAGCCGATTTCGATCACGCCCAACGACACCTGCGCATGCTGTCCGGCCTGTATGGCCTGTTGCGGCCGCTGGACCTGATGCAGCCCTATCGTCTGGAAATGGGCACCAAACTGGCCAATGCCCGAGGCAAGGACCTGTATGCCTTCTGGGGTACCCGCATCAGCGAATGGCTGAACGAAGCGTTGGCCGACCAGGGCGACGATGTGTTGTTGAACCTGGCGTCCAACGAATACTTTTCGGCGGTCAAGCGCAGCGCCTTGAAAGCGCGCGTCATCGATACCGAGTTCAAGGACCTGAAGAACGGCCAGTACAAGATCATCAGCTTCTACGCCAAGAAAGCCCGAGGCCTGATGAGCCGCTTCGTCATTCAGGAACGCATCAACGACCCGCACTTGCTCAAGCAGTTCGATGTGCAGGGTTATCGCTTCAGTGCGCAACAGTCTTCATCGCAAAAACTGGTCTTCCTGCGCGATCACGCACCGCAATGACGCGTTCCCCTTCGAGCCCCCTAATCGGGGGCCTCGATCAACCGCCTGCATGTCATCTCACTCCCCCGCCCACTTCGTCACTTTCTTGGCGTCAATATAAAAGACAACTCCCGCGCTAACTTTTCTTTCACTCGACAGATGTCAGTTTTTTCCGTAGTGGCACGGAAAATTTTCAACGATAGTGGCACAAAACTATCTAAGCCTTTTAACTCCCCGTAACTAAAGGCCAAAACCGCAAGTGCCATCACTGTGAGAGCAGTGCCATCTAGGCAGATATTTCGAAAAATTTCTGAAATCGCGATGAGCGGATCGGAACTATGTCCAAATGCACGGCTCATACCACCCGTAACGATTCTCGGCACTCGTGTACGAGATAACTTACGCAGGACGTCGGCCAGAGTAACCAAGTTGTCACGACAACTAAGCGAAACGGTCGTCTATTGGGATCCAATATGAAAGGACAGGAGATAACGCACCATCACTATCCCCTACAAAGGCCAAGGCTGCGCCCCTATAACGTGTTCACCCGAGCACACAACCTTCTGATTTTGTGGGCTTTTCGCCAGGAATCAGAAGTGTAAGACCTTTGCACGGACGTCCCCGACAACGAGGACCGGCTGCATAACAGGGCAGGTCATAACAACTAGGCCGCTTTGCGCACAACTTGAGTGCAATTATTTAGACACTCGGAACTTAGTATGCCTGCACACGGCATTGTGGCGCCTGCATTCCACACTTCCGAGTGCACTATGACCGCTGAACACTATTAACTCCGGCCATTTAATGGCGTGAAAACAGAGGTAAATGCGATGCGCATTAGCATATTTGGTTTGGGTTACGTCGGTGCAGTATGTGCCGGTTGCCTGTCTGCACGGGGCCATGATGTGGTTGGCGTTGATGTCGCCAAGGACAAGATCGATATGATCAACGCCGGCAAGTCGCCGATCGTTGAACCGGGTCTTGGAGAGTTGCTGGCACAAGGTATTCAAACGGGCCGTTTGCGCGGTACTACCAACTTCGCCGAAGCCATTCGCGATACCGATCTGTCGATGATCTGCGTCGGTACACCGAGCAAGAAAAACGGCGACCTGGAACTGAACTACATCGAAGCCGTGTGCCGCGAAATCGGTTTTGTCCTGCGCGACAAGACGACCCGCCACACCATCGTGGTTCGCAGTACCGTTCTGCCAGGCACCGTAGCGAACGTAGTGATCCCGATCCTCGAAGACTGCTCCGGCAAAAAGGCTGGCGTCGATTTCGGCGTCGCGGTCAACCCTGAGTTCCTGCGTGAAAGCACCGCCATCAAGGACTACGACCAGCCACCGATGACTGTCATCGGCGAGTTCGACAAGGCCTCCGGCGACGTTCTGCAATCGCTGTACGAAGAGCTCGATGCGCCGATCATCCGCAAGGACATCGCCGTCGCCGAGATGATCAAGTACACCTGCAACGTCTGGCACGCCACCAAGGTGACCTTCGCCAACGAAATCGGCAACATCGCCAAGGCCGTAGGCGTCGATGGCCGTGAAGTGATGGACGTGGTCTGCCAGGACAAGGCCCTGAACCTGTCCCAGTACTACATGCGCCCTGGCTTCGCCTTCGGCGGATCGTGCCTGCCCAAGGACGTTCGCGCCCTGACCTATCGCGCCAGCAGCCTGGACGTGGAAGCGCCGCTGCTCAACTCGCTGATGCGCAGCAACGAATCCCAGGTGCAGAACGCCTTCGACATCGTCTCCGCCCACGACAAACGCAAGGTCGCCCTGCTGGGCCTGAGCTTCAAGGCCGGTACCGACGACCTGCGCGAAAGCCCGTTGGTGGAACTGGCGGAAATGCTGATCGGCAAGGGCTACGACCTGCGCATCTACGACAGCAACGTCGAATACGCCCGCGTCCACGGTGCGAACAAGGATTACATCGAGTCGAAGATCCCTCACGTCTCGTCCTTGCTCAACTCCGATTTCGACTCGGTGATCGACAACTCCGACATCATCATCCTCGGCAACCGCGACGAGAAATTCCGCTCGCTGACCGAGAACGTACCGGAAGGCAAGCAGGTCATCGACCTGGTTGGTTTCATGTCCAAGGCCACATCACCGAATGGCCGGACAGAAGGCATCTGCTGGTAAGTCTGTTTGCCGGCCGGGGCTCGCCCTGGCCGGCCTTTCGCCTGCCTTAACCCATCGGGCCGCCCACAAGGCCCGCCCGAGATAGAGACGGATGCAGATTATGCACAGGCTAAAGCACGGCCTGCTTCAGGCCGCCGGTTGGCTGTTTTACTTGAGTTTATTGATGGGCATCGCCACGGCGCTGCCCACGTCTACGTTCGACTCCGAATCCAAGGACTTCATTTTCCTGATCGGCGCCGTGGGCATCTGGCGTTATTCCATGGGCGCGACGCATTTCGTACGCGGCATGATCTTTCTGTACATCGTCTACCCACACCTGCGCCGCAAGGTACGCAAGCTGGGCAAGGCCGCCGACCCGTCGCATGTGTTCCTGATGGTCACCAGCTTCCGGATCGACGCGCTGACCACGGCCCAGGTGTACGGCTCGGTGATTCGCGAAGCCATCGAGTGCGGGCTGCCCACCACGGTGGTCTGCTCCATCGTGGAAATGTCCGACGAGTTGCTGGTCAAGAGCCTCTGGGCCCGCATGAACCCGCCGGAGCGGGTCAAGCTGGACTTCGTGCGCATCCCCGGCACCGGCAAGCGTGACGGCCTGGCCTACGGTTTCCGCGCCATCTCCCGCCACTTGCCGGACGACCGTGCCGTGGTTGCGGTGATCGATGGCGACACCGTGCTTGGCGAGGGCGTCGTGCGCAAGACCGTGCCGTGGTTCCAGCTGTTCGGCAACGTCGGCGGCCTGACTACCAACGAGTTCTGCGAAGTGCGCGGCGGCTACATCATGAGCGAATGGCACAAGCTGCGTTTCGCCCAGCGCCACATCAACATGTGCTCCATGGCCCTGTCCAAGCGTGTGTTGACCATGACCGGCCGCATGTCGGTGTTCCGCGCCACCGTGGTCACCAACCCGGACTTCATCGCCGACGTGGAAAGCGACTCGCTGCAACACTGGCGCCTGGGTCGCTTCAAGTTCCTGACCGGGGACGACAAGTCGAGCTGGTTCAGCCTGATGCGCCTGGGCTACGACACCTTCTACGTGCCGGACGCGGCGATCAACACCGTGGAGCACCCGCCGGAAAAGAGCTTCATCAAGGCCAGTCGCAAGCTGATGTTCCGCTGGTACGGCAACAACCTTCGGCAGAACTCCCGGGCACTGGGCCTGGGCATGCGGCGCCTGGGCCTGTTCACCTCCGTGGTGCTGCTCGACCAGCGTGTGTCGATGTGGACGTCGCTGCTGGGCCTGACCGTGGCACTGATCGCCAGCTTCAAGTACGGCACCGCCTTCATCCTGGTGTATCTGCTGTGGATCGGCATCACGCGGCTGCTGCTGACCCTGTTGCTGTCGTGCTCCGGACACCGGATCGGCCCGGCCTACCCGATGATTCTCTATTACAACCAGATCGTCGGCGCGCTGGTGAAGATCTACGTGTTCTTCCGCCTCGACCAACAGTCCTGGACACGCCAGCCCACCTCACTGACCCGTGATCTCGCCAGCTTTCAACGTTGGTTCAACACCTGGTCGTCTCGGACCATGACCTTCTCCGCCGGCAGCATCTTTGTCGCCGTGCTGCTGACGATGGTCTGACCGAACTCGCCTGAATTAACTAGGAAATCGCCTCTATGAACACCGCCGTGAATGTCAACGTAGTGCATGAATCCGAAGCCCAGCGCCAACACGCCCGGGTCAAAATCCCGGCCAAGCTGCGCTTCTTCGGTCCCGACCGTACGCCGATGGAAGTCAAGGTCCTGGACCTGTCCGCCGGCGGCCTGTGCTTCAACGCCGGTCAGATGCCGCTCAAGGTCGGCGAGTCGTACAAGGCTCGCCTGCAGTTCGTGATCGACAACCTCGGCCTGGCGATGGACGTGGAGCTGCAGATCCGCTCCCACGACCGCCAGACCGGCCGCACCGGTTGCCAGTTCCAGAACCTGGAACCGCGGGACATCTCGACACTGCGTCACATCATCACTTCGCACCTGGCAGGCGACATCGTCAGCGTGGGCGACGTACTGGCGACGCTGCAGCGCGACAACTTCACCAAGGCACGCAAGCAGAAGGACGAAACCGGCGGCATGAGCGCCCTGGGTCGCCTGCGGGCCGTGACCTTCAGCCTGGGCATCTTCGTTGTCGGCCTGGCGGCGTTCGGTTTCATCTTCAAGTCGGTGTACGGCATGTATTTCGTCAGCCATGCCCAGGCAGGCCTGGTGAACGTACCGGGCATGGCCATCACCATGCCGCGCGACGGCACCGTGCAGAGCCTGGTCAAGGCCGACGGCGTGGCGGCCAAGGGCGCCCCACTGGCGACGTTCAGCACCAGCATGCTCGACGTCCTCAAGGGCCACCTGGACGACAACCAATTGCAACCGGCCAAGGTCGAGGAACTGTTCGGCAAGCAGATGACCGGTACCCTCACCTCCCCTTGCGACTGCATCGTATCCCAGCAACTGGTTGCCGACGGCCAGTACGCAAGCAAGGGCGACGTCATCTTCCAACTGGTCCCGCGCGGCACCGAGGCCAATGTCGAAGCTCGCTTCTCCTATCGCCAGTTCGGCGACGTACGCCCAGGCACCGCGGTCAACTTCCAGGTTGCCGGCGAAGACGTCACCCGCACCGGCAAGATCGTCAGCAGCACCAGCCTGAAGAGCGCGGACCTGTCTTCGGATATCCGCGTGATGATCAAGCCTGACGAGCCGCTGGACAGCTCCCTGGCCGGTCGTCCGGTAGAAGTCCACAGCGACCGTGGCCCAAGCCTGAACTGGCTGATCGACAAAGCCATGGCCGTCGGTCTTTAAGTCGAGGATATGCCCGTGACCATTATAGAAATCCTGAATACCCCACAGAGTCTGTGGGAGCGACGGTTCGGCAATCCGACTCGCTCGCGAAAGGATCAATGCGGTCAGGATGATACGCCGCAAGCTCGTTCCCAAGTGGGGACACTGTGTGCCTTGGCACTGGCCGTGAGCCTGGCCGGTTGCGCGGGCCTGCCCGACCAGCGCCTGGCCAACGAAGCCCTCAAGCGCGGCGACACGGCGTTGGCGCAGCAGAACTATCAGCAACTGGCAGACCTGGGCTACAGCGAAGCCCAGGTGGGCCTGGCCGATATCCAGGTGGACAGCCGCGACCCCGAGCAGATGAAAAAGGCCGAGGCGACCTACCGCGCTGCCGCCGATATCTCGCCACGGGCCCAGGCTCGCCTGGGTCGCCTGCTGGTGGCCAAGCCCGGTTCCACCGAGGCTGAAAAGCACGAGGCCGAGGGCCTGTTGAAGAAAGCCTTCGCCAACGGTGAGGGCAACACCCTGATCCCGCTGGCGATGCTGTACCTGCAATACCCCCACAGCTTCCCGAACGTCAACGCCCAGCAGCAGATCGACCAGTGGCGCAACGCCGGTTATCCGGAGGCAGGCCTGGCGCAGATTCTGCTCTATCGCACCCAGGGCACCTACGACCAGCACCTGGCTGAAGTGGAGAAGGTGTGCAAGGCCGCGTTGGCGACCACCGACATCTGCTACGTCGAACTGGCCACGGTCTACCAGAAACGCGGCCAGCCGGAACAGCAGGCCGAGTTGCTCAAGCAGATGCAGGCCGGCCACAGTCGTGGCGTGGTTTCTGCCCAGCGCGTGGACAGCGTCGCGCGCGTGCTGGCCGATCCCAGCCTCGGCAAGACCGACGAGAAGACAGCCCAGTCGCTGCTCGAAGGCATCGCCCCCGGCTACCCCGCCGCCTGGGTCAGCCTGGCGCAGTTGCTCTACGATTTCCCCGAGCTGGGCGACGTCGACAAGATGATGCAGTACCTGGAAAACGGCCGTGCCGCCGACCAGCCTCGGGCCGAGTTGCTGTTGGGCAAACTCTACTACGAAGGCAAGTGGGTACCGGCCGACGCCAAGGTCGCCGAGGCACATTTCCAGAAAGCCGTCGGCCGCGAAGTGGCCGCCGATTACTACCTCGGCCAGATCTATCGCCGTGGTTACCTGGGCCAGGTCTACTCGCAAAAAGCCCTGGACCACTTGCTCAAGGCTGCCCGTAACGGCCAGAACAGCGCTGACTATGCCATTGCCCAGCTGTTCTCCCAGGGCAAGGGCACCAAGCCCAACCCGGTCAACGCCTATGTGTTCAGCCAGTTGGCCAAGGCCCAGAACACCCCGCAAGCCACCGAGCTTGCCCAGACCCTCGAAGCCCAATTACCGCCGCAACAGCTTGCCCAAGCGCAACGCCTGCTACAACAAGAGCAGGCCATTCGTGGTGCCATGAGCCCCGATACGCTGGAACTGCAAGCCCTAAAAGAAGATAACGGCGAGGAACCTCTATGAAGCCTTTGAAGCTCAATCCTTTTGTGCAGGCCGGAATTGGCCTGACCTGCGCCCTGCTGTGGTCCTGCCCGACCCTGGCGGCCCTGACCGACACCAAGAACTTCGGCCTGGAAGTGAAGATCACCGGCCAGTCCGAAGACGACCGTGACCTCGGCACCCAGAGCGGTGGCGACGTCAACGGTGTCGGCCTGGACCTGCGTCCCTGGGTCTACGGCGAAAGCGAAAGCGGTGCCTGGAGCGCCTACGCCATGGCCCAGGCCGTGACGTCTTCCGACATCATCGAGACTGACACCTTGCAACAGTCCGATGGCAGCACCCAGGAAACCGACAGCGGCGATCGCGAAGCCAAGAAGAGCTACCTGGCCATGCGCGAATTCTGGATTGGCTATCGCGGCCTGACCCCGTACCCGGGCGAGCAGTTGAAGTTCGGCCGCCAGCGCCTGCGCAACGATGACGGCCAGTGGCGCGACACCAACATCGAGGCCTTGAACTGGACCTTCGACACCACCTTGTTGCGGGCCAACCTCGGCGTGGCCGAACGTTTCAGCGAATACCGCACCGACCTCAAGGAGCTGTCGCCCAAGGACAAGGATCGCCTGCACGTCTACGGCGACGTGGGCTACCAGTGGATGCCAGGCCAGTGGGCCGGTATCCGCGCCCATCACACCCATGACAACGGCAGCCTCGACTACCCGACCCCGGGCGAACCCACCGATGTCCTGGACAAGACCGAGAACGGTGACCTGTCCTGGCTCGGCCTGGAAGCCAACAGCGATGCCTATAACTGGCGCAACACCAATACCGTCAACTATTGGGCGAGCATCACCGGCATGACCGGCGACCGCGACACCGTCAACCCGCTCAACGCCGACGGCACCCGTCCGGCGCAAGCCAAGCGCAGCGACGACGTGGATGGCTGGGCCACCGACCTGGGTATTCGCCTGCGCCTGGATCCGCAATGGCAAGTCGGTGCCGCCTATGCCCGCGCCAGCGAGGACTATGAACAGAATGGCCTGCAGAGCAACCGCTCGAACTTCACCGGCACTCGTTCGCGGGTCCATCGTTTCGGCGAGGCGTTCCGTGGCGAGATGAGCAACACCCAGAGCGCCTCGCTGTTCGGCTCCTGGCAGCTGCGCGACGAATACGACGCCAGCCTGGTGTACCACAAGTTCTGGCGCGTGGACGGCAACAAGCCGGTGGGCAGCAACGGCATCAACGCCGTACAGAACAACACCGACGACGTGACCGGCGCCATCCTGTCCACCTCCACCCTGCCGCTGCGTGACGGCGACAAGGACCTGGGCCAGGAAGTCGATCTGGTGGTCACCAAGTACTTCAAGCAAGGGCTGCTGCCGGCCGCGCTGAGCCAGTCCATCGATGAGCCGTCGGCGCTGGTGCGCTTTCGTGGCGGCGTGTTCAAGCCAGGCGACGCCTACGGCAAAGAGGTCGATTCGTACATGCATCGCGCCTTTGTCGACGTGATCTGGCGCTTCTGATGCGAACGGCCATGGGAGTGCCCGATATGAACCGCTACCAAAGGAACAGCCAGGCGATGAAAGGTTCGATCAGCCTGTTGGTCGCAGCCATGCTGCTGGCCGGCTCGCCGGCGTTCGCCAACGTTGAACCGGTGGTCAAGCCGGGCAACGTGGCCAAGGAACTGCAAGCGGCCAAGACCTACACCGTCAGCAGTGCGCCGACCGCCCCGCTGGAACTGGCCAAGCCGACCTTGCCCGACCTCAAGGGCTTCACCGCCGAAGCGGCCGTGGCCAAGATCGTGCGCAGCAAGCCCGGCAAGGTCAGCGTGCGCCGGATGATGCAGGAAAACGCCCTGAAGGACTTCATCGGCGGTGACAACAAGATGGCCGAGTGGGTCGTGCGCCAGCACGGTATTCCCCAGGCCATCTTCATCGACGATGGCTACATGAACCTCAAGGACGTGGCCAGGAAGGCGCCCAAATACATCATCGAGACCTCGCCAGGCGTCTTCCTGGCGAGGATCCCGATCGTGGTCGGCCAGAAAGGCATCCTGGAAATCGACAAGCAGACCCAGGAGCTGCGCCTGTCCCAGGAAGGCGGCTCGTTCCTGGTGAACGATGGCCAGATGTTCATCCACGACACCAAGGTCACCGGCTGGCGCGAAAAGGAAAACGGCCCCGCCACTTTCCGTTCGGCCAACGAATTCCGTCCGTTCCTGCTGGCCTGGGGCGGTACCGAGACCTACATCGTCAACTCGAAGATGGCCAGCTTCGGCTACGCCAACAGTAAGTCGTACGGGGTGAGTATCTCCCAGTACACGCCGAACATGGCCAAGGTCCTCAAGCGCCCGGAACCGACCGGCTGGATCATCGGTTCCGAGTTCTCGGACATGTGGTACGGCTTCTACTGCTACGAGACCCGCGACTTCGTCATCAAGGGCAACACCTACAAGGACAACATCGTCTACGGTATCGACCCCCACGACCGGTCCCATCGGTTGATCATTGCCGACAACACCGTCTACGGGACGAAGAAGAAGCACGGGATCATCATTTCCCGTGAGGTCAACGACAGCTTCATCTTCAACAACCGCAGCTACGACAACAAACTCTCGGGCCTGGTGATCGACCGTAACAGCGTCAACAACATCATCGCCTACAACGAGATCTACAAGAACCACACCGACGGCATCACGCTTTATGAGAGTGGTGACAACCTGTTGTGGGACAACAAAGTGATCAGCAACCAGCGCCACGGCATCCGCATTCGTAACAGCGTGAACATTCGTCTCTACGAAAACGTGTCCATGGCCAACGGCCTGACCGGTATCTACGGTCACATCAAGGACCTGTCCGATACCGACCGTGACATCAAGCTCGACCCGTTCGACGCCCAGGTTTCCCTGATCGTGGTCGGCGGCGAACTGGCCGCCAATGGCAGTGGCCCGCTGTCCATCGACTCGCCGCTGAGCGTCGAGCTGTACCGCGTGTCCATGCTCGCGCCGACCAAATCCAGCGGCATCAGCTTCACGGGAATCCTGGGCGAGCGCCAGGACGAAATTCTCGACCTGCTGGTGCGCCAGCAGAAAGCCGTGCTGATCGACCCCGTCGAACGCCAGACCGAAATGCGGGATTGAGGATGACCTTTATGAACCCACAGATGATCAAACTCCTGGGCCTGTCCGCCCTGACCGCCGGCATTCTTGCCGCCACCAGCGGCGCGCGCGCCGACGAAATCAAGGCGCCGACCTTTACTGCCGAACCTTGCTGCAGCCTGTGCCCTGCGGCACACGACGAAAAGAACTACACCACGCGCTACCAGCAGAACTTCACCACGCTGGTACAGGCCCAGGGCGACTGGCTGTTCCGTACCCGGGAAGACCTGCGTACCGAGTTCGACACTACCCCGGCCGGCTACAAGCGCATGCAGATGCTGCACGATGCCTTCAAGAAGAAAGGCGTCGAACTGGTGATCGTCTATCAGCCCACCCGGGGCCTGGTGAACCGCAACAAGCTCAACCCACAGGAAAAGGCCAGCTTCGACTATGAAAAGGCCCTGACCAACTACAAGGCCATGCTCGGTCGCTTCGCGCAGATGGGCTACGTGGTACCGGACCTGTCTCCGCTGACCAACGAAAACCTCCCCGAGACCCTGCCGGCCCACGATTTCTACTTCCGTGGCGACCAGCACTGGACACCCTACGGCGCCCAGCGCACGGCGAAGATCGTCGCCGAGAAGGTCAAGCAGATCCCGGCCTTCGCCGACATTCCCAAGCGTGAGTTCGAGACCAAGAAGTCCGGCCGCATGGGCAAGACCGGCACCCTGCACAACATGGCCGGCCAGCTGTGCGGCACCAGCTATGCGATCCAGTACATGGACCAGTTCACCACCGAGCCCAAGGGCGAAGCTGGCGACGGCGACCTGTTCGGCGATTCCGGCAACCCGCAGATCACCCTCGTGGGTACCAGTCACAGCGGCAAGAACTACAACTTCGCCGGCTTCCTGGAAGAAGCCATCGGCGCCGACATTCTCAACGTCGCCTTCCCCGGCGGTGGTTTCGAGGGCGCGATGATCCAGTACCTGGGCAGCGAGGAATTCCAGAAGAGCCCACCCAAGATCCTGATCTGGGAATTCTCGCCGCTGTATCGCCTGGACCAGGAAACCATCTACCGCCAGATGATGGCGTTGCTGGACAACAACGGTTGCGAAGGCAAGCCGGCGCTGATGAGCAGCAAGACCGCCCTGAAGCCGGGCAAGAACGAATTGATGGTCAATAGCAAGAACATGGATCTGCGTAACGGCAGCCACCAGGTCGACATCCGTTTCGCCGACACCTCGGTGAAAACGTTGCAAGCCACCCTCTGGTACATGAATGGGCGCCACGAGGACATCAAGATCGAGAAACCGAACACCTCCGAAACCGACGGGCGTTTCGCCTTCCAGTTGCGCACCGATGAGGACTGGGCCTCGCAGAACCTGCTGGCCGTTGAAGTCCAGGGCCCCGAAGCCGGTGCGGCACCACAGCAAATCGAAGCGAAAGTCTGCAAACGCAATGTCTCTCCGCAAGCCGAACAAACGGCTCAAATCGGACAATGAGGTCTCGCTTTATGACCAGAAACATGCGACCCCGAACGTTGAAAGCGCTGCTGGCGCCGTCCCTGCTGACCCTGGCGATGTTCGCCGGGGCCACCCAGGCCGCGGCTCCGCTGCGTCCGCCACAGGGCTACTTCGCACCGATCGAGAAGGTCAAGGTCGGCGACCCGGCCCAGGGCTGCGATGCAACGCCAACGCCCTATACCGGCGCGCTGCAGTTCCGCAGCAAGTACGAAGGCTCCGACAAGGCCCGCGCGACCTTGAACGTGCAATCGGAAAAAGCCTTCCGTGACAGCACCGCCGACATCACCCGGATCGAACGGGGTATCAGCAAGCAGGTGATGCAGTTCATGCGCGACGGTCGCCCCGAGCAACTGGAATGCACCTTGAACTGGCTGACCGAATGGGCCAAGGCCGATGCGTTGATGTCCACCGACTTCAACCACACCGGCAAGTCCATGCGCAAATGGGCCTTGGGCAGCATGGCCTCGGCCTATGTGCGCCTGAAGTTCTCCGAGTCGCGCCCACTGGCCAACCACCAGGAACAGGCGCAACTGATCGAAGGCTGGTTCAGCAAGATGGCCGACCAGGTGGTCAGCGACTGGGACAACCTGCCCCTGGACAAGACCAACAACCACTCCTACTGGGCAGCCTGGTCGGTGATGGCCACGGCCGTGGCGACCAACCGTCGCGACCTGTTCGACTGGGCCGTCAAGGAATACAAGGTCGGCGTCAACCAGGTGGACGCCGACGGTTTCCTGCCCAACGAACTCAAGCGCAAGCAGCGGGCGCTGTCGTACCACAACTATGCCCTGCCGCCCCTGGCGATGATCGCCAGTTTTGCCCAGGTCAACGGCGTGGACCTGCGCCAGGAAAACAATGCCGCCCTCAAGCGTCTGGGCGAGCGGGTACTGGCCGGTGTGGAAGACCCGGACATCTTCGAAGAGAAGAACGGCGAAGAACAGGACATGAAGGATCTCAAGATCGATTCGAAATTCGCCTGGCTCGAACCGTTCTGCTCCCTCTACACATGCTCGCAGGATGTGCTGGAACGCAAGCATGAAATGCAGCCGTTCAAGACCTTCCGCCTCGGCGGGGACTTGACCAAGGTGTACGACCCATCGCGGGATAAAGGTGAGAAAGGAAGCTAAGCCCACCCTCCCTGCCTGGCGGGGAATTCTGTAGGAGCGAGCTTGCTCGCGATGACGGTATGTCAGTCGCCACCAAAGTGAATGTCAGATCGCAATCGCGAGCAAGCTCGCTCCCACAGGGAATGTGGTTTGTTTCGAATGTAATCAACCCCCCGGTTTTCATGGGGGGGTTTGGGGGGGCTCTGGCCCTTGACTGTTGATTCAACATGGAGAGATCGGGATGGTATTTTCATCCAACGTGTTCCTGTTCCTGTTCCTGCCGATCTTTCTCGGCTTGTACTACCTGAGCGGGCAACGCTATCGCAACCTGCTGCTGCTGATCGCCAGCTATGTGTTCTATGCCTGGTGGCGGGTGGATTTCCTGGCGCTGTTCGCCGGCGTCACCCTGTGGAACTACTGGATCGGCCTTAAAGTCGGCGCCGCGGGCGTGCGCACCAAACCGGCCCAGCGCTGGCTGCTGCTTGGCGTGGGCGTGGACCTGGCCATCCTCGGCTATTTCAAATACGCCAACTTCGGCGTGGACAGCCTCAACGCCATCATCACCAGCTTCGGTCTCAATCCGTTCATCCTGACCCACGTGCTGTTGCCGATCGGGATCTCGTTCTACATCTTCGAGTCCATCAGCTACATCATCGACGTCTATCGCGGCGATACCCCGGCGACCCGCAACCTGATCGACTTCGCGGCGTTCGTGGCGATCTTCCCCCACCTGATCGCCGGCCCCGTGCTGCGTTTCCGTGACCTGGCCGATCAGTTCAACAACCGCACCCACACCCTGGACAAGTTCTCCGAAGGCTGCACGCGCTTCATGCAGGGCTTCATCAAGAAAGTGTTCATCGCCGACACCCTGGCGGTGGTGGCCGACCATTGCTTCGCCCTGCAGAACCCCACCACGGGTGACGCCTGGCTCGGCGCCCTGGCCTACACCGCGCAGCTGTACTTCGACTTCTCCGGCTACAGCGACATGGCCATCGGCCTGGGCCTGATGATGGGTTTCCGCTTCATGGAAAACTTCAAGCAACCCTACATCAGCCAGTCCATCACCGAGTTCTGGCGGCGCTGGCACATCAGCCTGTCCACCTGGCTGCGTGACTACCTCTACATCACCCTGGGCGGTAACCGCAAAGGCACGCTGATGACCTATCGCAACCTGTTCCTGACCATGCTGCTCGGCGGTCTGTGGCACGGTGCGAACATCACCTACGTGATCTGGGGCGCCTGGCACGGTATCTGGCTGGCCATCGAGAAGGCCGTGGGCATCAACACCACGCCGCGCACCATCAACCCGATCCGCTGGGCACTGACCTTCCTGCTGGTGGTCATGGGCTGGGTGATCTTCCGTGCCGAGAACCTGCACGTGGCCGGTCGCATGTACGGCGCCATGTTCAGCTTCGGCGACTGGTCGCTGTCGGAACTGACCCGCGCCAACCTCACCGGCCTGCAGATCGCCACGCTGGTGGTGGCCTACGTCACCCTCGCCTTCTTCGGCCTGCGGGACTTCTACACCAACCGTCCTCCAGTCAAGACCAAGCCCGAGGTCAACACCGAGGCCGATGGTCCGGCCACCGCGCAACCGGGCCTGATCAAGGCCGTTCCGGGCGACAACCCGTCGAACATCCATGAACCGGGCTACACCGTGGGTGTCGAAGCCCAGGTGCAACCAGCCTACTGGGTCGCCGACTGGCCACGCTATGTGATGCGCGCCCTGGTGCTGCTGCTGTTCATCGCCTCGATTCTCAAACTCTCGGCGCAAAGCTTCTCGCCGTTCCTTTACTTCCAGTTCTGAGGGATCTGAACATGACCCGCTCATTACGCATCTTTTACATCGCACTGTTTCTGCTGACCCTGGTGGTGCTGGGCCTGTGGTCGATGCGCAGTTTCTTCGGCTTCAGCACCAACCCCGATGCCACGGTGCTCAACGGGCGCTGGGCCAAGGCCGTGGAAACCCACTACGACGACGAGTTTCCCATCAAGCGCCTGGGCACCAACATCTGGGCGGCGCTGGACTACAAGCTGTTCAACGAAGGCCGCAAGGGCGTGGTCCTGGGCCGTGACCAGTGGCTGTACAGCGATGAAGAGTTCAACCCGATCGTCAACGAAGAGCTGAACCTGCAAGGCAACTACGCGTTGATCGAGGGCGTGCGCCAGAAGCTCAAGGAGCAAGGCATCACCCTGGTGATGGCGATCGTGCCGGCCAAGGCGCGGCTGTACCCCGAGCACCTGGGTGAAGTGAAGCCATCCAGCATCCACGCCAACCTCTACCAGGATTTCCATGCTCGCGTGGCGGCGGACAAGATCATCGCCCCCGACCTGCTCGGCCCGTTGCAACAGGCCAAGCAAAGCGGCCAGCAAGTGTTCCTGCGCACCGACACCCACTGGACGCCGGAAGGTGCCCAGGTGGCCGCCGAGAACCTGGCCAAGGCCATTGCCGAGCGCGCTCCGCTCAACGGTGAACCGCAGCGCTTCGTCACCGAGCCTGTGGAAAAGATCACCCACAAGGGCGACCTGCGTCAGTTCCTGCCCTTGGATCCGCTGTTCGAAGAACTGATGCCGGCCCAGGAGCCGCTGGTCAAGCGCAATACCCGCGAAGCCGAGGACCAGCCGGCCGAAGGCGACGCCCTGTTCGCCGACGCCCAGGTACCCGTGGCCCTGATCGGCACCAGCTACAGCGCCAACCCCAACTGGAACTTCGTCGGTGCGCTCAAGCAGGCCCTGCACAGCGACGTCGTGAACTACGCCGAAGACGGCCATGGCCCGATTCTGCCAATGCTCAGCTACCTCAAAAGCGACGCCTTCAAGAACAGCCCGCCCCAGGTGCTGATCTGGGAGTTCCCTGAACGTTATCTGCCCGTGAACAACGAAATCGGCGACGCCGACCCACAGTGGGTCGCAGAGCTCAAACAAGCCGGTGCGCGCCAACAGAACGTAGCCGCCAACACCCCATCCGAGACGCCCGACCGGGCGCAAAACTGAAAGAGAGGTCCACCATGACTTTCACCACAACTCATCGCCGTCTCGCTGCTCGCTCCTTCAAGGCCGTTGCCCTCGCTGCCAGCCTGAGCGCCCTGTCCTTTTCCGCCTTCGCCGGTGACTCGGCCCTGTACGGCCCGGTCGCGCCAAAAGGCTCAAGCTTCGTGCGCCTCTACAACGCCAGCAACGCCGAAGTCAGCGCCACCGTCGGCAGCACCAACCTGAGCGATGTCGCCCCCCTGGCCAGCAGCGATTTCAGCTTCATGCCCGGCGGCGACTACAGCGCCAAGGTCGGCAGCCAGACCGTACCGGTGAAACTGGCTCCCGATCACTATTACACCCTGGTCAACAACGCCAGCGGCCAACCACAACTGATCGAAGAACCACCGTTCAAGAACAAGCAGAAGTCCCTGGTTCGCGTGCAGAACCTGAGCGACAAGGCACTGACCCTCAAGACCGCCGACGGCAAGACCGAAGTGGTTCCGAACGTGGCGGCCAAAGGCCGCGGCGAGCGTGAAATCAATCCGGTCAAAGTCAGCCTGGCGCTGTTCGAGGGCGACAAGAAAGTCGGCGATCTGAAACCCGTAGCCCTGGAGCGCGGTGAAGCCGCGGTGCTGTACGTCACCGGCTCGGGCAGCAGCCTGTCGCCAGTGTGGGTCAAGCGCCCCGTGTCGACCCGCTGATGAGTTTTCCTGACTGACGCTGTGCCCTGTGGGAGCGAGCGTGCTCGCGATAGCTATCTGACATTCAACATGGATGTCGATCGATACACCGCCATCGCGAGCAAGCTCGCTCCCACACTGAGCACAGCTGTCATTCGGGCAAGGAACAACAACAAGAGAGTGAAACGACAGAACGCAGTAGCTCTATAACCATTTCGCTTCAAGGAGTAACACACATGATTCCGGTGATCTTGTCAGGTGGTAGCGGCTCACGTCTTTGGCCGCTTTCGCGCAAGCAATTCCCAAAACAATTCCTGGCCCTGACCGGGGAAAACACCCTGTTCCAGCAGACCCTCGAACGCCTGGTGTTCGAAGGCATGGACACGCCGATCGTGGTCTGCAACAAAGACCACCGGTTCATCGTCAACGAGCAGTTGGCCAACCGCAAACTGGAAGCCCAGCGCATCCTGATGGAACCGTTCGGGCGCAATACCGCACCGGCCGTGGCCCTGACGGCGATGATGCTGGTCAATGAAGGTCGCGACGAGTTGATGCTGGTGCTGCCGGCCGACCACGTGATCGAAGACCAGAAAGCCCTGCAACGCGCCCTGGCCCTGGCCACCGTGGCCGCCGAGCGCGGCGAGATGGTGCTGTTCGGCATCCCGCCGACCAAGCCGGAGACCGGCTACGGCTACATCAAGTCGACCAACGATGCGCTGCTGCCCGAGGGTGTGAGCCGCGTTTCGCACTTCGTCGAGAAACCCGACGCCAAGCGCGCCACCGAATTCCTCGAAGCCGGTGGCTATTTCTGGAACAGCGGCATGTTCCTGTTCCGCGCCAGCCGCTTCCTCGAAGAATTGAAGAAGCACGATCCGGACATCTATGACACCTGCCTGCTGACCCTGGAGCGCAGCGAACAGACAGCGGACACCATCACCTTCGACGAAGCCACCTTCGCTTGCTGCCCGGACAACTCCATCGACTACGCGGTGATGGAAAAGACCCAGCGGGCCTGCGTGGTGCCACTGGCGGCGGGCTGGAGCGATGTCGGCTGCTGGGCGTCGCTGTGGGAAGTCAACGAAAAAGACGCCAACGGCAACGTCACCAAGGGCGACGTAGTGATCCAGGACAGCCGCAACTGCATGATCCACGGCAACGGCAAGCTGGTGTCGGTGATCGGCCTGGAGAACATCGTGGTGGTGGAAACCAAGGACGCCATGATGATCGCCCACAAGGACAAGGTCCAAGGCGTGAAACAGCTGGTCAACACCCTCAACGCCCAGGGCCGCAGCGAAACCCAGAACCACTGCGAGGTCTACCGTCCGTGGGGCTCCTACGACTCGGTGGACATGGGCGGTCGTTTCCAGGTCAAGCACATCTCGGTCAAGCCGGGCGCATGCCTGTCGCTGCAGATGCACCACCACCGCGCCGAACACTGGATCGTGGTCAGCGGCACCGCCGAGGTCACCTGCGACGAGAACGTGTTCCTGCTGTGTGAAAACCAGTCGACCTACATCCCGATCGCATCCGTCCATCGTCTGCGCAACCCGGGCAAGATCCCGCTGGAAATCATCGAGGTGCAGTCCGGCAGCTACCTGGGCGAAGACGACATCGAGCGCTTCGAAGACATCTACGGTCGCTCCACCCCGATCGAACGCGGCGTGTCGGTGAAGACCATCGCGCAGTAACGTTCGGCCCCAAACGAAGCCCCCATCCAGCCCACTGCGCCCCCTATCCGCAGTGGGTTGGATGGGGGTTTTCTTATTTGGGCCGGGCTGCCAGGTCACTCGCCGCCATTGCCGGCCCAGTTCCATTTGCCGGTCATTCAAGCAGCCTTTCTCACCCTGGCCCCCTGAGCTTTGGCATGCCATCTCGTGACGTTCACTGACCCTGGAATCTTGATTTCCAAGCTGCCTCCAAACGCATTGTCGATCTGTTTGAGCAACTGGGAAGCATCCATTACTCTCGCCTGGACCGCCTTGATGCCCGAGAGCCCCAACAGCAACGCTTTCAGGTCCTCCAGGCGTCCCTTTACCATGGGCACCTTCTTCAAATCCGCAGCATGTGCCGGGTCCAGCACGTCCGGAGAAGCAAAGAAGTTGATGTCTTGCCAACCGGCTCCCAACGCCTCCTGCATCTGCTCGGAATCTTCAAGATCGTATTCGGCGAAGTGAGTCGCTGTCCGAAGGAAAGCCCGGTCATTGACCTCGTCGTCCACCGCCAGGAGAAAGAACGAAAAACCCATGTTCCCGGCCCTGGTCCAATCCTTTTCATTGGTATTGCCGCTCGAATCTCCTATCGTTTTCAACTTCGCCTTGACCAGCGCAAAATTCGACGAAATTTCGGCGAAGGAGGGAGACCCGGTTGCAGAGTAGGTGTAGTGCCTGAGCTTGAATTTTTTGTCTTTGGTGCTGGTCAATACCGCCTCCGGCGCCCTTTTGTCCTTGAATTGCAGTTGCCCCCCGGTTATTTCCTCCATCATCCGGAAAGGGAGCTCCCGATCCAAGGCGCTGTAACTGGCCTGGTAATACTCGAAAATACCCACTGCGGTTTCCAGTGCAGTCTTGGACTCGGCGTTCTCCCCCTGAACGTCAAAAAACGTCAGCGGATTGTTACGGACCATCCGATAAAGATTCAAACCGTCCACCTCCCCAGCCGGATCCGGATTGACCCAACGCTGCAGCCACGGCGCGTAATACCTGAACCCATAGTAATAAAGCCCCGTGGCATCGCGCTCCTTGCCTGAGTAGCGAACCGTCTTGTAGCTGACTTCGGCCTCGTCATCGCCGGCCAGATAGGCGGTCTCGCCGAACGGGTAGAAATGCTCCCGGCTGATGATCCGGGCGTCGTGGTCGAGCTCCAGGGCGATCGACCCCAAGTGATCGGAACAACTGTAGCGATAGCGGTCGTTCTCTGCGAAAGGCGGCGTGCTCTCCCAATGCAGTATCCGAACGCCGTCGAGTCCGCCTCGGGCAACGATGACCTGCAATGACTCGCCGTTGCCGCTGTCGGCGCGCAGTTCCAGCCCCGGCAGGTAACGCACCTCGGCGACCAGCGTGCGACTCGCGATTTGCAGGGTACGAAGCTTGCGCACCCGTTGACCATCTCCTGCGTAGACATACCGCTCGCTATCATCGAGACCCGACGCCCGGGCTATGGGGGTGACCGAACCCAACTGGTTACGCAGGTCCCAGGCCAGGGAACGTCCCGGCTCCCGTTCCAGCCAATTGCCTTGCGCATCGAATGCCGCGTCGATCTCCTCCTCCGTCGGCGGCACACCATTACGGTATGGCAGGCCACGATTGCTGTGGCGGGCCACCTTCATCCGCTGTCCGTGATTCTGCGTACCGACATGGGTCAGTTCCACCAAATTGCCGCCTTCATCGTAGCGGTAGGTCTGCCGGTAATTGCTGACTGCCGCCGGATCGCTGTGCCCCATGGACTCGGGCCCCTGGCTTGGGGCGCCCGCTTCCCATCCCGTGGCCTGGCTCAACTGATAGAGCGTGTCGTAGACGAAACGGCTGACGGGCTCGATCCGCTGGTTGGCGAAATAACGCACCGGCTGGGCCTTGTCTTCGATGCTCAGGACGTTGCCCATGGGATCGTAGGCATACTCCAGGTCCTGCAAGACCCGGTCGCCGTGTCGAACGCTGCGCGTCACCAAGCGACCATCCTCGGGACTATAGGCGAGCCGGGTCCGCACAGCGTTGCCGGCGGTTTGCTCTTCGACCTGCCCTTCGGCGCTGTAACGGATATCCCTCACCAGGGATTGCCACTGGCTCTGGCCCCGTAGCAACAGCTGGCTGCCAGCTATCCTTCCATCCACGGCCAGCGTCTGCCGCTGCCGATTGCCCCTGGCATCGACCTGCTCCAGCACATCGCCCTGCGGACCCAGGCACCACGTCGTCAGGAACCCATCGCCAGGTTCAAGCAACGGCTCACGATCGGCTTCCCGCTCCGGCCAATCGGGAATGACCGCGTCGAGGGTAAAACGGCGCTCCTGGGCAAGGCGTTGACCGCCGAGGGAAAACGACGTCGACAGCACGGTTCCCGCCGGATCGTCATGACGAACCAGTTGGCCGTGCTGGTTGTGATCGCCATCGCCCTGGCCCGGATCACCATATTTCATGCGCTCGACGCACCGAAGCGGTTGGCCGGCCCCCTGCTCGAACACTGCCACAAGGCGCAGCGAGTGATCGTAGGCGATTTCCCGTTGGGTGCCCCGGCCATCCCAACTGCGCAGGTTTTCGCTGGCGAGCCCAGGCAGATCGACCTGTCGGCCCGCGTCGACGCTGGTCGTGAGCAGCAGGGTCGAGGACAGCGAATAAACCGCCGAAAGGTTGGCGGGGGTCGCTTCATCCTCCTGTCGCAGGGCCCCCAAGCGTGGGTCCCATTGCTCGACCAGGCGCCCCGCCGTATCGATGCGGCTGCGGTTGATGCGTCGGTGCGCCGGCCCTCGCTCGAGGGTGCGACAGTAATCGACCGAACGGACCGGCAAGCGTCGCGGATCAACGGCAATCAACGTCGGGGTCCCCTGATCCATGCTCATCGTTCGGTCTCCTGGCCAAAGCCGCCTGCGCCTTCGCCATCTAACAAGGGGGCGTACAGCGCTGCCTACTGTCAGATATAACAGTGACGACCAGTGGATCGGCAGGGCAGAGAATATCCATGCCCCGAGCCCTCCGGTAGGATGTGGCTACGCTATCGGAGGCTTCGAACATGCTTATTGGCGTCTTGCTGGTCATTACCTGGCTGATCCTGCTGCTGCGCTACCCGGCCAAGGCACTGCCGGTGTCCCTGGCGGCGTTTGTCGGCCTGGGGCTGGTGGCCGCCTGGGTGATCTGGCAGGAAAACCGCGAGACCCGGCAACTGGCACGCCTGGAGCTGCGCCTTGCCTACGCTCCGGAACACTGCCCCGCCGACCGCCCGCTGCTGCTGAAACTCAAGAACGGCAACGACGTACCATTGGTCGAGCTGGGCTGGCGGGTCGCGGCCTATGCACCCGGCGACACCATCAACCTGGCCGACACCCCGTACAATGCACCGCGCTACCACGGGCCCGGCCAGTTGCAGCCCGGTGCCGACTGGCAGGATTGCCTGCCCCTGCCCCCGCTGCGTCCCGGCTATCGCCCGCAGACGCTGGAGTTTCGTGCCGAGCGATTGCATGGCAGCTTCTCCGATTGAGCCACTTTCCTCTTTTTCTGCACAAGGAACGCGCCATGCCCGTTGCGTTGATTACCGGATGTTCAAGCGGCATCGGCCGCGCCCTCGCCGATGCCTTCAAGGCTGCCGGATACCAGGTCTGGGCCAGCGCCCGCAAGGCTGAGGACGTCGCAGCGCTCAGCGCCGCCGGCTTCACCGCCGTCCAGCTGGACGTGAACGACGGCCAGGCGCTGGAGCAATTGAGCGAACGGATCAACCAGCAGCACGGCGGCCTCGATGTGCTGGTCAACAATGCCGGCTACGGCGCCATGGGCCCGTTGCTGGACGGCGGCGTGCCCGCCTTGCAGCGCCAGTTCGAAACGAATGTGTTCGCCATCGTCGGCGTGACCCGCGCGCTGTTCCCGGTGCTGCGCCGGGCCAGGGGCCTGGTGGTGAACATCGGCAGTGTTTCCGGTGTGCTGGTCACACCGTTCGCTGGCGCCTATTGCGCCTCCAAGGCCGCGGTGCACGCCTTGAGCGACGCGCTGCGCATGGAACTGGCGCCGTTCGGTATCCGCGTCATGGAAGTCCAACCCGGCGCCATCGCTTCGAGTTTCGCCAGGAATGCCGGCCATGAAGCAGAACAGTTGATCAACGAGCAATCACCCTGGTGGCCCCTGCGCGACGGTATCCGCGCCCGGGCCAAGGCGTCCCAGGACAAGCCGACCCCGGCCGGCGAATTCGCCGCCGGGCTGCTCAAGGCCGTGCAACAACCCAGGCCTGCCCGCTTGCTGCGCCTGGGCAATGGCAGCCGGACCCTGCCGCTGATGGCTGGCTTACTGCCCAAGGGGTTGCTGGAGAAGGTGTTGATGAAGCGGTTTGGGCTGGGTAGAACATTGTAGATGCGAAAGCGACAACAGGCGCTTTGTAGCAAGGGGATCGGGCCGAACACAAAACCCGTGCCCACTGGAAATCCAATGTGGGAGCGAGCTTGCTCGCGATGGCGGCCTCACCTTCAACATCGTCGCAAGCCAACACTCCGCTTGCGCGGGCAAGCCCGTTCCCACAGGGCTTAGCGGTGAAGAATGGGCTCACCCTGCGGCTCGACCACCACCGTACACGTCATCCCCGCCGCCAGCAGCACGCCATCAGGCACTTCATCAAGATGAATCCGCACCGGCACCCGCTGGGCCAGGCGCACCCAGTTGAAGGTCGGGTTGACGTCGGCCACCAGTTCCCGGCTTGCCGGGTTGTCGCGGTCGTAGATGCCACGGGAAATGCTTTCCACGTGCCCCTTGAGCAGCTCCCCGCTCATCAACTGCAATTGGGCCGGATCGCCGATGCGGACCTTGGGCAGCTTGGTTTCTTCGAAGAAGCCATAGACCCAGAACGAGTTCATGTCCACCACCGCCATCTTCGCCTCGCCGATACGGGCATAGTCGCCACGGTGCACGTTGAGGTTGGTGACATAGCCGTCCACCGCGGCACGCACCTCGGTGCGCGACAGGTTCAGCTCGGCCGCCTCCAGTTGCGCCTGGGCGTGCTGGTAGTCGGCCAGGGCCGAGTCGGCGATATTGCTGGCGTCATCGCGGTTTTCCCGGGAGATCACCAGGCTGTCCAGGTCCGCGCGACGATGAGCGTTGACCTTGCGCATTTCCCAGGTGGCCTTGCGCGACGCCACCAGGGAACGAGCCTGCTTGACTGCGATGCGATAGTGCTCGGGATCGATACGCATCAACAGGTCACCTTTGCTCACCCGCTGGTTGTCGCGCACGGGCACATCGACCACTTCGCCGCTGACATCGGCGGCGACGTTGATGATGTCGGCCCGCACCCGTCCATCGCGGGTCCAGGGCGTGTCCATGTAGTGCACCCATAGCGTACGGCCGACCCACAGCGCCAAGGCCAGTACCAACAGCGTCGCCAGCAGGCTGAAGAATTTTTTCATCGCATCGATCTCAACGGTAGACCGTCAGCGCCAGCGCGCCGAACAGGCAGGTAAACAGACTCAGGCGCAGCAGCGCCGGGTGCCAGAAGAAGCGGTACAGATCCATGCCCGAGAGGAAGCGATCCAGGGCCCAGGCCAGTGCGGCGGCGATGAAGAACATCAGGGTCATGGTGGGCATGTAGACGCCATGGAAGGCGATTTCACGAGGCATGGTCAGGGTCCTGGGACAGCGGGGCGGCATGCGACATGGCATAGCCGGCCAATGGCGATTGCGGGTCCAGCAAGGAAGTGCGGATGAAATGCAGGTAACTCTTCACCCGGCGCAGGGCCGATGTGTCGAAGTGCGGCGCGAACGGTTCATCGGTGGCCTGGACGCGACCGATCGCCTGGTCCACTGCCACCAGGGCACGCTCCAGATTGTTCTGGCACGGCTGGCGGAACAGCCTCACCAGGGCTCGTCCCATCACGCGGATCGCCTGGCGCCACGGCTGGGTTTCGGCGTAGGCCGGATGCACCGGCAGGATCGCCTGTTCCTTGCGTAATTCGATGATCGCGTGCCCGACCTCCAGCACCACCAACATCCAGCGCAGCAAGTCCCGCTGCACCTGGGGCTGCCCCGCTGCCAGCCCATAGGCCTGATGCAGCAGATCTCGGGTACGACTTTCGAAGCCCGATGCCAGCCCCTTGAGCCGGCCGCTGATGGCGAACACAACTTGCTCGCGCAGGTCCTGTTCGAGCCGGCGCCACAGCCAGCGACTGTTGGGCGGCAGAATGATCGCCCCGGCAGCGGCACACACCAGCATGCCGAGAATCATCGCGATGTAGTCGTTGATGAAGGTGTAGGGGTTGTACACCGTCAGGTTGTCGGGCACCGAGCCCGTGCAGAAAAAGATCAGCAACCCGAGCCCGACCCCGGCGTATTGCGGTCGCGAACCGAGAAACGAACCCAGCATGAGCACCGGTGCCAGCACCATGCAGAGCAAAGGGAAACCGTCGATCAACGGGAAGATGAAGAACATCTCGACGAAACCCACCAGTGCCCCGAGCAAAGTGCCACAGGCCATCTGGAATGCCATGCGCTTGGGGTTCGGCGTCGCCGCCGACAAGCCCACCGTGGCCGCGGCGATCATGGTCATGGTCGCCCCGCTCGGCCAGGCCGTGGCGACCCAATAGCTGCCCAGCACCAGCAGAATGAACGCGGCGCGAAACCCTGATGCCAGGGCCGCGAGCCAGTTGGTCCGCGGCACATACGGCTCGTCCCAGCGCTCGCGTTCGTGGTGGTGATCCACCAGTGAAGCGTGGGTCAGGGCATAGCCATGCAAATCGTCGACAAATCGGTAGAGCAACTCGTAGGCCGTGTGGAAATCCAGCAACTGCGCCTCACTCGGCCCCGTTTCCTGGAACAGTGCCCGCAAGCGACGCACCTGTGCCGGCAGCTGGGCCTTGTACTCGGCCAAGGCCACCACCAGCCGCGCGGCGTCAGCGTCGGTCAGGGCCCGGGCGCTGAAGCTGTCCAGCAGTTCGGCCAGGTTGTTCAGGCCTGGCTTGATGGCACTCACCACATGGTCGGCCGCACTGTCGCGCAGTCGTTCAAGCAACTGGTGCAAGGCATTGAAGCGCGTGGTGATGCCCATGAACTCGCTGTTCAGCCGGCTGAGCCGACCGTTGCGCCGACGCATGTGCGGATCCTCGAACACGGTCACGCTGCGCAGGCTCTCCAGGCCCACGGCCTCGGCGATGAAACGCACGTTGCCGGCCTCGAATGCCTCCTGCCTGCTGCGTCCACGCAGACCGTCGGTGACGAACAGGGCAAACACTGCGAAGCGCTGGTACAAGGCGTTGCGCATGGCGGCGCTGGCGGTTTGCGGCAGGATCGCGGCGCTGACCAGGGTGGAACAGAGGATACCCAGGGAAATTTCCAGCACCCGCCAGACCGCCGCCATGAACGCCCCTTCCGGATGGGCCAGGGCAGGCAGGCCGATCATCGCCGCGGTATAGCCGGCCAGCACGAAACCGTAGGCCCTGAAGTTGCGCGAACGTGTCGCCCCCGCCGTACAGAAACCGACCCAGATCGTCAGGCAGCCCAAAAACCATTCGGTGTTCTGGGCAAACAAGGCGATCAGCGCCACCATCACCGCCGAACCGGCCAGGGTCCCGAGGAAGCGGTAGAAACTCTTGGCGAACACCTGGCCGCTCTGGGGCTGCATGACGATGAACACCGTGATCATGGCCGTGCGCGGTTGCGGCAGTTCCAGGCGCATCGCCAGCCACAGAGTCAGGAACGCGGCGAACAGCACCTTGAATATGTAGACCCAGGTCACCCCGTCGCTGCGGGCCCAATCGAAAAAACCGCGGCGCCATTCGAGGCGATGCAGCCAGCGCCATGAGGCGCGCAAGGAAGTCATCGAGGCAGGCTCACCGGTCCAATGCGCCAAGAATGGCCGGAGCCGGGGTCGGGCGTGTCGCCGCGGCGGCCGGCGTATCGTTGCCTGCTTCCAGCCCGCCCCCCAATGCCGTCACGAGGTCGGCATGGGCGCTCAGGCGCGCCGCCTCCACCTGCTGCTGGATCTGCTGTTGCCTGAATAGCAGGCTCTGGGCGTTGAGCACGCTGAGGTAGTCGGTGAGCCCGCGCTGGAACGCCACCAGGGCGATGTCGTAGGTACGCTGCGCGGCCGCCACCGATTCGGCCGCGAACGCCTGTTGCCTGTCCATGGACTCGCGACGGATCAACTGGTCGGAAAGGCCCTTCAGCGCGTTCACCAGCGTCTGGTTATAGTGCGCCACGGCGATGTCATAACCGGCTGCGGCCTCTCCCAATTGTGCGCGCAGGCGCCCACCGTCGAAAATCGGCAACGACAGGGCCGGCCCGACGCTGTAGGTGAGTTTCTTGCCCGTCAGGAACTCCAGCGCCCCGCCGCCAGTGGCCATGTAGCCAAGGCTGCCCACCAGATCGACGTTGGGATAGAACCCGGCACGGGCCACATCGATACCCCTGGCCTGGGCCGCCACCTGCCAGCGCCCGGCAACCACATCGGGACGCTGGCCGAGCAGTTCGGCGGGCAGCGCCGACGGCAGCTTCAAGGGTGCACCAAGGGCCAGGGTCGGCCGTTGCAATCGCGCGCCCTCTCCCGGCCCCTTGCCCGCCAGCGCCGCCAATTGATTGCGACTCAGGGCAATGGCTTCATCGAGGGCGTCTAGCTGGCGATGGGTTTCCGGCAGGGGCGCCTGGGCCTGGCTGACTTCGAAGTGAGTGCCGATGCCGCCGTCCAGGCGTTTTCGGGCCAGCTCGAGGATCTGCTCCTGCTGGTGCAGCGTCGCGGCGACGATATCGCGCTGAGCGTAATGCAGCGACAACTGGATATAGGCGTGCACGACATTGTTCTGCAATTCCAGCTGCGCCTGCCGTGCCTGCGCCACGCTCATGTGGGCCAGGTCGACGGCCTGTTCGCTGGCATTGCGCTCCCGGCCCCACAGGTCCAGGGCGTAGCTCAAGCCCAAGCCGGCATTGTTGTCCCAGGTGGTGGTATTGGCCAGCTCGCCAGGGCCGTAGAACTGGTCGGTGGGCCAGTCGTGCCGCTTGAGATTCGCCTGGCCATTGATCTGCAGGGACTCGGCGGCCTCGGCGACCCCGGCCAGGGCCCTGGCCTGACGCACCCGGGCCACCGCCATCGCCAGGCTCGGGCTGCCTTGCAGCGCGAGGTCGACCCAACGATCCAGTTGCCGATCGCCGTAGGCTTTCCACCACTGTCGGGTCGGCCAATGGGCGTCCCGGGCGGCTTCGCGGATCACGGCATCGGTGGCCAGCCCATTGGCCGGCAAGGCCTCGCCCTGGGGGGCAATCCCTCCCGTCCCGATGCAACCGCCAATGACTGACGCCAAAACCCAAACACTGAGAGTCTTCAGCTCTCTGCTGATGCAACGCGGCACTTGCACAAAATTCCTGAGGGGGCCGGCATGACGACGAGAATGGCGGCCTGTTGACGCAGACTTGTGGGAGCGAGCTTGCTCGCGAAGGCGTCCGGACATTCAATTCAAATGTCGAATGAGACGACCTTATCGCGAGCAAGCTCGCTCCCACAGGTATCCACAAGGTCCCGCTCCTGCTTTGGCGGCAATTCTAGGCAGGGCGTCGAGCGGCGATAAGCCGACCTTTCTGTGATTCTTTGTTACCGTTAACGCGATAATCCATTAGTCGGGGTCCCTTCGCGCTGTAACTTCATGTCACAATTTGCCACCTCCCAAGAGAACCGTTCATGGACACCTTGCAAAACATGCGTGCGTTCTGCTGTGTTGCCGAAGCCGGCAGTTTCACCGCCGCCGCCGGGCAACTCGACACCACCACAGCCAACGTCTCGCGTGCGGTTTCCAACCTGGAAGCCCATCTGCAAACCCGCCTGCTCAACCGCACCACTCGCCGTATCGCCCTGACCGAGGCCGGCAAGCGCTACCTGCTGCGCTGCGAGCAGATCCTGGCCTACGTCGAGGAAGCCGAAGCCGAGGCCAGCGATGCCCACGCCCGCCCGGCGGGGCAGCTGAAAGTCCATACCATGACCGGTATCGGCCAGCATTTCGTGATCGACGCCATCGCCCGTTATCGCAAGACACACCCGGACGTGACCTTCGACCTGACCCTGGCCAACCGCGTACCGGATATCCTCGACGAGGGCTACGACGTCTCTATCGTGCTGGCCAGCGAACTGCCGGATTCAGGCTTCGTCTCCCAGCGCCTGGGGATCACCTACAGCATCGTCTGCGCCTCGCCCGCCTATGTGAAGGCCAGCGGCTGCCCGCAAAAACCCAGCGACCTGCTCAACCACGCCTGCCTGCGCCTGGTCAGTCCGGTCATTCCGCTGGAGAAGTGGGTGTTCGATGGCCCTGAAGGCCAGGAGATGGTCACCATCAATCAGTCACCGTTCCTGGTGAACTCCGCCGACGCCATGAAAACCGCCATCACCAGCGGCATGGGCGTGGGGGTATTGCCGGTATATGCCGCCATCGAAGGCCTGCGCAACGGCACGCTGGTGCGGGTCATGCCCAACTATCGCTCCCAGGAACTGAACCTGTACGCCATCTATCCTTCGCGCCAATACCTGGATGCGAAGATCAAGACCTGGGTCGAGTATTTGCGAGGCTCGCTGCCGGAAATCCTGGCGGCGCATCAAGCCGAGCTGACCGCCTACGAACTGAGCGGCAGCCTGGCGGGGGCACGGGGGCCCCATTGAGCTCCCCCGCCCGTTCGGCTCAGCGCTTGCCCATCGAACGACGGGTACCGGGAGGCGCGGCTCCGGGGGTCTTGGTATGACCGTCCTTCACGCCGTTCTTGTACCACGGCAATTGGCCGGCCCCTTTGGCCGCGGCCAGTTCACCGGGCTTGAACGGGAATTTGAAGGCCGGGATGGCCGCCTTGGCGTCGGCGGTAGCGGTAACGTCGCCGGCAGGCGAGTCCAGCTGGTGGTCGCTCGGGCGCTCGTCCGCGGACGAGGGTGTCGGGGAAGTCATGTAAGGCTCCGGGAAAATGCATGCGAGTCGGCCCCGCTCACAGGGCGCGAGGCGGCAGTATACCTGCCCGTTGGCGAACGCACCGGGCCGTTTCAATAGGCATGGATACGTGTCTGACAGGAATCCGGGACGAAACTGACACGCCCGTCAGCTAGCCGTCACCTTCCTGACCGTCTCGCAACGCTATATAAGAAACATAAAAATCCCTTCGTCCGAACCGGCTTCCCACATTCATGCACATCCAGAAAAAAACCGTCCTGCTTGTCGCACTGCTGGCCGCCCTGGCGGCACTTGTCCTCTGGTTTGTCATGAAGCCCGTCACCGCCAGGCCCGGTGCTCCCGCCGCCGTTCCAGTGCGGGTGATCAGCGTGGAGCGAAAGGATGTCCCACGCTTCGCCAGCGGCATCGGCACGGTGCTGTCGCTGCACAGCGTGGTGATCCGTCCCCAGGTGGACGGCATCCTGACCCGGTTGCTGGTCAAGGAAGGGCAACGGGTCAACAAGGGGGACCTGCTGGCGACCATCGACGACCGCTTCATCCGTGCCAGCCTCGACCAGGCTCGGGCCCAGCTCGGCGAAAGCCAGGCACAGCTGGCGGTGGCCCAGGTCAATCTCAAGCGCTACAAGGCATTGAGTGTCGACGACGGCGTATCGAAACAGACCTACGACCAGCAACAGGCCCTGGTCAACCAGCTCAAGGCCACCGCCCGGGGCAACCAGGCGGCCATCGACTCGGCGCAAGTACAACTGTCCTATACCCAGATCCGCTCTCCGGTGACCGGTCGTGTCGGCATTCGCAACGTGGATGAAGGCAACTTCCTGCGCACCAGCGACACCGAAGGCCTGTTCACCGTGACCCAGATCGACCCGATCGCGGTGGAATTCTCCCTGCCCCAGCAGATGCTGCCCACCCTGCAAAGGTTGATCGCCGCCCCCGAGCCCGCCCTGGTCAAGGCCTATATTGGCACCGATGGCGGTCAGGGAGAGCTGTTGGGCGAGGGCCGGCTGAGCCTCATCGACAACCAGATCGACGCCAATACCGGCACCCTGCGGGCCAAGGCCGAATTCAGCAACGCCGGGCAACGCCTGTGGCCCGGGCAACTGGTCACGCTGAAAATCCAGACCGCCCTGGACAAGGACGCCCTGGTGGTGCCGCCCACCGTGGTCCAGCGTGGGCTGGAGCAGCATTTCGTGTACCGGATCAAGGGCGACAAGGTCGAGAGTGTACCGGTAGTGATGGTCTACCAGGACAGCGACATGCACATCATCAAGGGGGTCGACGCCGGCGACCAACTGGTGAGCGACGGGCAATCGCGGCTCAAGCCGGGGGCCAGCATCCAGGTGCTCAGTGATCCACCGGCCCTCGCCAAGGCATCGGAGCCGCAGCCATGAAGGGTCGCGGTTCTATTTCGGCGTGGTGCATCGATCATCCAGTGGCCACGGTGCTGCTCACGTTTGCCCTGGTGCTGCTGGGGTGCATCGCCTTTCCTCGCCTGCCCGTGGCTCCGTTGCCGGAAGCGGAGTTCCCGACGATCCAGGTCAGCGCCCAATTGCCCGGCGCCAGTCCCGAAACCATGGCGTCGTCGGTGGCGACGCCGCTGGAAGTGCAATTCAGCGCCATTCCCGGCATCACCCAGATGACCTCCAGCAGCGCCCTGGGTTCGACCAACCTGACCCTGCAATTCAGCCTCGACAAGAGCATCGACACCGCCGCCCAGGAAGTGCAGGCGGCCATCAATACCGCTGCCGGCAAATTGCCCAGCGACATGCCGAACCTGCCCACCTGGCGCAAGGTCAACCCGGCCGACAGCCCCGTGCTGATCCTCAGTATCAGTTCCAGCCTGATGCCCGGCACCGAACTGAGCGACTACGTCGAAACGCTGCTCGCCCGGCAGATCAGCCAGATCGACGGCGTGGGCCAGATCTACATTACCGGCCAGCAACGTCCCGCCATCCGGGTCCAGGCTTCCGCCGACCGTCTCGCCGCCATCGGCCTGACACTGGCCGACCTGCGCGTGTCGCTCCAGCAAGCCAGCCTCAACCTGGCCAAGGGCGCGCTGTATGGCCAGTCGAGCATCTCCACCCTCTCCACCAACGACCAGTTGTTCCAGCCCGAGGAATATGGCGACCTGATCGTCTCCTACAGGAACGGCGCACCGGTGCACCTGAAGGACATCGCCCAGGTCGTCAGCGGTTCGGAGAACGCCTACGTCCAGGCCTGGTCCGACCAGGACCCCGGCGTCAACCTGGTGATCTTCCGCCAGCCGGGCGCAAACATCGTCGAGACGGTCGACCGCATCCAGGCGGCCCTGCCCACCCTGGAAGCCATGCTGCCCGCCTCGGTGCAGGTCAAGGTGATGATCGACCGGACCCAGACCATCCGCGCCTCGCTGCACGAAGTGGAAATCACCCTGCTGATCGCGGTGCTGCTGGTGGTGGCGGTGATGGCGCTGTTCCTGCGCCAGCTTTCGGCGACCCTGATTGTATCGGCGGTGCTGGGGGTGTCGCTGATCGCCAGTTTCGCCCTGATGTACGTCATGGGCTTCAGCCTGAACAACCTGACCCTGGTGGCCATCGTCATCTCGGTGGGGTTCGTGGTGGACGATGCCATCGTGGTGGTGGAGAACATCCACCGGCACCTGGAGGCCGGTGATGGCATGCGCGAGGCGGCGATCAAGGGAGCCGGGGAAATCGGCGTCACGGTGGTCTCCATCAGTTTCTCGCTGGTGGCCGCGTTCATACCGCTGCTGTTCATGGGCGGCGTGGTCGGGCGCCTGTTCAAGGAGTTCGCCCTGACCGCCACCTCGACCATCCTGATTTCGGTGGTGGTCTCCCTCACGCTGGCGCCCACCCTGGCTGCCCTGTTCATGCGCGCTCCGGTGCATGCGGCGCACCGCCACCCGGGGTTCGGCGAACGCCTGCTGGGCTGGTACGAACGGGGCCTGCGCCGGGCACTGGCCCACCAGACGCTGATGATCGGTGTATTCGGCCTGACCCTGGCGCTGGCCGTGGTGGGTTACGTATTCATCCCCAAGGGCTTCTTCCCGGTGCAGGATACAGGCCTGGTGCTGGGCACCAGCGAAGCAGCGGCCGACGTGTCCTTCCCGGACATGGTGGCCAAGCACAAGGCCCTGGCCGAAATCGTCGCCGCCGACCCCGCGGTGCAGACCTTCTCCCATTCCGTCGGCGTTTCGGGCAACAACCAGACCATCGCCAATGGCCGCTTCTGGATCGCCCTCAAGCCACGGGGGGAGCGCGACGTATCGGCCAGCGGCTTCATCGACCGGATCAGGCCCCAATTGCTCAAGGTTCCTGGCGTGGTGCTCTACCTGCGTGCCGGGCAGGACATCAACCTCAGCTCCGGGCCCAGCCGCGCCCAGTACCAGTACGTGCTCAAGAGCAACGACGGGCCGACGCTCACGGCCTGGACGCAGAAACTCACCGACCGGTTGCGCGGCAACCCGGCGTTTCGCGACATCTCCAACGACCTGCAACTGGGCGGCAGCATCACCCATATCAACATCGACCGCAGCGCGGCGGCGCGCTTCGGCCTGACCGCCAGCGATGTCGACCAGGCCCTGTACGACGCCTTCGGCCAGCGGCAGATTAACGAATTCCAGACCGAGACCAACCAGTACAACGTCATCCTTGAGCTGGACACCCGGCAACGTGGCAAGGCCGAGAGCCTGGCGTACTTCTACCTGCGCTCGCCCCTGAGCGGAGAAATGGTGCCGCTCTCGGCCCTGGCGCGCTTCGATGCTCCCACCAACGGTCCGCTGTCCATCGCCCACGACGGCATGTTCCCGGCGGCCAACCTCTCGTTCAACCTGGCGCCCGGCGTGGCATTGGGGGACGCGGTGCGCATCCTCGAACAGACCAAGAACGAGATCGGCATGCCCGCCGCCATCACCGGCAGCTTCCAGGGTGCGGCCCAGGCCTTCCAGAGCTCCCTGGCGAGCCAGCCGTGGCTGATCCTTGCCGCGCTGGTGGCGGTGTATATCATCCTTGGCGTGCTCTACGAGAGTTTCGTGCATCCACTGACCATCATTTCCACCCTGCCCTCGGCCGGCCTCGGCGCGTTGATCATGCTCTGGCTGCTGGGCCAGGATTTTTCCATCATGGCGCTGATCGGGCTGGTGCTGCTGATCGGGATCGTCAAGAAGAACGGCATCCTGATGATCGATTTCGCCCTCGATGCCCAGCGCAACGGCGGGCTTGCCCCCCAGGAGGCGATTTTCCAGGCCTGCCTGACCCGGTTCCGCCCAATCATCATGACCACCCTGGCCGCCCTGCTGGGTGCCTTGCCGTTGATGCTCGGTTATGGCGCTGGTGCCGAGTTGCGGCAGCCCCTGGGCATCGCGGTGGTCGGCGGCCTGCTGGTCAGCCAGGCGCTGACGCTGTTCACCACACCGGTCATATACTTGTGGCTCGAGCGACTGTTCCATCGGCGCCCACTTCCACCCGGGCCCGCTTCGACAGCGGCGCTGGCGACTACAGACTGAGGCAAGGCCATGCGCGTTCTGATCATCGAAGACGAAGAGAAAACCGCGGACTACCTGCACCGCGGCCTGACCGAACAGGGCTACACCGTGGACGTGGCAGCGAACGGCGTCGAGGGGCTGCACCTGGCCCTGGAGAGCGAATACGCCGTGATCGTGCTCGATGTCATGCTGCCGGGCCTGGACGGCTTCGGCGTGCTGCGGGCCTTGCGCGCCCGCAAGCAGACACCGGTAATCATGCTCACCGCCCGGGAACGGGTCGAGGATCGCATCAAGGGCCTGCGCGACGGGGCCGACGATTACCTGGGCAAGCCGTTTTCGTTCCTGGAACTGGTGGCCCGCCTGCAGGCCCTGACCCGCCGCAGCGGGGGTCATGAACCGGTGCAGGTGAGCATCGCCGACTTGTGGATCGACCTGATCAGCCGCAAGGCCACTCGCGCCGGCCAACGCCTGGACCTGACCGCCAAGGAGTTCTCCCTGCTCAGCGTGCTGGCACGCCGCCAGGGGGAGATTCTCTCCAAGACCGCCATCGCCGAAATGGTGTGGGACATCAACTTCGACAGCGACGCCAACGTGGTGGAGGTGGCGATCAAGCGCCTGCGGGCCAAGCTGGACGGGCCGTTCGAACAGAAACTGCTGCACACCATTCGCGGAATGGGTTACGTCCTGGAGAATCGCGGTGAGTAACAGCATCGCGTTGCGACTCAGCGGCCTCTTCACACTGGTGGCCGCCGTGGTGTTCCTGCTGATCGGCGGCGCGCTTTACCAACAGGTCGAAAAAGGCCTGGGGCTGTTGCCCGAAGCCGAACTCGACGCCCGCTACAGCGTGCTGGAATCCACGGTGGGTCGCTACGGCACGCCCGAGCACTGGGTGAAGATCAACAACAAATTGCGATTGCTGGCCGAAGAAGACAAGCGCATCCACTTCTGGATCGTCAGCGGCGATCCCCGCTTCGAGTACGGCAACCCCGACGCGCAGATCCGGGCCATCACCCAAGGGCCACTGGGCAAGCACGACCTGCAGTTGCCCGGCCGGGACTACCCAATGAAGGTGCTGGTGAGCCAGTTCCCGGCCAAGGACCAGCGACCGCCGCTACGCTTCATGATCGGCATCGACACCGAAACATTCTCCCAGACCCAGCACCGCCTGTTGGTGGCGCTGGTGAGCCTGGCATGCATCGGCGTGCTGCTGGCCTCGTTGCTGGGCTACTGGGTCGCGCGCATCGGCCTCAAGCCGCTGATCAAGCTGTCCGAGGAAGCCCGGCGCCTGGCCCCGCCACGCCTCTGCGGGCGCTTGCACCTGTCGCCGCTACCACCGGAACTCGGTCAGTTCGTCAGTTCCTTCAACGCTACCCTCGACCGGGTCGAACAGGCGTACTCGCGCCTGGAGTCGTTCAACGCCGATGTCGCCCATGAACTGCGTTCGCCCCTGACCAACCTGATCGGCCAGACCCAGGTGGCCTTGACCCGCGGGCGTTCGGCCGAGCACTACTTCGAAGTGTTGCAATCGAATCTGGAGGAACTGGAACGGCTGCGCTCGATCATCAACGACATGCTGTTCCTCGCCAGCGCCGACCAGGGCAGCAAGGCGACCAAACTGACCCATGCGTCCCTGGCCGGCGAGGTCGCCACCACCCTCGACTACCTCGACTTCATCCTCGAGGACGCCCAGGTCCAGGTCCGGGTCAGCGGCGATGCCCAGGCCAACATCGAGATCGCCCATCTGCGCCGGGCACTGATCAACCTGCTGAGCAACGCCGTGCAGCACACCGCCCCGGGGCAGGTGATCGACGTGCACATCGAAGCCCTTGGCGACCAGGTCACCCTGGCCGTCACCAACCCCGGCGAACCGATCGCCGGCGAACACTTGCCGCGCCTGTTCGAACGCTTCTACCGGGTCGATGCCTCCCGCAGCAACAGCGGAGCCAATCATGGACTGGGGCTGGCCATCGTCAGGGCGATTGCACTGATGCACGGCGGGGAAGTCTTCGTGCACAGCGACCAGGGCGCCAACACCTTCGGCATCCGCTTGCCGGCCTGACATTCTCCCAAAGGCTCCCACGGCATCCAGCGCAGGCCTTTGCAGCCATTGAATGCTGGGCGAAAGCCAACTCGATCAAAATCGCAAACCAGGCTCAGGCCAATCCCGGGGCTATTGCACGAACACCGATTGCCCGCTTCCACCGATCCAAGCACAATCAGCAAAAGGCCAGCATCTGGTTCATTGCCCGTTATGCAACCCATTGGGAAGGATCCCTGCCACATGACAATGCAGACATTGGAACCATGAGTGCAAGCAGTGCGACACCCGGCACCACCCAACCCTCCAAACGTTCGGAACGCGCACTCGTACTGGCCAGTTCACTGGTCGTCATCGCCATCCTGAGCATCGTCACGTTCCTGCTGATTCGCGAACATGCCAGCGCCCAGCAGGCTGCCACCCGTGCAGCGACCAACATCGTGCAGTTGATCGATGCCGATGTGCTGCGCAACGTCGAGCTCTATGACTTGTCGCTGCAGGGCTTGATCGCCACGGCAAAACGCGATGACCTGAAGGAGGTTTCGCCAACGGTCCGCCACCTGGCCCTGTTCGACCGCGCCACCGCAGCGCCGTACAAGGGCGATATCCTGCTGCTGGACAAGCATGGCGATGTCATCGCCGATTCCGCCTCCATCGAACCACGCAAAGGCAACTACGCCGACCGGGAATATTTCCAGTCCCATCGGCAGAACCCGGACCTGGGCATGATGATCAGCCGCCCGTTCCGTTCCAGGAGTGCCGCCCACGACTGGCGTATCAGCTTCAGCTATCGAATCAACGACGAGCGTGGTGAGTTCATCGGCGTGGCCGAGGCGGCGATGCGCCTGAACTACTTCAGCCAGTTGTTCAAGAGCCTGAACATTGGCCATGGCGGGACGGTCAACCTGGTCAGTCGAGACGGATTCCTGTTGGCACAGGAACCGCCCCTGGCCGAGGACATGATCGGCAAGGACTTCAGTAACAGACCGAATTTCATGCGCATCCTGCGCGAGGGCGACGGCAGTTTCACCAGCGTATCCAGTGTCGATCAGACGCAACGCCTGTACACCTTTTCCCAGGTAGGGAACTTGCCATTGATCGTCGTGGTGGCGCTGTCCTCCCAGGAGGTATTCGCCTCATGGCAACGTACGGCGCTGTTGGTCAGCGGCGCCACCGGCGCGCTGTGCATCGGCTTGCTCTGGCTGACGTGGCTCCTGCGGCGTGAATTGAGGCGCCGCCACAGTGCCGAGCGTGAACTGGCCCAGCAGGCCTCCACCGACGCCCTGACGGGCCTCGCCAATCGACGCACCCTGGATGAAACGCTGCAACAGGAGTGGCTGCGGGCCCAACGTTCGGGCCAACCGTTGTCGGTCCTGATGATCGATGCGGATCATTTCAAGGCGTTCAACGACCGCCACGGCCACCAGGGTGGCGACGAAGCCCTGCAGGCCCTGGCGCAGCTGATCGGCGAGCACGTACGACGGCCCGCCGACCTGGCGGCACGCTACGGTGGCGAGGAATTTTCGGTGGTATTGCCGGAGACCACCACCGCCGGGGCATTTGCCATGGCGCAGCACATTCGCGAAGCCGTAGAGCAGAAGCCACCCAGGATCCCGGGCGACGGCCCCATGACGGTCAGCATCGGCATCGCCACCTGGGCCCAGGGCCCTTATGGCGAACTTGAAGAGTTGCTCTTCGCCGCCGACAAGGCGCTGTACCAGGCCAAGGCCAGCGGGCGCAATCGTGTGGTGTGCGCGATGTAACACCGCGGCCCCCAAAGGCGATGGATACGGTCCCTGTAGCGAGGGAAAAATCCCTCGCCACAGGGCTCATCCGATCCTCAGGAAACATCCATAAAAAAAGGCCACCCGAAGGCAGCCTTTAAAAAACTAGAGAGGTTTTTTGCTTACACGGCCGCTACAGGACGCATGTAAGAGATTGGTGCGGTGCTGGCATCTTCGAACGTCACGACTTCCCAAGCATCTTTCTGCTCAATCAACTTGCGCAGCAGCTGGTTGTTCAGTGCGTGGCCGGACTTGAAGCCCTTGAACTCACCAATCAGGCTATTGCCCAGCAGGTAGAGGTCGCCGATTGCATCGAGGATCTTGTGCTTGACGAATTCGTCTTCATAACGAAGGCCGTCTTCGTTCAACACGCCATCGGAATCGACCACGATCGCGTTTTCAACACTGCCGCCGAGTGCGAGGTTGTGCTTGCGCAGGTACTCGATGTCACTCATGAAACCAAAGGTACGGGCGCGGCTGACTTCTTTTACGAACGAAGTGCTGGAAAAATCCACGCTTGCACTCTGGGTGCGGTCACGGAAAACCGGGTGATCGAAATCGATCTCGAAGCTCACCTTGAAGCCATCGAAAGGGACGAAAGTGGCGCGCTTGTCGCCGTCTTCCACTGTCACTTCCCGCAGGATGCGGATGAACTTCTTGGCTGCGTCCTGCTCTTCCAGGCCAGCCGATTGAATCAGGAATACGAAGGGTCCGGCACTGCCATCCATGATCGGGACTTCGGACGCGGAGAGCTCGACGTAGGCGTTATCGATGCCCAGGCCAGCCATGGCCGAGAGCAAATGCTCCACCGTGTCCACTTTGGTGTCACCGTTGACCAATGTGGTCGACATGGTGGTTTCACCAACATTTTCCGCGCGAGCAGGAATCTGCACCACAGGGTCGAGGTCGGCACGACAAAACACGATGCCGGTATCGACAGGCGCGGGCTTGAGGGTCAGGTAGACCTTCTCGCCGGAGTGCAGGCCGACACCTGTGGCACGGATAATATTCTTCAGGGTGCGTTGTTTAATCATGGCATGGGCCGCTTCAGCGCAAATTGCGAACTGGTATCAACAAAGGCTGGCGATGATAGCAGACCAGACCTTTGCTGAACACCAATCACCCGTATCCCCCTGATACATTTCATCAATCGGCCTGACGACGCAGGAAAGCCGGGATGTCCAGGTAATCCAGATCGTCTTGCGGATTCATCTTCGCGGCAGTCGCAGCACCGGCCTGGGCCTGGTTGCGCATGACGGTCGGACGGTCCAGGTCGCGGTAGTTCACCGCAGGCTGTTCCTGACGAACGGGGGCTTGCTGCTGAGGCTGTGCGGCCATGGCGGTTTGAACGGTGTTGTCGATCACCTTCATCGGCTTCTCGATCTTCGCGCCCAGACCGGTGGCAACCACGGTCACGTGCAACTCGTCACGCATGTCCGGATCGATCACGGTACCGACCTTGACCATCGCGTGGTCGGAGGCGAACGCCTCGATGATGCTACCTACGTCGGAGTACTCGCCCAGGGACAGGTCGGGACCGGCGGTGATGTTCACCAGGATGCCGCGAGCACCTTGCAGGTTCACGTCTTCGAGCAACGGGTTGCGGATGGCCGCTTCGGTGGCCTCGCGAGCACGGTTCGGACCGCTGGCGCAGCCAGTGCCCATCATCGCCATGCCCATTTCGGACATCACGGTGCGTACGTCGGCGAAGTCGACGTTGATCATGCCCGGACGCTTGATGATGTCGGAGATACCGCGAACGGCACCGGCCAGTACGTCGTCGGCCTTGGCGAAAGCCGACAGCAGGCTGGCGTCCTTGCCCAGGATGGTCAGCAGCTTCTCGTTGGGAATGGTGATCAACGAGTCGACGCTCTCGCTCAGCGCGCGGATGCCCTCATCGGCAATCTGCATGCGCTTGCGGCCTTCGAACGGGAACGGACGGGTCACCACCGCAACGGTGAGGATGCCCATTTCCTTGGCCACTTCGGCGATGATCGGCGCCGCACCGGTACCGGTACCACCACCCATGCCAGTGGTGATGAACACCATGTTGGTGCCGGCCAGGACTTCAGCGATGCGCTCGCGGTCTTCCAGGGCAGCCTGACGGCCAACCTCGGGATTCGCGCCGGCACCCAGGCCCTTGGTCACGCCGGTACCCAGTTGCAGGATGGTCCGCGCGCCAATGTTCTTCAGCGCTTGAGCATCGGTGTTGGCGCAGATGAATTCGACGCCTTCGATGTTGCTCTTGACCATGTGATTGACAGCGTTGCCGCCGCCACCGCCGACACCGATTACTTTGATAACCGGGCTAGCGGGGATGTTGTCTACGAGTTCGAACATTTTCCCTCTCCTTACATTCTCTAGTTTTTTTCGCCTACTGCGTTTTTACTGCCTTCCGGCGCCAAGCCTGAGACTCGCCGCCTGAAGTGTTGAACCTGGTTCAGAAATTGCCTTTGACCCAAGCCTGGAGCCGCTCGAAAAGCGGCGCCTTGGGCTCGTCGCTGCTGTAGCTGTCGCGGCTGCCGATCCCCGAGAACGAGATCCCGTCGGACTGTTTCTGCAAGCCGTACATCAACAGGCCCACGCCCGTGGAATAGATCGGGTTGCGAACCACGTCGTCCAGGCCCTTGATGCCATGGGGCACGCCCAGGCGTACCGGCATGTGGAAGATCTCCTCGGCCAGCTCGACCGCGCCTTCCATCTTCGACGTACCACCGGTCAGCACGATGCCGGCCGGGATCAGGTCTTCGTAGCCGCTGCGACGCAGCTCGGCCTGGATCAGCGTGAACAGCTCGTCGTAACGCGGCTCGACCACTTCGGCCAGGGCCTGGCGCGACAGCTCGCGCGGCGGACGGTCGCCAACGCTGGGCACCTTGATGGTTTCACCGGCGCCAGCCAGTTTCGCCAGGGCGCAGGCGTAGCGGATCTTGATTTCCTCGGCGTACTGGGTCGGGGTGCGCAACGCCATGGCGATGTCGTTGGTCACCTGGTCGCCGGCAATCGGGATCACGGCCGTGTGGCGGATGGCGCCTTCGGTGAAGATCGCGATGTCGGTGGTGCCGCCGCCGATGTCCACCAGGCACACGCCCAGTTCTTTCTCGTCGTCGGTCAGCACCGAATAGGCCGAGGCCAGTTGCTCGAGGATGATGTCGTCGATCTCCAGGCCACAGCGACGCACGCATTTCTCGATGTTCTGCGCGGCGTTAACAGCGCAGGTGACCACGTGGACCTTGGCTTCCAGGCGCACGCCGGACATGCCCAGGGGCTCGCGCACGCCTTCCTGGTTATCGATCACGTAGTCCTGCGGCAGGGTGTGCAGCACACGCTGGTCAGCCGGGATCGCCACGGCCTGGGCCGCGTCCAGTACGCGCTCGAGGTCGGCGGAGCTGACTTCGCGATCACGGATCGCCACGATACCGTGGGAGTTCAGGCTGCGGATGTGATTGCCCGCCACGCCGACGAACGCCGAGTGGATCCGGCAACCGGCCATCAGTTGCGCCTCTTCGATGGCGCGCTGGATCGACTGCACGGTGGACTCGATGTTCACCACCACGCCTTTCTTCAAGCCGCGGGACGGATGGGTGCCGATCCCGACGATGACCAGCGTGCCGTCGTCCGCGACCTCACCTACCAGCGCAACCACCTTGGAAGTGCCGATATCCAGCCCGACGATCATTTTTCCGCTTTGCACGTTTGCCATGGGTCCTGCCTCTTCTTAATTCTTCGCGACGGCGGGTTCGGCCGTCGTGGGCGCCACAGGTTCCCGCCAGCCGACGGCCAGGCCGTTGGCATAGCGCAGATCGATGCGCGCGATGTTCGTAATCTGTTCTTTGAGCGTCTTGTCATAGATGGCGATGAAGCGGCGCATCTTTTCCACCAGGTTGCCGCGACCGAGCAACAGCTCGATGCCCGGTCCCGAGCTGCCCGCGCCAGTGGTCAGGAACCAGCTGCCGCGCTCGCGCAATTCCAGGCGCGCGATGGAGAAGCCCAGCGGCCGCAACATCTGACTCAACACCTGGTATTGCTGCATCACCTGCTGCTGGGCCCGCTGAGGGCCGAACAGCTGTGGCAAATGTTCGTAGTTGGCCAGTTCCCGTGGCGTAAACGCCTGACCCTGGTTGTTCAGCAACGACTCGTCGCCCCAACGGGCCACCGGCAGCTGTTCCTCCAGGCGGATCGACACCTGGTCGGGCCACACCCGGCGGACCTCGGCGTGGGCGATCCAGGGCATCTGCTCCAGCTCCGTGCGCATGCCCGCCAGGTCGATGGTGAAGAAGCTCGACGCCACGAACGGGGCGATCCGCTGCTGCACCGCTTGCTGGCTGATGTAGCTCAGGTCGCCCTGGACGTTGATCCGCGCGATCGGCCGGTCGGCATAGGGCAGCAGCCGTTGCGCCCCTTCATACGTACCGAACCCCAACGCCACCAGCAGTACCGGCCAGAACAGGCTCTTCAGGAAACCAAAATTGGCTTTCGGCAGGCGCGCCGACATCGGCTCCTTGGCCACCATTCGGCTGGCACCCCGCGGCACCGGCTTGCGGCCGGGTGCGGAGGGCTGATGACGAAGCGATGCGCCTTGCATGCTTAACCTCTTGCCTCTTGCGTGCCGACACTGGCCGCCAGGATCGACAGCACCAGTTGCTGGAAATCCAGACCGGCGGCACGGGCCGCCATCGGTACCAGGCTGTGATCGGTCATGCCCGGAGCGGTATTGACCTCCAGGAACCAGAACTGCCCCTCGGCGTCCTGCATCACGTCCGCCCGGCCCCAACCGGCGATACCCAGCGCCTCACAAGCCTTGGCCGTGAGGTCCATCAGTTCTTTTTCCTTGGCGGCGTCCAGCCCGCAGGGAATGCGGTACTGGGTATCGTTGGCGATGTACTTGGCGTCGTAGTCGTAGAACGTGTGCGGCGTGCCCAGGGCAATCGGGGGCAACACCTGGTCACGCAGGGTGGCGATGGTGAACTCGGGACCGGTGATCCACTGCTCGACCAACACTTGCGAATCGTAGGAACTGGCGTCTTTCCATGCCGCGGTCAATTCAGGCAGCGAATTCACTTTCGCCATGCCGATACTTGAACCTTCATGGGCCGGTTTGACGATCAAAGGGAAGCCCAGTTCCGTGGCCGCCGAAATACAGTCGGCCTCGGATGCCAGCACGGCATGCCGCGGCGTCGGAATGCCGAGGCTGTGCCAGACCTGCTTGGTGCGCAGCTTGTCCATCGCCAGCGCGGAAGCCAGGATGCCGCTGCCGGTGTAGGGGATGCCCAGGCATTCGAGCAGGCCCTGCATGCTGCCGTCTTCGCCGCCGCGCCCGTGGAGAATGATGAATGCGCGGTCGATCTTTTCGCTCAGCAGGCGCTGCAGCAAGTCATCGCCCACGTCGATGCCGAACGCATCGACACCGGCGCTTTGCAGGGCTTCGAGCACGGCCCTGCCGGATTTGAGGGACACCTCGCGCTCGGCGCTCTTGCCACCGAACAGCACGGCGACACGGCCGAAAGCTTTCGGGTCGAGGGTCGAGACCAGGTTGGCGTAGGCAGCAGTCATTTCAATTTCCCCTCGCTGGATGCCACGACAGCCCCGGCGAATAACGGACTTTTCAACAGTTTCGGAGCGAGCCCGCCGATGTCGCCGGCGCCCTGGCACAGCAGGATGTCACCGGCGCGCAGCAGCGGCTTGACCAGCGGCGCCAGGTCCACGCCGCGCTCGATGTAGATCGGGTCCAATTGGCCGCGTTGGCGAATGCTGTGGCACAACTGGCGGCTGTCGGCACCGGGAATCGGCTCTTCGCCGGCCGGATAGACTTCCATCAACAGCAGCACGTTGGCATCGGCCAGCACCTGGACGAAATCGTCGTACAGGTCGCGGGTACGGCTGTAGCGGTGCGGCTGGTAGACCATCACCAGGCGCCGCTCCGGCCAGCCACCGCGCACGGCCTTGATCACCGCCGCGACTTCGGTCGGATGATGGCCGTAGTCGTCCACCAGCATCACGTTGCCGCCATCCACCGGCAGTTCGCCGTAGACCTGGAAGCGCCGGCCCACGCCCTGGAACCCGGAGAGCCCCTGGACAATGGCTTCGTCGCTGACACCTTCGTCGGTGGCGATGCAGATGGTTGCCAGTGCATTGAGCACGTTGTGGTTACCCGGCATGTTCACCGACACATCCAACGGCTCGCGCTCGGGACGCAGCACGGTGAAGAAGGTCTGCATGCCCTGCTGGCGTACATTGATGGCCCGCACATCGGCGTCTTCGCCGAACCCGTAGGTCACGGTCGGGCGCTTGATCAGGGGCAGGATCTCGCGTACGACCGGGTCGTCCAGGCACACCACCGCCAACCCGTAGAACGGCAGGTTGTGCAGGAACTCGACGAAGGTCTTCTTCAGTTTGTTGAAGTCGCCATCGTAGGTTGCCATGTGGTCGGCATCGATGTTGGTCACCACCGCCACCAGCGGTTGCAGGTGCAGGAAGCTCGCATCGCTCTCGTCGGCTTCGGCGATCAGGTAGCGACTGGTGCCCAGCTGGGCATTGGTGCCCGCGGCGTTCAGACGGCCACCGATGACGAAGGTCGGGTCCAGGCCTCCGGCGGCGAACACCGAGGCGATCAGGCTGGTGGTGGTGGTCTTGCCATGGGTGCCGGCCACGGCGATGCCGTGGCGGTAGCGCATCAGCTCGGCCAGCATTTCGGCGCGTGGCACCACGGGAATACGGCGTTCCAGGGCAGTGGCCACTTCAGGGTTGGAAGTGTTCACGGCACTGGACACCACGAGCACGTCGGCATTGGCGGCGTTCTCGGCGCGGTGGTCGATGAAGATCTGCGCACCGAAGGACTCCAGTCGCTCGGTGACCGGCGAAGCCTTCAAGTCGGAGCCTGAAACTTCGTAGCCCAGGTTCAACAGCACTTCGGCGATGCCGCACATGCCCACTCCGCCGATCCCGACGAAGTGGATGCGGCGGATACGGCGCATTTCCGGTTGTGGCATGGCTTTGCGATTCTCAACCATGGGCCACCTCCAGGCAGGTATCGACCACTTGGGTCGTAGCATCGGGTTTGGCCAGGCGGCGCGCGGCGCGGGCCATGTCTTCGAGTCGTTGCGGCTGCATCAATACCTCTGTCAGGCGCGCGGCGAGATCCGCGGCGCCAGTCGTTCTTTGCGGCATCAGGAAGGCAGCGCCTTCACGGGCCAAATAATCGGCATTACGGGTCTGGTGATCGTCGATGGCGTGGGGCAGAGGCACCAGCATCGAGGGCAGACCGGCGGCAGCCAGTTCACTGATGGTCAGCGCGCCTGCGCGACAGATCACCAGGTCGGCCCAGCCATAGGCCTGGGCCATGTCTTTGATGAAAGGCTGCACTTGCGCCTCGACGCCTGCGGCGCGGTAGCGCTCGGCGGTCACTTCATCGTGGTTCCTGCCGGCCTGATGAAACACTTCCGGCCGCAGTTCGGGGGCGACCTGCGACAAGGCTTCGGGCAGCAGCTTGTTCAACGGTTCCGCTCCCAGGCTTCCGCCCAGGACCAGCAAACGCGCCTTGCGTCCGGCCAGGGCCGGGCGCGGTGTATCGAGAAACAGCTCGGTACGCACCGGATTGCCGGTGGTGCGCCGGCTGCCCGACAGGGTAAAGGTGTCGGGAAAGGCTTCACAGACCCGGGCGGCCAACGGCACGAGTAACCGATTGGCGGTACCGGCCACGGCGTTCTGCTCGTGAACGATCACCGGTACGCCGGCCAGTTTCGCCGCGACACCACCGGGACCGGTCACATAACCGCCAAACCCCACCACGCATACCGGCCGCAGCCGCCGAATGATCGCCCGCGCCTGCCAGATCGACCTGAGCAGCATCAGTGGCGCCTTGAGCAACGACAACCGGCCCTTGCCTCGCAGCCCGCTGGCGTCGATCCGGTGCAGCTCCAGGCCGGCGCCGGGCACCAGCTCGTTCTCGATGCCCCGCGGCGTGCCCAGCCAGTGCACGGTGTAGCCACGGGCCTGGAACTCACGGGCACAGGCCAGCGCCGGGAACACGTGCCCGCCGGTACCGCCCGCCATGATCAGCACGTTAGCGCCCATGAGTCGGCTCCTCGGCGAAGTCGCTTTCATGGAATTCCATTTCTTCGCTGCCCAGGTGAGTCCGGCTTTCCCATTCAATGCGTAGCAGCAGGCCCAGGCAGGCGCAGCAGATCACCAGGGAACTGCCGCCATAGCTGAGAAATGGCAGGGTCAGGCCCTTGGTCGGCAACAGGCCGACGTTCACCCCGATATTGATCAAAAATTGACCGATCCACAGGAACGACAGGCCGTACGCCACGTACGCGGCGAAAAACTGTTTGGCTTTCTCGGCCCACAGGCCGATGTACATGCCCCGCACGCAGACGAAGACGAACAGCGCGACGGTGCACAGCGAACCCACCACGCCCAGCTCCTCGGCCAGGACCGAGAACACGAAGTCGGTGTGGGCTTCCGGCAGGTAGAATTGCTTCTGCACGCTGTTGCCCAGCCCAACACCCAGCCACTCCCCGCGCCCGAAGGCGATCAGGGCCTGGGTCAGCTGGTAGCCGGAACCGAACTGGTCGGCCCACGGGTCGGTGAAGGTGATCAGGCGCGCCATCCGGTAGGGCTGCGCCTGTACCAGTACGGTCACGGCCGCGACCGCCAGCGCCACCATCAGGATGAAACGGAACAGTCCGACGCCCCCCAGGAACAGCATGGCCGCCGCAGCGCCCATCATCACCACCGTGGCACCGAAGTCCGGCTCCATCAGCAACAGGCCCGCCATGGGCAGCAGGACGATGAATGGCTTGAAGAAGCCCATCCAGCTCTCGCGCACTTCCTTCTGGCGCCGCACCAGGTAGCCGGCCAGGAAGAGCACCACGAAGACCTTGGCGATTTCCGAAGGCTGCACGTTGAAGAAGCTGAAGCCGATCCAGCGCATCGAACCGTTGACCTCGCGACCGATCCCCGGCACCAGCACCAGCACCAGCAGGCCAAAGGCACCGAGCAGCATCATCCAGCCCAGGCGTTGCCAGGTGGCGATCGGCACCATCATGGTGACGATGCACGCGCCCAGGCCGATCACCAGATAGATCAAGTGACGGATCATGTGGTAAAGCGTGTTGCCCGATTGCACCGCGGCCACTTCCGAGGACGCCGAAGTGATCATCACCAGGCCCAGGCCCAGCAGCGCCAGGCAGCCGGCAAGCATCGGGAAGTCCAGGTCGATGCCACGGCCGGTGATCAACGGCGACGGGTACGGCTTGATGATATTCATGAGGCTCATGCCAAGTCCTCCGCCGCCCGGGCAAACAGCTGCCCACGCTCTTCGTAGTTCTTGAACATGTCGAAACTGGCGCAGGCCGGCGACAACAGCACCGCGTCGCCCGGCTGGGCAAGGGCGCGACATTGCCGCACGGCCTCGTCCAGGGAGTCGACGCGAACCAGCGGCACGGCATCGCCGATGGCCTGGGCAATCAATTCGCGGTCACGCCCCATCAGCACCACGGCGCGGCAGTTGGCCGCCACCGGATCGCGCAGGTCCTTGAAGTCGGCGCCCTTACCGTCGCCGCCGGCGATCAGCACGAGCTTGCCCTGGATGTCCGCGCCCAGGCCTTCGATGGCGGCCAGCGCAGCGCCGACGTTGGTGGCCTTGGAATCGTTGTACCAGGCCACGCCATCGAGGTCGCGCACCCACTGGCAACGGTGCTCGAGCCCGGCGAAGGTCCGCAGGGCCGAGAGCATGGCATCGAACGGCAGGCCGACCGCATGTCCAAGGGCCAACGCCGCCAGGGCATTGGCCTGGTTATGGGCGCCACGGATCTTGAGCTCGCGCACCGGCATCAGGTTCTGGAATTCGAAGGCCAGGTATTTCTCGCCATTCTCTTCGCGCAACCCGAACCCTTTGAAGTCCGGTACCCCCAGGCCAAAGGACCAGCACGGCATGCCCTCGCCCAACAACGGGCGGGTCAGGGCATCCTGGCGGTTGAACACCACTTGCCGGGCGCCCCGGAAGATCCGGTGCTTGGCCAGGTGATAGGCCGGCAGGCCGCTGTAGCGGTCCATGTGGTCTTCGCTGATATTGAGCACGGTGGCCACTTCGGCGCCCAGGTGGTCGGTGGTTTCGAGCTGGAAGCTCGACAGCTCCATCACATAAAGCTCGACGTCATCGCTGAGCAGGTCCAGGGCCGGAGTGCCCAGGTTGCCACCGACGGCGACCCGCTTGCCGGCGGCCGCGGCCATCTCGCCCACCAGGGTGGTGACGGTGCTCTTGGCGTTGGAACCGCTGATGGCAACGATCGGCGCCTTGGCGTTGCGGGCGAACAGCTCGATGTCACCGGACAATTTCACGCCACGGGCAGCGGCCGCCTGCAGGGCCGGCGTCGCCAGGGCCAGGCCGGGACTCACGTAGAGCTCATCGGCGCGGCACAGGAACTCGACGTCCAGCTCGCCACAACGCACGTCCACCTGCGGATAGTCGCGACGCAACGTCGCAAGCTCAGGTGGATTCTCCCGCGTATCGGCCACGGCAAACGACACGCCCCGGTTCGCCAGGAAGCGAACCAGGGACATGCCGCTCTTGCCGAGGCCGACAACGATGCGGAAGTGGTCAGAAGCGATCAGGGACACTCGTTCTACCTCAGTTTCAGGGTGGCAAGGCCGATCAGCACCAGGATCACGGTGATGATCCAGAAACGGACGATCACGCGTGGCTCGGGCCAGCCCTTGAGTTCAAAGTGGTGGTGGATCGGTGCCATGCGGAATACGCGGCGGCCGGTCAATTTAAAGGAAGCAACCTGAATGACGACTGACAGGGTCTCCATCACGAACACGCCGCCCATGATGAACAGGACGATTTCCTGGCGAACGATGACGGCGATGGTGCCCAGGGCCGCGCCCAGCGCCAGGGCGCCGACGTCGCCCATGAAGACTTGCGCCGGGTAGGTGTTGAACCACAAGAAGCCCAGGCCGGCACCGATCAGGGCGCCACAGAACACGATCAACTCACCCGCCCCCGGTACGTAGGGAATCAGCAGGTATTCGGCGAATTTCACGTTACCCGACAGGTAGCAGAAGATTCCCAGCGCGCCGCCGACCATGACCGTGGGCATGATCGCCAGGCCGTCGAGGCCGTCGGTGAGGTTGACCGCGTTGCTGGAACCGACGATCACCAGGTAGGTCAGCACGATGAAGCCGGCGCCCAGCGGGATGCTGTAGTCCTTGAGCATCGGCAGGATCAGGGTGGTTTCCACCGGCGAGGCGGCGGTCATATAAAGGAAGATCGCCGCGCACAGGCCGAACACCGACTGCCAGAAATACTTCCAGCGGCTTGGCAGCCCACGAGAGTTCTTCTCGATGACCTTGCGGTAGTCGTCGACCCAACCGATGGCGCCGAACAACAGGGTCACCAACAGCACGACCCAGACGTAGCGGTTCGCCAGGTCGGCCCAGAGCAAGGTGCTGATGCCGATGGACGACAGGATCAGCGCACCGCCCATGGTGGGAGTACCGGACTTGGACAGGTGCGACTGCGGGCCGTCGTTACGCACCGACTGGCCGATCTGCAGGTTCTGCAGGGTGCGGATCATCCACGGGCCCAGGAACAGCGACAACGACAACGCGGTCAGCACGCCCAGGATCCCGCGCAGGGTCAGGTACTGGAAGACCGCGAAGCCTTTGTGGAACTGTTGCAGGTACTCCGCTAGCAGCAGCAGCATCAATGTTTCTCCATACGGGTGCCGCACAGCGCCGCGACGATGTTTTCCATCGCGGCGCTACGAGAGCCCTTGATCAATAAAGTGGTGTTCGGGTCTTGTTCGGCACCCAGGGCCTCGATCAGCTCGGCCTGAGTGGTGAAATGCCGCGCGTGCTCGCCAAAGGCGGCGACCGCATGGGCCATCATCGGGCCGACCGCATACAGCGCGTCGACCTTGCCACGGGCATAGGCCCCGACATCGTGATGGCCTTGCTGCGCCCACTCGCCCAGCTCGCCGATATCCCCCAGCACCAGCACGGTGCGACCGGAGAACCCGGCCAGGATATCCACCGCTGCGCACATGGACGTCGGGTTGGCGTTATAGGTGTCGTCGATCACGCGCATGCCGTTGCTGGCCAATTGCGCGACCGAGCGCCCCTTGACCGGTTGCACCGCGTTCAACCCGGCGACGATGCCCGGCAGCGAAATGCCCAGGGCATGGGCAGCCGCCGCCGCGGCCAGGGCGTTGGCAACGTTATGGGTGCCAAGTAGGTTCAACTGGACCCGCTCGGCGCCGTCGGGACCGTGCAGGTTGAAGGCCGGGCAGCCGCGGGCATCGCGATCGAGGTCGCTGGCATGGAAGTTCGCGGCGAGATTGCTCAGGGCGAAGGTCAGCACCTTGCGCTCACCGGCCCGGGCCTTCCAGATTTCGAAAGCCTTGTCATCGAGATTCAACACGGCGACGCCATTGGCATCCAGCCCCTCGATGATCTCGCCCTTGGCCTCGACGATTTTCTCCGGACCGCCGAACTCGCCGACGTGGGCGGTACCGGCATTGTTGAGCACCGCCACGTGAGGCCTGGTCATGGCCACGGTGTAGGCAATCTCGCCGAGCCGCGAGGCCCCGAGCTCGATGACGGCGGCACTGTGTTCCGGCGCCAGCTCCAGCAGGGTGAGGGGCACGCCGAGGTCGTTGTTCAGGTTGCCACGGGTCGCCAGCACTGGCCCACGGGTGCGCAGGATGCTGGCAAGCATTTCCTTGACCGTGGTCTTGCCGCTGGAACCGGTGATGGCCGCGACCGGCTTGTCGAACGCCGCACGGTTCAATGCGCCCAGTTGGCCCAGGGCCTGGCGGGTGTCATCCACCCGCAATTGCGGCAACGTGCTGTTGCTCACTTCCCGCTCGACCAACGCGGCGACCGCGCCTTTGGCGGCGACCTCGTTCAGGTAGTCATGGCCGTCGAAACGCGGCCCGGCCAGGGCCACGAAGAGCTGCCCGGCGACAATGGCCCGGCTGTCGATGCTCACGCCGTCGAAGGTAGCGTCCGCGGCGACGAGGCGCCCGTTCAAGGCATGGGTCAGTTCACTGAGTTTCAAGGCCTTAAGCATGGGCCACCTCCCACGCGGTCAAGGCATGATCGGCTTCCACCAGATCGGAGAAAGCGTGGCGTTCGCCATTGATTTCCTGATAGTCCTCGTGGCCCTTGCCAGCCAGGACAATGACGTCGTCCGCCGAAGCGCCAGCGATCAATTGCGCAATCGCCTGAGCACGGCCGGCCACGAACGTGACGTTATCCACAGCGGTGAATCCGGCGCGGATGTCGTCGAAAATCCGCATCGGGTCTTCGGTCCGTGGGTTGTCGTCGGTGACCAGCACGCCATCGGCCAGCCGCTCGACCACTTCGGCCATCAGCGGACGCTTGCCGCGGTCGCGATCGCCACCACAGCCGAACAGGCACAGCAACCTGCCCCGGGCGTGAGGCCGCAGGGCCGTCAGGACTTTCTCCAGGGCATCGGGGGTATGGGCGTAATCGACCACCACCAGCGGTTGCGTACCGCCACCCAAGCGCTGCATGCGACCGGCCGGGCCTTCGAGTTTCGGCAGGACCTTGAGGATTTCATCCAGCGGGTAGTCCAGGCCAAGCAAGGCGCCCACCGCGGCCAGCACGTTGCTCAGGTTGAAACGCCCCAGCAAGGTGCTGCGCAGGTGATGTTCGCCCTGGGGCGTGACCAGCGTGGCGCGCACGCCTTCGTCGGTGAATTGCGCCTGGCGTATATAAAGGTAGGCGCTGGCATCTTCCAGGCTGTAGGTGATCAACCGGGACTCGCGGTGCTCGGCGGCCAATTGCCGGCCGAACGCGTCGTCGATATTGATGACCCGGCATTTCAGGTCGTTCCAGGCAAACAGCCGTGCCTTGGCTTCGCCATAGGCCTGCATCGTGCCGTGGTAATCCAGATGGTCGCGGGACAGGTTGGTCAACACCGCGACGTCGAATGCCAGGGCGGTCACGCGGCCCTGGTCCAGGCCGTGGGAGGAAACTTCCATGGCCACGGCCTTGGCCCCAGCCTTCTTCAGGTCGGCCAGGGTCGCCTGCAAGGCGATCGGGTTCGGCGTGGTATGCAGGCCGCTTTCCAGCGCTGCGTGGAAACCATTGCCCAGTGTCCCGACAATGCCGCAATGCTGGCCCAGCAGGTCCAGCGCCTGGGCCACCAGTTGGGTAACGCTGGTCTTGCCGTTGGTGCCGGTCACGCCAATCAGGTTCAGGTGACGGCTCGGCTCGCCATAGAAGCGACCGGCGATATCCGACAGCTGCGCCGCCAGCCCCTTCACCGGGATCAGCGGGACATCGGTGATCGGCAGCACGGTGGCGCCTTCCACTTCATAGGCCACGGCGGCAGCCCCGCGCTTCAAGGCATCGGCGATATGGGCACGGCCATCGGAACGCGCGCCCGGCACGGCCAGGAACAGATCCCCGGCACGGACGTTGCGGCTGTCCAGGGCCAGTTCGCGAATCAGCAGATCGTGACCGGCGTGGGCGAATATCTTGTTCAGGCTCAGGGACATCAGCCACGCCCTCCATCGGCTTTCAAGGGGACGACCGGCGCGGTACTCGCCTGCTGGGTCGGCGGCAGGTTATCCGGAGTAATGTTCATCAGGCGCAGGGTGCCGGACATGACCTTGCTGAAGACCGGCGCTGAAACCAGGCCACCGAAGTAACCGGCCTTGCTCGGCTCGTCGATGACCACCACGATGGCGTAGCGAGGGTCGCTCATCGGGCCGAAGCCGGCGAACAGCGAACGGTAGGAGTTCTCGGCATAGCCCTTGGTCCCCACGGAGGTCTTGCGGGCCGTACCCGACTTGCCCGCGACGTGATAGGCCGGCACCTGGGCGCGATACACCCCGCGCGGCGCCTCGATCACCTGCTGCAGCATGCCCTGCATGGTCTTGGCGACATTCTCCGGGATCACCTGGGTGGTTTGCGGCGGCTTGTCGGATTTGATCAGGGTCAGGGGTGCGATACGGCCATTGTTGGCCAACGCCGAAAATGCGTGGACCAACTGGATCGCCGTCACGGAGACACCGTAGCCATAGGACAGCGTGGCCGTTTCGGCCTTGCGCCATTCCCGATAGTTCGGCAGGTTGCCGACACGTTCACCCGGGAACCCCAGGCCGGTGTCCTGGCCGAGGCCGATCTTCTGGGCCAGGCGGTAGATCGTTTCGCCGCCGATGTCGAAGGCGATCTTGCTCATGCCGACGTTACTGGAATTGATCAGGATACCGGTCAGGTCGAGCACCGGGCCTTCGGTCTTGGACACGTCGCGAATGGTGTACTTGCCGATCTGCAAGGTCCCCGGATACACCTCGACGGTGTCGCTCGGTTTCCAGCGTCCGGTCTCCAGGGCGGCGGCCATGGAGACCGCCTTCATGGTGGAACCAGGCTCGAACACGTCGATCATCGCGCGGTTACGCATCATCGCCGGCTGCAGGTTGCGACGGTTGTTGGGGTTGTAGGTCGGCTGGTTGACCATGGCGAGGATCTCGCCGGTCTTCACGTCCATGATCACCAGGCTGCCGGCCTTGGCACCGTTCTCGACGATGGCATTGCGCAGCTCGCGGTTGGCCAGGTATTGCAGGCGCAGATCAATGGACAACGCCAAGGGCTTTCCGGCCTTGGCGTTTTTGGTGACCTGGACATCCTTGATCAGCCTGCCGCGCCGATCCTTGATGACTTGCCGCTTGCCGGCCACCCCGGCAAGCCATTCATCGTAGGCCAGTTCGACCCCTTCCCTGCCGCGGTCATCGATGTCGGTGAATCCGACCATGTGGGCCGTGACTTCCCCGGCGGGATAGAAACGCCGGAACTCTTCGATGCCATAGACACCCGGCACCTTCAGGTCGAGCACGCTCTGGCCCTGTTCCGGGGTCAGGCCGCGAACCAGATAGATGAACTCCTTGTTGGCCTGTGCTTCGAGACGCTCGGCCAAAGCCTTGGGATCCTGCCCGAGAGCGGCCGCCAGGGCGGGCCACTTGTCCTTGGCCAGCTGCATTTCCTTGGCATTGGCCCACAAGGTGGTCACCGGCGTACTCACGGCCAGGGGTTCGCCATTGCGGTCGGTGATCAGGCCGCGGTGAGCCGGAATAGGAATATGACGCACACTGCGGGCGTCACCTTGCCCCTTGAGGAAATCACGGTCGACGACCTGCAGGTCGATGATGCGCCACGAAATGGCAGCCACCATGATCCCGAGCAACCCCAGGACCAGACGGAACCGCCACGGGAACAGCGCCCCTTCGAGCTTCATCATGGCGCCACCATCTGCACTTCGGCAGCGCCCGGGATGCGCATTTTCAGTTGTTCGGTGGCCAGCACTTCGATACGGCTATGGGCCGTCCAGGTACTTTGCTCCAGGATCAACCGCCCCCATTCGGCCTGCGCCTTGTCGCGCACGCTCAGTTCGTTGTAAAGCGTATTGAGCAGCTGACGGTTCCAGTGGGCACTGTAGGACACGGCAATGGCCGACACGAGCACGCCGATAAACAGCAGCAGCATGAAAAAGCTGCCGCCTGGCAGGGGCTTGGCGAAGAGCCGGCTCACCGCAACTTCTCCGCGACACGCATGACGGCACTACGGGCGCGTGGATTGGCCTTGAGCTCAGCCTCGGAGGCGAACCGGGCCTTGCCGTGGATCTTGATCCTGGGCACGAAGGCTTCGAAACGCACCGGCAGGTTGCGCGGCAGGTTATCGGCTTCGCCCTTGGTCAGCTTGCGCATGAACAGCTTGACGATACGGTCTTCCAGGGAATGGAAGCTGATCACCACCAGCCGACCACCGATCTCCAGCGCATCGAGGGCCGCTTCGAGGCCGGCTTCGAGATCGCCCAATTCATTATTGACGTGGATGCGCAGCCCCTGGAAAGCACGGGTCGCCGGATTCTTGCCCTTTTCCCACGCCGGATTGGCGACCTTCAGCACTTCGGCCAGGTCACCAGTGCGTTCGAAAGGCTTGATCTCGCGCCGTTCCACCACGGCACGCGCCATGCGCCCGGAAAAACGCTCTTCGCCATATTCCTTGAAGACGCGGGCGATTTCTTCCATTGGGGCGGTATTGACGAACTCGGCCGCACTGATGCCACGGGAAGGATCCATGCGCATGTCCAGCGGGCCATCGTTGAGGAAACTGAAACCGCGCTCCGGGTCGTCCAGTTGCGGCGAAGACACGCCCAGGTCGAGCAGGACGCCGCTGACCTTGCCGGCCAGGCCCCGCTCGGCGACTTCCGAACCCAGCTCGGCAAAGCTGCGCTGCACAACGACAAAGCGGCCGTCTTCGGCCGCCAGCGCTTGCCCGGTGGCAATCGCTTGAGGATCCTTGTCGAACCCCAGCAGCCGGCCGTCCGGACCGAGCTGGCTGAGAATCAGCCGACTGTGCCCACCGCGCCCGAACGTGCCGTCCAGATAGCAGCCATCAGGACGTACGGCGAGAGCGTCGACGGCCTCGTCCAGCAGTACGGTGATGTGTTTGAAGCCGCTATCAATAGTCACAGGATCAGATCACGCAGTTCATCGGGCATGGCACCCGGTTGTTGAATAGCAGCGAGGTCGGCGGCGGAAACCGCATTCCAGGCATCTTCGTCCCACAATTGGAACTTGTTCAGTTGGCCCACCAGCATCGCGCGCTTGTCCAGCTTGGCGTATTCGCGCAGGCGCGGCGGGACCAGGAAACGACCACTGCCGTCGAGCTCGAGATCGACGGCATTACCGATCAGCAAACGTTGCAGACGGCGGTTTTCTTCACGCAGCGAAGGCAGTGCGCGCAGTTTGGTTTCGATGACGTCCCATTCATCGAGGGGGTAGACGCACAGGCAGGGGTCAACAGCATCGATCGTGACGATCAATTGCCCGGAACTACGCGAAACGAGCTCGTCACGGTACCGGCTCGGCATGGCGAGACGGCCCTTTGCATCGAGACTGATGGCGTTAGCTCCGCGAAACACGTCAGCGTTTCTCCCAGATTCAGCGTTTTACCGCCCAAAAAACCCACTTCATGCCACTTTCCTCCACTCGCGCACACTATAGGAACGCGCCCACTGCACCGTCAAGGCGCGGATTGAAGGAAAAGCCTTATAGATCGGAGATTTAGGAGCGGATCTGGAGGGCTAACAGGAATCTGACGTAGGATTTTTCACCATAATTCGAGCGAACACAGGAAACTGCGCTCACAAGTTAAAGTGATTTATTAAGAGTAAGATTTTTTTGGTATTAGCAACTGCTGCTGCCGATGATTTCAGCAGGGAGGGAAAAGGTGGAGAGTCGATCTGTAAGCCGGGTTCTGTCTTGAACAGTCATTCGTCTACGATGGCCATCACTGGACATCTTTAGCAACCTACCCGGTCCCAGCGCGGGCCACGCCTTGGGACCCTATTTGGTCTTGCTCCAAGTGGGGTTTACCTAGCCACGAACTGTTGCCAGCCGTGCGGTGCGCTCTTACCGCACCTTTTCACCCTTACCGGCGCCGAAGCGCTTAGGCGGTTATTTTCTGTGGCACTTTCCGTAGGCTCGCGCCTCCCAGGCATTACCTGGCACTTCGCCCTATGGAGCCCGGACTTTCCTCCCCCCCCTAATTCTCATAGAGGGCAGCGACTGTCCGATCGACTCTCCGCCGCGAAGGTTAACGGCAGAGCGTGCGAAGAACAAGCGCTAAAAGCCTTTGGCCAGGTTGCCTGTCCGGTTTTACCGGGCCTTCTGTTTATCCAGCGCTACCTGATACAGCACGTTCTTGCGCTCGCCGGTAATCTGCGCGGCAAGCGCGGCGGCGCGCTTGAGCGGCATTTCCTCGAGCAACAGGTCCAGGATGCGCATCGCCTCGCCGCTGACACCCTCCTCATTTTCCGGCGCCGTCCAGCCTGCCACCAGCACCACGCATTCGCCACGCTGCTGGTTGCTATCGTTTTCGACGAAAGCCCGCAACTGCGCCAACGGTAGCCCCTTGAGGGTTTCGAAGGTCTTGGTCAGCTCGCGGGCCAGTAGCGCCGGGCGCTCGGGACCGAATACCGACTCCATGTCCTGCAGGCATTCCAGGATCCGATGCGGTGCTTCGTAGAAAATCAGGGTACGAGGCTCTTCCTTTATAGACTCCAGGCGCGCCCGCCGCCCCACCGCCTTGGCCGGCAGGAAACCTTCGAAGATGAAACGGTCCGACGGCAGGCCGGCCGCCGACAACGCTGCGATCAGCGCGCAGGCTCCCGGCACCGGTACGACATTGATACCGGCGGCCCGGGCCTGGCGCACCAGATGATAGCCGGGGTCGGAAATCAGCGGCGTACCGGCATCGGAAATCAGCGCAACGTTATCGCCCGCCAACAGGCGCGCGATGAAGCGACTGCCTTCATCGCGCTCATTGTGCTCATGGCAGGCCGCCAACGGCGTGCCTATGCCGAAATGCTGCAGCAGACGCTGGGAATGGCGCGTGTCTTCGGCCGCGATCAGGGCAACATCCTGCAGAATCTTCAGCGCCCGGGCGCTGATATCGTCCAGGTTGCCGATGGGCGTCGCCACCACATAAAGCGAGCCGGCGGCGGAATTCAAAGCACCTGGAACAGTCAAAGCGCATACCTCATGATCGGTAAAACCGCCATTGTAGCGTGTGCCGGCCGTCTCGGCTGTTCACTTCAGCCATTGTGGCCAGGGAGCGCGCGCCCTGGCCACAGGTCAATACCTGACTTTTGTGGCGCGCCGCACCCTTTGAAATACCTAAATCGATCGATTCACGCCACCGACATCGCACCCCGGCCAGCGCTTGGGTACAATTCGACGCTAATTTGATCTCGTATCAGGAACATTTACATGATCGCTTGCCTGCGGCTGTTTTCCGCTCTCTGCCTCGCTGCCCTTCTGGCGGCCTGCGCCAGCTCGCCCTCGTCCAGCCTTGGCGAGCTTCCACGGACCCCGGATGCCAGTATCGAGCAACTGCTCGAACAGGCCGCCCAAAGCAAAACTCCGGAAAAAGCCGCCCTGCTGCGCCTGAGCGCGGCGGACCTGGCCTACCGTCAAGGCAATGCCGGCCAGTCCGCGCAGATCCTGCAACAGGTGCCGCTGGAACAGCTCAAGCCTGGCCAGCAGATCTTCGCCAGCACCCTGTCGGCGGAACTGGCCATGACACGCAATCAGCCCAAGGCGGCGCTGGCTGCCCTGAGCCATCCGAGCCAGCAGCACCTGGGCGAAATGCCGGTTGAACAACAGATCCGTACCGGCACCGTGCATGCCCGTGCCCTGGAGGCCGATGGCCAGACCCTGGCGGCCGCCCGGGAACGGATCTTCATCGCGCCACTGCTCGAGAACGAGGCCGCGGCGAAAAACCACGAAGCCATCTGGTCGCTGATCGCCTCGCTGCCCACCGATCAACTGCAACCGAGCACCACCGATGACCTCGGAGGCTGGCTGAGCCTGGCCCGTGCGGTGAAAACCGCCGGCACCCTGGAGCAGCAGCAGGCCGCCATCGATAGCTGGCGCGAGCAGAACCCCAAGCATCCCGCCGCGATCCAGTTGCCGACACCCCTGGTCAAGCTCAAGGAGCTGGCCAGCCAGCCACTGAGCAAAATCGCATTGCTGCTGCCCCAGAATGGCCAGCTGGCTACGGTTGCCAAGGCCCTGCGCGAAGGCTTCATGGCCGCCCACTACCAGGCCCAACAGGCCGGGCAGAATCCACCCAGCATCCAGTTCTACGACAGCACCAACCTGACCTCCATGGACGAGTTCTATCGCAAGGCCCAGGCGGACGGCGTGCAATTGGTGGTAGGCCCCCTGGAAAAACCGCTGGTCAAGCAGATCAGCACGCGGCCGCAATTGCCGATCACCACCCTGGCGCTGAACTACAGCGAAGGCGAGCAAGGCCCACCCCAGCTATTCCAGTTCGGCCTGGCTCCGGAGGACGAAGCTCGCGAAGTCGCTCGTCGCGCCCGCGCCGACGGCCTGCATCGCGCAGCCGCGATGGTGCCGAAAGGCGAATGGGGTGATCGGGTACTGAAGGCCTTCAGCCAGGACTGGCAAGCCAACGGCGGCACCATCGTCGCTATCGAACGCGTCGACCAGCCAGTACAACTGGCCCAGCAGATCGCCGACATGTTCCAGCTGCGCCAGAGCGAAGCCCGCGCCAAGAGCCTGCAGAGCACCGTGGGCACCACGGTTGCGGCCCAGCCGTCCCGTCGCCAGGACATCGAATTCATTTTCCTGGCCTCGACTCCGCAACAGGCCCAGCAGATCAAGCCGACCCTGAACTTCCAATACGCTGGCGACGTGCCGGTCTACGCAACGTCCCAGGTGTTCAGTGCCAGCGGCGACCAGAACCAGTACAACGACATGAACGGTATCCGTTTCTGCGAAACCCCGTGGCTGCTCGATGCCAACGACCCGCTGCGCAAGCAGGTCACCGCACAATGGCCCCAGGCCGGCGGCAGCCTGGGCCGGTTGTACGCGATGGGCGCGGATGCCTACCGCCTGGCGCCACGCCTGGGTCAGCTCAAGACCCTGCCGGACAGCCGTATCGAAGGCCTGTCGGGTAGCCTGGCGGTGTCGCAATCCCAGCGGATCCAGCGGCAACTGCCCTGGGCCGAGTTCGTCAACGGTCAAGTGCAGCGCCTGCCGGACACTCAGCGCTGATGCCCGAGCGATCACGCCAGCAAAGCGGTCGGAATGCCGAGGGCCTCGCCCTCGCGCATCTCCAGCAACACGGTCTGCGCCTGGTGGCGCAGAACTGGTTGTGTAAACGCGGCGAGCTTGATCTGGTCATGCTTGATGGCGATACAGTAGTATTTGTCGAAGTCCGCTACAGAAAAAACACCCAATGGGGTGGCGCCCTCGACAGCATCGACGCGCGCAAGCGCCAGAAGCTGATATTCGCCGCGCAGTATTTTCTGCAATGCGAATCTCAATGGGCCGATCACCCCTGTCGTTTCGACGTGGTTGCCATCGACAGCAACGCCGATCAGTTGAACTGGCTACAGAACGCCTTCGACAGTTGAACGCCAACGTCATGACGAACCGGGCCGGACACCTTCATTCAATTTTTGCTCTTTGCTTTGCGCGCCGCACACGCCTGTGCCGATAAGTCGCGCTACTTAAGGTCACACAGATGGACATGCAATCGCGAATCCGCCAGCTTTTTCAGGCCAGTATCGACACCAAGCAGCAGGCGATGGACGTACTTGCACCGCACATCGAGCAAGCCAGCCAGGTGATGGTCAACGCCCTGCTCAACGAGGGCAAGATGTTGTCGTGCGGCAACGGCGGCTCGGCCGGCGACGCCCAGCACTTCTCGTCGGAGCTGCTCAATCGCTTCGAGCGCGAGCGCCCGAGCCTGCCGGCCATCGCCCTGACCACCGACAGCTCGACGATCACCTCCATCGCCAACGACTACAGCTACAACGAAGTCTTCTCCAAACAGATCCGCGCCCTGGGCCAGCCTGGCGATGTATTGCTGGCGATCTCCACCAGCGGTAACTCGGCCAACATTATTCAGGCGATCCAGGCCGCACATGATCGCGAAATGATTGTCGTAGCATTGACCGGACGCGATGGCGGCGGCATGGCATCACTGCTCTTGCCCGAGGACGTCGAGATTCGCGTACCGGCCAATGTCACCGCACGTATCCAGGAAGTCCACCTGCTGGCGATCCACTGTCTCTGCGACTTGATCGACAGCCAACTGTTCGGGAGTGAAGAATGACCCCTAATCGCCTTGGCCTTCTGGCCCTGACCCTGTGCCTCGGCATCAGCGGCTGCACATCGGTGGTGAACGCCAGCCGGGAGAAGCCGATTGAAGACGACCGCGGCACCCGCACCTTCGGCAGCAAGATCGACGACTCTCTGATCGAAACCAAGGCCGGCGTGAACATCGCCAAGGCCGACCCGGACCTGGACAACAACTCGCATATCGTCGTCACCAGCTTCAACGGTGTCGTGCTGCTGGCCGGCCAGACCCCGAGGGAGGACCTCAAGGCCAAGGCCGAGCAAGCCGCCAGCGCTGTGCAACGGGTCAAGACCGTCCATAACGAGTTGCAGGTCCTGCCACCCTCCTCGCTGCTGGCGCGCCAGAACGACGCCTGGCTGACCACCAAGATCAAGACCCAGATGCTCACCGATGCCAGTATTCCAGGCTCGCGCATCAAGGTCGTGACCGAGAACGGTATTGTTTATCTGCTGGGTCTGCTGACCAAGCAAGAGGCCGCCCAGGCGACCAATCTGGTGCAGGGAGTTTCCGGGGTGCAGAAGATCGTTAAGTTGTTTGAGTATATTGACTGAGGGCAGTTGCGGTTCTTGATGCTGCGCTTGGCTTGGCTTGGCTTGGCTGGAAAACGGTGCTTCTTCAGATGGGGAAGTGCCGTTTTTTTTGGGGGGGTTGGTTTGTGTGTATATCCGTTTCTGCGGTAACGGCTGCTTAGGGTTCCGCCCTGACGGCGGGTCACTTTTGGAAAAGCGCCAAAAGTAACCAAAAGCGCTTTGCCCCACCACTGGGCACAGACCTTTTGGTTACTTTTGGGGCGTCTGCCAAAAGTGACCCGCCGTAAGGGCGGAACCGTAAGCAGCCGTTACCGCAGAAACGGATCTACACACAAAACCCTACTTCACCACCTTAAGACTAGGCCGCCCACTAGGCCGCGGCGGCTCGTCATCCGGCGGCAAGTCATCATCCGCCTCATACTCATCCTCGCCATCCAATGGCGCTTCCAACTCGAACACCATGCCCTGGCCATTCTCCCGGGCGTAAATCCCGAGGATCGAAGCAATAGGCACATACAGCGTGTGCGGCACACCACCAAAGCGCCCTTCGAAACTTACGGCGTCGTTGTCCATGTGCAGATGGCGCACGGCGGCCGGCGAAACGTTGAGGACAATCTGCCCATCACTGGCAAAACCCTGCGGCACCTGCACCGAAGGATACTCGGCGTTGACCAGCATATGCGGGGTGCAATCGTTGTCCACAATCCACTCATAGAGCGCGCGGACCAGATAAGGTCGACTGGAGTTCATAGCGGCTCCCTAAGCCTCAGCGCATGTCGCGCTCGACACCAGACAGGCTTGCCTGGAACGTCTCACGCGCGAATTGGCGCTCCATATAATCAAGCAGCGGCTTGGCGGGCCGCGGCAGTTCGATACCCAGAATCGGCAAACGCCAGAGTATGGGCAATAGGCAGCAATCCACCAGACTTTGTTCCTCACTGAGGAAAAACGGTTTGTCGATGAACAGCGGCGATACGCCTGTCAGGCTTTCGCGCAACTCCTTGCGCGCGACCACCCGATCCGACTCCTTGGTTCGCGGATCCAGGATCAGGTCCACCAATCCGCACCAGTCGCGCTGGATACGATGAATCAGCAGACGGCTGTTCGCACGAGCGACAGGGTACACCGGCAGCAAGGGTGGATGCGGATAACGCTCATCCAGATATTCCATCACCACGGTCGACTCCCATAACGCCAGGTCACGATCGACCAGCGTAGGCAGGCTACCGTAAGGGTTCACCTCGATCAGCTTTGGCGGTTGACGACCCGCCTCGACATAAATGATCTCGGCGCTGACACCTTTCTCTGCCAGTACGATACGTACCCGGTGGGAATAGTGGTCGGCGGGGTCGGAGTAACAGGCCAACCGATTGGTCACGCCCATGGCGATCCTCCTCGCTTGTTGAAATTCTTGAAAAACGGAAAAACGAGCGCGCCCAGAGGGCGTCTCCCGTAACACCTGGCCAACCAGGCTCGTTACACCTTCAGAGACGCCCTTGGGCGCGCACGATTAACAGCAACGGCTTACAGCTTTATCAATGTACGTCTTTCCAGTATTCACGCTTGAGCAGATAGGCGAATACGAAGAAGAACGCCAGGTACAGCAACACGTAGGTACCAATGCGCTGGTGCTCCAGCTTCACCGGGTTCGCCGAGTAAGCCAGGAAGGTTACCAGATTCTTGACCTTCTCATCGAACTGCTCGGGAGTGAGGCTGCCGGTATTGGGCAGGATCGTCAACTGGTCACAAGCCTCATGGGTCAAGGCAGTGCCGGTCAGCGGGTCGAATTGCTTCTTGCCGTCCTCGACGATCTGGACCTGCTTGCAGCCCACGACCTGGCGACCCTGCAGGCCAACCAGGACGTTCGGCATGCCCACGTTCGGGAAGACCTTGTTGTTCACGCCCCATGGACGCGCCGGATCTTCATAGAACGAACGCAGGTAGCCATAGAGCCAGTCGGTCCCACGCACGCGAGCGACCAGGGTCAGGTCGGGCGGCGCGGCGCCGAACCAGGTCTTGGCGTCTGCCGGCTGCATGCCGATGTTCATGTGGTCGCCCAACTTGGCGCCGGTGAACACCAGCTTCTCCAGCATCAACTCATGAGGGATGCCCAGGTCGTTGGCCACGCGCTCGTAACGCTGGAACTTGGCACTGTGGCAGCCCATGCAGTAGTTGGCGAAAGTACGGGCACCGTCCTGCATGGCGGCCTTATCGGAAACGTCGATGTCGACTTTTTCCAGTTCTGGTCCGCCGTGTTCGGCCGCGAAGGACAGGACAGGCATGGCAGCGAGAATCAATACAGCGAATAGTTTTTTCATCAGCCAGTCACCCTTTCCGGAACCGGTTTGGTCTTCTCGAGCCTGGTATAGAAAGGCATCAGAATGAAGTAGGCGAAGTACAGGAAGGTGCAGACCTGCGACAGCAACGTACGACCCGGCGTTGGCGCCAATACGCCCAGCACGCCCAGGATCACGAACGAGATGCAGAACACCACGAGCCAGATCCGGCTCAGCCAGCCTTTGTATCGCATCGACTTGACCGGACTGCGGTCCAGCCACGGCAGCACGAACAGCACCGCGATGGCCGCACCCATGGCAATGACCCCCAGCAGCTTGTCCGGAACCGCCCGCAAAATCGCGTAGAACGGTGTGAAGTACCAGACGGGAGCGATGTGCTCAGGCGTCTTGAAGGCGTTCGCCTGCTCGAAGTTCGGTTTCTCCAGGAAGTAACCGCCCATTTCCGGGAAGAAGAACACGATGGAGCAGAAGATGAACAGGAACACCACCACGCCGACGATATCCTTCACGGTGTAGTACGGGTGGAAGGCAATGCCATCCAGCGGTACGCCGTTTTCGTCCTTGAGTTTCTTGATATCCACGCCGTCAGGGTTGTTCGAACCGACTTCATGCAGCGCCAGGATGTGCAGCACCACCAGGCCGAGGATCACGATCGGCAGGGCCACCACATGCAGGGCGAAGAAGCGGTTCAAGGTGATACCCGAGATCAGGTAGTCGCCACGGATCCACTGGGTCAGGTCGTCGCCGATGACAGGAATCGCACCGAACAGCGAGATGATCACCTGGGCACCCCAGTAAGACATCTGGCCCCACGGCAGCAGGTAGCCCATGAAGGCCTCGGCCATCAGCGCCAGGTAGATCAGCATGCCGAAGACCCACACCAGCTCACGAGGCTTCTGGTACGAACCGTAGAGCAGGCCGCGGAACATGTGCAGGTAGACCACGATGAAGAATGCCGAGGCCCCGGTGGAGTGCAGCAGACGCAGGATCGAGCCGTACTCGACGTCGCGCATGATGTACTCGACGGAGGCAAACGCCTCTTCCGCCGACGGGGTGTAGCTCATGGTCAGCCAGACACCGGTAACGATCTGGTTGACCAGAACGAGCAGTGCCAGGGAGCCAAAGAAGTAGAAGAAGTTGAAGTTCTTCGGGGCGTAGTACTTGCTGAGATGGTCTTCCCACATTTTGGTCGCGGGAAAGCGCGCATCGAACCAATCCATTAATTTGCTCATCACGCTTTCTCCGTATCGACGCCAACGACAATGATGTCATCGGTCTCATAGGAATGCGGGGGAACTGGCAGGTTCAGAGGTGCGGGTTGCGACTTGTAGACGCGACCGGCCAGGTCGTAATGGGAGCCGTGGCAAGGGCAGAAATAGCCGCCGACCCAATCCTTGCCCAGGTCGGCAGGGGCCACTTCGGGACGGAACGTTGGCGAGCAACCCAGGTGCGTACAGATACCGATCAGCAGCAGGACTTCCGGCTTGATCGAACGCGTTTCAGGGTTGACGTATTCCGGTTGGACCGAGTTCTTGGAGGATGGGTCGGACAACTGACCCTCGATCTTTTTCAGATTCCCCAGGATTTCCTCCGTACGGCGGACGATGAACACCGGCTGGCCGCGCCACTCAGCAATCATCTGCTGGCCTGGCTCGATCTTGCTGACATTCACTTTCACCGGTGCGCCGGCAGCTTTCGCCTTGGCGCTGGGAAACCATGACCCCACGAACGGGACCGCAGCCCCCACCGCTCCTGCAGCACCCACCACGGATGTGGCTGCTACCAGGAAGCGACGCCGGCCTGCATTCACGCCGTCATTGCTCATTCAGTCCTCTCCCATCAGCTTTGTGGCCTGTTGAATCAGGCGTCTACTAAGTAAAAATCTGAACTTATAAAAATTTTGCCGAATGGTAATGAAAACCCCCAATTCTGACAAGGTAATTACCGAGCGGTCATACCGCCAAGCCTTGTAGTATAGGGGCTCTACGGATGTGGCAAGTTGTCACAGCAAATTATTTTGCCCATAAAAAAACGCCCAGCTCCGTATGGAACTGGGCGTTTTTTTGAACGCGAAGACGAATTAACGCTTCGAGTACTGAGGACGCTTACGCGCTTTACGCAGACCGACTTTCTTACGTTCAACTTCGCGAGCATCGCGAGTAACGAAGCCGGCTTTGCGCAGTGGGCTGCGCAGAGTTTCGTCGTAGTCCATCAGGGCACGAGTGATGCCGTGACGGATGGCGCCAGCCTGACCACTTACACCACCACCGATGACAGTGACGTAGATATCGAATTTCTCGATGGTCTCGGTCAGTTCCAGCGGCTGGCGAACGACCATGCGAGCAGTCTCGCGGCCGAAGAAGTTATCCAGGGAGCGGTTGTTGATGGAGATGTTGCCAGTGCCCGGACGCAGGAAAACGCGTGCGGTTGCAGTCTTGCGACGGCCAGTGCCGTAATTTTGAGTCGCCGACATAATGAACTATTCCGTTAAAACTTCAGTTCTTGGGGCTGCTGAGCAGTATGAGGGTGAGCAGCGCCCGCATAAACCTTCAGCTTACGATACATGTCGCGACCCAGCGGGTTCTTAGGCAGCATGCCTTTAACCGCGGTCTCGATCACGCGCTCAGGGGCTTTGGCGATCAGCTTTTCAAAGTTGATCGACTTGATGCCACCAGGAAAACCGGAGTGGGAGTAGTACATCTTGTCAGAGGTCTTGGCACCCGTCACACGTACCTGCTCGGCGTTGATCACAACGATGTAGTCACCGGTGTCGACGTGAGGAGTGTACTCAGGCTTGTGCTTGCCACGCAGACGGCTCGCGATTTCGGTGGCCAGACGACCCAGGGTCTGACCAGCAGCGTCGACGACGAACCAGTCGCGCTTTACTGTTTCCGGTTTAGCAGTAAAAGTTTTCATTCTTTATAGCCTCAGGGGCCGCCCTGTAAATTAGACGGCGGATCTTACTGAATAGTGCGTACTTTGACAAGTCAAAGGCAGCCGGATACAGACGCTTTCGGGGGCTCGGGTCGGCGCGTCCGTTCAACGGCAAGATTCTTCGGCGGCGGGGCATCACTTCCACTGCAGAAAGAGGTGCGCAATTATGCAGATTGCGAAAAATAATTCAACCTGCTTTTATGCTTGCTTTGCCCGAGGAGCCCCCGATGGACTATCGCCAGCTAGGCCGTACCGATCTGAACGTAAGCGCCCTGTGTCTCGGAACCATGACCTGGGGTGAACAGAACAGCGAAGCCGAGGCCTTTGCCCAGATCGAACGCGCCAAGGGTGCCGGCATCAATTTCATCGACACCGCCGAGATGTATCCGGTCCCGCCGAAAGCCGACACCTACGCCACCACCGAACGCTACATCGGCAACTACTTCAAGAGCCGCGGCGACCGCGCCGACTGGATCCTGGCGAGCAAGATCGCCGGTCCCGGCAACACCATCGACTACATCCGCGACAAGAACCTCAAGCACAACCGCCAGCACATCGTCCAGGCGCTGGACGCCAGCCTCAAGCGCCTGCAGACCGACTGGATCGACCTCTACCAACTGCACTGGCCTGAGCGCAGCACCAATTTCTTCGGGCAACTGGGCTACCAGCACAAGGCCGATGAAAACTTCACGCCACTGGAAGAAACCCTCGAGGCCCTGGACGAACAGGTGCGGGCCGGCAAGATCCGGCATATCGGCCTGTCCAACGAAACACCCTGGGGCACCATGAAATTCCTTGCCCTGGCCGAAGCCCGTGGCTGGCCGCGCGCGGTGTCGATCCAGAATCCGTACAACCTGCTCAACCGCAGCTTCGAAGTCGGCCTTGCAGAAATTGCCATTCGTGAACAGTGCGGCCTGCTGGCCTACTCACCCTTGGCGTTTGGCTTCCTGTCGGGCAAATATGAGAACGGCGCACGGCCGGCCAAGGGTCGTTTGACCCTCTACAGCCGTTTCACACGCTATTTCAACCCTCAATCGGAAGCCGCGTGCAGCCGGTACGTGGCGCTGGCCCACGAGCATGGCCTGGACCCGGCTCAGATGGCGCTGGCGTTCGTCACCCAACAGCCGTTCGTGACCAGCAACATCATTGGCGCCACCACCCTGGAGCAACTGGACAGCAACATCGAAAGCCTCGACCTGAAGCTGTCGGACGAGGTGCTGGCGGGGATCGAGGCGATCCACAAGGATCAGCCGAACCCGGCGCCTTGATTGATTCATAGGCCCCATCGCGAGCAAGCTCGCTCCCACAGGCGATTTGTGTATGATCACATTGTGATCAGCACAGAACCCTTGTGGGAGCGAGCTTGCTCGCGATAGCGAACCCAGGCTCACCACCGCATCAAAGCGACCGCGCAATGATCTCCTTCATGATTTCATTGGTCCCTGCATAGATCCGCTGCACCCGGGCATCGGCCCACGCACGGGCAATCGGGTATTCCCACATGAAGCCGTAGCCGCCATGCAACTGCACGCACTCGTCGAGCACCTTGCATTGCAGATCGGTGCCCCAGTACTTGGCCATCGCCGCGGTCGGCACGTCGAGCTTGCCTTGCAGGTGCAATTCCAGGCAGCGATCGACGAAAACCCGGCCGATCTGGATTTCGGTGGCCATTTCCGCGAGCTTGAAACGGGTGTTCTGGAAGTCTGCAATGGATTTACCGAACGCCTTGCGCTCGCGGGTGTAGTCCAGCGTCCACTGCAGCGCGGCTTCGGCCGAGGCCAGGCCGCCGATGGCGACAGTGAGGCGCTCCTGGGGCAGCTCCTGCATCAAGTAGGCGAAACCCATTCCAGCCTGCCCGAGCAGGTTTTCCTTCGGCACGCGGACATCCTGGAAAAACAGTTCCGATGTGTCCTGGGCCTTCATTCCGACCTTTTCCAGGCGCTTGCCTTTTTCGAAGCCAGGCGTGCCCGACTCCACCAGAAACAGGCTGGTGCCCTTGGCGCCGGCCTTCGGGTCAGTCTTGGCGACCACGATCACCAGGTCGGCCAGGAAGCCATTGGTGATGAAGGTTTTCGAGCCGTTGAGGACATACTCATCCCCGTCCAGCACGGCCGTGGTCTTCACCCCTTGCAGGTCGGAACCGGCGCCCGGCTCGGTCATGGCGATGGCCGTGACCATCTCGCCGGAGATCAGTTTCGGCAGGTACTTGTGCTTCAACGCTTCGCTGCCGTAATGCAGGATGTAAGGCGCGACTATGTCCGAGTGCAGTGAGAAACCGATGCCCGTCAGGCCCAGGCGGCCGATTTCCTCGATCACCACCGCGCTGTAGAGAAAGTCCGCCTCCAGCCCGCCATAAGCCTGGGGGAGATGGGAACACAACATGCCCGCCTCCCCCGCCTTGTTCCAGAGCTGGCGGTCGATATGACCCTGTTTTTCCCACTGGCTGTGGTAGGGCACGGCTTCTTTTTCAAGGAAGGTTCGTACGCTGTCACGGAACAATTCGTGCTCGGGACTGAACAGGGTTCTTGGGATCATGACGCACCTTTCGTTATTGTTGGATGTGGTTATCCCACAGAGCCTAAGCCTGCGGGGAGTGACAAGACACTGGACACATCCGACAAAAAATAAGACGATCCAGCCGTCTGGTGACCACTATCCCCTATAAAAATAAAGATGAATTATGTCCAAGCACGTCTCCACGCCCTTGCGGCGCGTCAGCATCCTGGCTATCGACCGGGTCTTCGCCTTCACTCTCATGCAAGCCAAGGATTTTTTCCATCTGGCCAGCCTGCGCTATGGCAAACAACTGGGCCAAGGCCTGACCCCGGCATTTGAAATCCGCCTGGTCAGCCCCGACGGCAAGCCGGTGAACAGCTTCAGCGATGTGATCATCCCGGTGGACGGAGGCCTGGAAAACACCGATGTGATCATCCTGCCCGCGTTCTGGGATGATTTTGACAGCCTTTGCCAGCGCTACCCTCAGATCCTGCCCTGGCTGCGGGAGCAACATGCCCGCGGCGCGGTGCTGTGCGGCGAAGCCACCGGGGTTTTCTGGCTGGCCGAAGCCGGATTGCTCGACGGCAAGGAAGCCACCACCTACTGGCGCTTCTTCAACGCGTTCAAGGAACGTTTTCCCCAGGTGCACCTGAACCAGGACAAGCACCTGACCGATGCCGACAATCTGTTCTGCGCCGGCGGCACGACGTCGGCCTGCGACCTGTACATCTATCTCATCGAACGCTTCTGCGGCGCCAACGTGGCCCAGGCCGTGGCACGGGACATCCTGTATGAAGTGCAGCGCAACTATTCGCCGGGCCGCATCGGCTTCGGTGGCCAGAAGCTGCATCAGGATGTGATCATCCTGCAGATCCAGCAATGGCTCGAAGAACACTTCGCCGACAAGTTCCGCTTCGAGGACGTCGCCCGGGAACATGGCATGAGCATTCGCAACTTCATGCGTCGCTTCCAGACCGCCACCGGGGACAAACCGCTGCATTACCTGCAGCGGCTGCGAATAGAGACCGCCAAGGGCCTGCTGTCCGGTAGCCGCAAGAGCATCAAGACCATCAGCTATGAAGTGGGCTACGACGATGCGAGCTTTTTCGCGCGGCTGTTCCGACAACACACCGACCTGTCGCCGAATCAGTATCGCCAGCAGTTCCAGCAGGCGGCGTAGGCCGAGGGCTTGGCAACGATTCCCTGTGGGAGCGAGCTTGCTCGCGATGGCGATGGTTCGGCAGCACTGATGTTGACTGACAAGACGCCAGCGCGAGCAAGCTCGCTGCCACAGGGTTATCCGTGAACTGCTGATCTGGCGCGCACAAAAAAGGCCTGCGATCGCAGGCCTTTCTTGTTTTCCGAATCACCCTACGGCTTGTGCGCCCGCGACAGGAACTCGTGGGATTGCATTTCCAGCAGGCGACTCAGGGTCCGCTGGAATTCGAAGGTCAGGCGACCGCCGGTGTAGAGGTCCTTGAGTTCGACTTCGGCCGAGATGATCAACTTGACGTTGCGATCGTAGAATTCGTCCACCATGTTGATGAAGCGGCGAGCGATGTCGTCGGTGGTGACGCTCATCTGTTCGACGCCACTGAGCAGCACGGCATGGAAGATCTTGCCCAGTTCGATGTAGTCGTTCTGGCTACGAGGGCCGTCGCACAGCTCGCGGAAGTCGAACCAGGCCACGTCGTCACAGGTGCGAATGGCACGGATCTCGCGATTCTCGATGATCAGCACGTCGTTTTCGACCGCCTGGGTGCATTCCGGTGTCAGGGCACGGAAGCTCTTGCGCAGGCTTTCTTCGGCAGCGGCGTCCAGGGGGTAATGGAACAGTTCCGCCTGCTCGAGATGACGCAGGCGATAGTCGACGCCGCTGTCGACGTTGACGATTTCCGTGTGTTCCTTGATCAGCGCAATGGCCGGCAGGAAGCGCGCTCGCTGCAGGCCGTCCTTGTAGAGGCCGTCCGGCACGATGTTGGAGGTGGCGACCAGGGTCACGCCATTCTTGAACAACTCCTCCATCAAGGTGCCGAGGATCATGGCATCGGTGATATCGGAGACAAAGAATTCGTCGAAGCAGATCACCCGTGTTTCGCTGGCAAAACGCTTGGCGATGATGGTCAGGGGGTTCTTCTCGCCGCCCAGGGTCTTCATTTCTTCGTGCACCCGCTTCATGAAGCGGTGGAAGTGCGTCCGGGTCTTTTCCTTGAACGGCAGCGCTTCGAAGAATGTGTCCACCAGGTAGGTCTTGCCACGGCCCACGCCACCCCAGAAGTACAGGCCCTTGACCGGTGCCTGCTCCTTCTTGCCGAACAGTTTGCCCAACAAGCCCGGCTTGTTGTTCGACGCGGCGATCAAGTCATCGTACAGGCGCTGCAAGTGCCGCACTGCCGTTTCCTGGGCTGCGTCGTGGAAGAACTCCGGGCGTTTCAGATCAGCTTGATATCGTTCTAGGGGTGTCATATTCGTTAGCAAGGCAACAAAAACGGGCAGCCACTGTAGCGACGGCCCCGAGGAATGGCAATCGGCCCTTATTCGGGCCGATGGTCGGGTGGTGCTTCGAATCAGTCCTGCGCGGGTGTCAGCGCAACGTGCAGCGCCTCGATGGCGGCATCCCGGGCGGCTTCGTCCGCGAACGCCGGGCTGTCTGCCACGCATTCACCTTCGAGCCAGACACTGAAGGCCAATGCCTCGCTGCGCACGTCCAAGGGTTGGCCGGATTGCAGTTGCTTGGTGGCCTGGCCGGCCGTCTTGCCATCGGCAAAATGACGAGACAACAGCAATTGCTCGCCATCGGCCGCCAGCAACCGGAAGCGGAAGCTGCCGTCGTCTTCGCGGAAGCTGACGAAGCGCGCAGCCTTGGCGGCTTTCTTCTTCGTGCTGGCGGCCACCTGGACCTGGCTGACGAACGAACGCAGGCCGACGGCTTCGCGCAGTTCGTTGAGGAACGGCGTCGCCACGGCCCGGGCTTTCTTCGCGCCCAGTTGCAGGAGGTCTTCCAGGTCCGCCGGACGCTCGATCAACTGGTGATAACGCTCGCGGGACTCCCCCAACTGTTCGTCCAGCAGCAGGAACAGACGGTTCTTGGCCTCGCCCCAACCCAGGCCCTGCAACAGCTCGCTACGGAACTCGGCGGCCTGCTCCGGGGTGGCGAACGCCTGGAACAACGTGAACAAGTGCGAGGTGTCCGGATCCTTCGCTTCGCCCGGGGCGCGGGAGTCGGTGACGATCCGCGAGATCGCCTCTTTCATGTCCTTGGCGCTGCTGAACAGAGGGATGGTGTTGTCGTAGCTCTTGGACATCTTGCGACCGTCCAGGCCCGGCAGCGTGGCGACGCTCTCCTCGATCAGTGCCTCGGGCAGGGTGAAGAACTCCTTGCCCTGGCCGAACAGGTGATTGAAGCGCTGGCCGATGTCCCGGGCCATTTCAACGTGCTGGATCTGGTCACGACCGACCGGCACCTTGTGAGCATTGAACATCAGAATGTCGGCGGCCATCAGCACCGGATAGCTGTACAGGCCCATGGTGATGCCGGCGTCCGGGTCTTCACCGGCCTCGACGTTCTTGTCCACCGAGGCCTTGTACGCATGGGCGCGGTTGAGCAGGCCCTTGGCGGCGACGCAGGTCAGCAACCAGGTCAGTTCCGGGATCTCGGGAATATCGGACTGGCGATAAAAGGTCACGCGGTTCACATCCAGGCCGCCGGCCAGCCAGGTCGCGGCGATCTCCAGGCGCGAGCGCTGGATGCGCAGCGGATCATCGCACTTGATCAGGGCATGGTAATCCGCCAGGAAGTAGAACGAATCGGCATTGCTGTCGCGGCTGGCAAGGATCGCCGGGCGGATGGCGCCAGCGTAGTTGCCCAGGTGCGGGGTGCCGGTGGTGGTGATGCCGGTCAGGATGCGGGTACGAGTGGTCATGGGTTATCGCTTGTCAGGCTGCTGTCAGTTCGAGAGGCGCGGCAGGAGAAGATCCTTGAGATCGGTCAGCTTGCCATGAAAAAAGTGTCCGCATTCTGCCACTTTCAGCAGCTCATGGGGGCGTTGGAGCGCATCGGACCATTCGTAGACCAGGCGGGGCTCGACCACTTCGTCGTCTTCCGGCTGGATCACGGTCAACGCACCGCCGGTCGGCAGGGGCGACTGTTCATCCAGGCGCATCACCGCCGGGGCCACCATGAACAGGTGCTTGAGCGACTGGCCCTGGGCTTCGAGCCGTCCGCCAAGGCTGGCAGCGACGAAGCCGCCGAAGGAAAAACCGAACAGGGTCAGGGGCAAGTCAGGGTGTTTTTCCCGCAGCCACGCCGCCGCAGCCTGGGCATCGTCCACTTCGCCGGTGCCCATGTCGTGGCTGCCGGCGCTGGCGCCAACGCCACGATAATTGAAACGCAAGGTAACCAGGCCGGCATCCCGGGCGGTGCGCTGCAGGGTCGACACCACTTTGTTGAGCATGGTCCCGCCCTGCACCGGGTTCGGGTGGCAGATCAGCGCCAGGCCGCGGGGCGCCTCGCTGTCCAGGTACAAGGCTTCCAGTTGGCCCACTGGGCCATCGATGACTACAGGGGTTTCGCGCATAAGCAAGGGAAAGAACTCCGTGACCCCGAATTGGGTCGACTCGTCTAGCTAAAAGTCTGTGCCTGGCATGATTGCGATGTTCTTCGCGGTATACAGCGCAGGTCCGAGCCGTTAACGTAAAGCAAAGCCGTTTATAGAGGAAGGACTCGTGGAACACTCGCTCTTAGTTTGGTTGTTGCCGACTCTTGCCCTGGTCGCCGGTGTCGCCATTGGATTCCTGCTTGCCCGACTGCTGCCCAATGCGGTGCCCAACAGCACGCAACGCCAGCTGGACGACATCCAGGAACGTTTCGACAGTTATCAGAATGAAGTGGTCACTCACTTCAACAGCACCGCTGCCCTGGTGAAGAAACTCACCCAGAGCTACCAGGATGTCCAGGATCACCTGTCCGAGGGCGCCAACCGCCTGGCCCTGGACGAGCAGACTCGCCAACGCCTGCTGGCCGCCCTGCACGCCGATGCAGGACAGGCTCCCCGGGAACGCCTGACCCCGCCACGAGAGGTTCAGGAACCGCCACGGGACTACGCGCCCAAGGCGCCCAACTCCCCCGGCATGCTCGATGAGCATTACGGCTTGAAAAAGTAATCAGGCAGCGACACGAAAAAGCCCGCCCCGATCCTGTGATCCCGGCGGGCTTTTTCTTGAGCTCGCGCAGCGGCCGGCTCAGAACGCCAGTTGCAGGGTTTGCTGGCCCTCGAGGCTGAGCAGCAACTGCTTGGCGGCGAGCCCGCCGGCGAAACCGGTGAGACTGCCGGAAGTGCCGATGACACGGTGGCACGGTGCGATGATCGAGATGGGATTGCGGCCATTGGCGGCGCCCACCGCCCGCACGGCGGTCGGTTGGCCGATCTGGATGGCGATGTCGCGGTAACTGCGGGTTTCGCCAAAAGGAATGCCCAGCAGCGCCTGCCAGACCCGCACCTGGAAATCCGTACCGGCAAAGTCCAGCTCCAGCTCGAAACGGCGACGCTGGCCGGCGAAATACTCCATGAGCTGGCGTTCGGTTTCCTTGAGCACCGGGTGCTGGCTGTCTTCTTCCAGGGGCCCCAGGCGCACGCGGTTGAGTCGTTCGTTTTCCCACAGGACGGCGGCCAGTTTCGTCTCCCGGGCCACGAGGATCAGTTGACCCACGGGAGATTGAATGGTCTTGCAGCTGGGTAACATCGATTCATTCCTCTACTGCCCCTGGCCGTTATCGCCACGGAGCCTCTCGACATCATCAGGCTCTATACGAAACGTCGCCAAGCGGTAATCAGGCATGGCGAAAACCGACAAGAAAGCGGAGTTGACTGATTGTAGATGAGCATTCCGATCGGACTCGCGCATGAGCCTGTTTTCAACGCAGCATGATCGTCGCGCAGGCAGTTTTCGTACAGAGCCTGGAACACACTCAGCCCAGCAACCCCAACTCCTTCGCCCGCGCCACGGCCTGGGTACGCCGCTCCACGCCAAGCTTGCTGTTGATGTGGCTGGCGTGGGTCTTGACGGTGTGCAGCGAAATGAACAGTTGCTCGCTGATTTCCTGGTTCGAACAGCCTCGGGCAATCAGTTGCAACACCGCGCGCTCGCGGCCGCTGAGGGCTTCGACAGGCGCCGGGGCATCGGCTGCTTGCGCCGTCGCCGACGGCAGGCGCTCCAGCAGGCTCTGGCACAGGGGCGTGGACGGCGCGTGCAGCAGTTGCTCACGCAGCCAGTCCCGATGTTCCTCGGCCAATAGCCATTGGAACGGTTGCAGCACACCGCCGGCGGCGGCGTCGAACGCCTGGGCCAGGGCACTGCGAGCGGCCGGCTCGCGGCCGATGCTCAACAGCAGCGCCACTTTCTGGTTCAGCGCCATCACGCTGAGCATCTGCCGACCGGTCTGCTGGCCATGTTCGAGCAAGGCATTGAGCCGCCCTTCGGCCAGCATCGGTTGGCCCCGGATGGATTCCAGTACGGCCTGCTGCAATTCCACATGCAACGGCAATTGCGGATGGAACTCCGGCGGCGCGGCGGCCCGCTCGCCCGTGTAGGTCCGCCCCAACCGCAACAGCCAGGCCTCGGCGAGATCGGTGCGTCCCTGGGCCAGCCAGAGCTCGCATTTGACCAGGGTGATCATCGCCAGGTAGTAGACCGGCGGAACGTCCCAGATATGCATCAGGCGTTCGGCCTCGGCCAGTTCGGCGAAAGCGCGGGCAAACTCGCCGTTATGGCCTTCGACCCTTGCGATCACGCAATGGCCAATCAAAACGCTGATATCGCGACAGGCGCGGGCTTCGGTGAGGCCCGCCTGCAACCGCGTCAGTCCGGCCTCGGGCTGCATGCGCAAGGTCAGCAGGAAGCCCTCGTAGAGGGTCAACCGCGCCCGCACCGCATACAGCCGTTGTGGCGACAGCTTGTGCAGGCGCTGCTGGCCCTGGCGCACCTCATCCAGTGCCCGCACGATTTCCCCCCGGGCCTGCAGCACCCGGGCGCGATCGTAATGGGCCAGGGCTTCGAACAAGGGGTTGCCGACCCGCTGCGCCAGTTCCAGGGAATCGCGATTCAGGTTGCGTGCACGCCACAGGTCGCCGTCGGCAATCGCCAGGTTCGAGAGTGTGGACAGACACATCAGGCGCTGGCCATAGCGCTTTTGCGGCAGGCTCTCCAGGGCTTCGGTGCAATAACGCACCGTGGCCTCACGATCCCCACGCCCTCGGGCGACGATACCGCTCAGCGCCAGCCACTGGGCAAGCATGGACTTCTGCGCGGTAGCCGAAGGCGCCGGCAGGAAACGACTCAAGTGGGCGGCCAGCTCCTCGGCCGCATCCAGTTGGCAGGCCAGCCCCAGCGCCCAGCTGTAGAGCACGATGAGCCGAGGCGTACTGATGAGCAGGCTGTCCGGCAGGTCCATTTTCCAGCGCAGCAACATGCCGACGTTCTGCTCGGCCAGCAATTGCTCTTCCGAAAGGTTCTGCACCAGGTTTGCCGCCACGTCCAGGTGCCCTGCCCGCAAGGCCTGTTCCACGGCCTCGTCGATCAGGCCCTGGGCGTTGAACCAGCGACAGGCCCGCAGGTGCAAGGTGGCCGCGGGCACCATGGCCGACTCGCTGGGACGGCTGCGCAGCAGATCGGAGAACAGATGGTGATAACGATACCAGCGACCATGTTCGTCCAATGGCACCAGAAAGACCTGGTGGGCCGCCAGGTAGCGCAGGATCTCGGCGCTGTCATGGGCTTCACGCACGGCGTCGCACAACTCGCTGCAGAAGCGCTCCTGCGGCGCGGTGTCGTAGAGGAACGCCTGCACATCGGCAGGCAGGCAGTCGATCACTTCCTCCAGCAGATAATCGCGGATCAGCCCTTCCCCGCCATGCAGCGCCTGGGGCAATCGGCCCTCGGTGCCGGCTTCGGAGGCCGCCAGCAGCCAGAAACGCAACCCCGCCACCCAGCCTTCGCTGCGCTGGATGAGATTCTCCAGGGCTTCGCCGCGCAACGAAATACTGTGATGCTCGAGCAGTATCTGGGCTTCGTCGTGAGTCAGGCGCAGGTCCTGCTCGTTCAGTTCGAGCAGTTGCCGCGACAGGCGCAGGCGCGCCAGATGCCAGTCCGGTCTCTGGCGGCTGGTAACCAGCACCAGTAATCCGTCAGGCAGGTGGTTAAGGAAAAACTGCAGGCAACGATCCAGGACGGCGCCCTGGGCCAGGTGATAATCGTCGAGCACCAGCAGCAAGGGGAAGCAGGGCGACAGGTGGGTGGTCAGTTCATCCAGCAGGCCGTCGAGCCACTCTTCGAACGCGAAGGGTTGGTGGCGCTGACGCATCTTCAGCAACCCCAGCGCACGGCCTCCCAACTGGGGGAAAAAGGCCTGGAGCCCTTCGAGCAGCCGCTCCAGGAAACGCCCCGGGTCGCTATCGCGGGTATTGAGACCCAGCCAGAGGCTTTGCCAATGGGCCGGCAGGCTCTGGCAGAACTCCACGGCCAGGGAGCTTTTCCCGAACCCCGCCGGTGCACTCACCAGCAGCAACCGACCACCGAGCCCCGCGCTCAAGCGCTCGCACAACCGTGGACGCGCGACGTGCCCATCGGGCAGCGGCGGTCGGTAGAAGCGCCCGTCCCGTACCGCGATGGCTGCGCGGTCAGAGTGTGCAGGTGCAGACAAATCAGTCATGGCCGGCTCTTGTTGAATTACGGATGGCGGCGTTGCAGATTTTCGCAGACTAGCGGTAAACGGGAAGGTATTGAAGGGAGTGCTACAAATGGCTACAAAAAGACTACACGTCGATTCAACTTGAAAGGCGCGTCAGGCATGACTTCTGTGGCGAGGGGTTCATCCCCGTTGTGCTGCGAAGCGGCCCCAAAGATTGAAGGCATCTATCTGTCGCTTCGAGTTGGCGGGTTGAGGGGCCGCTTCGCGACCCAACGGGGATGAACCCCGCGCCACAACGTTGTGTTTACCCGCTCATTTGTGTTTAGCCCCAACAAAAAAACGCCCCGAACCAGTCGGGGCGTTTTTTCGAGGATGCGGCCTCGGGTAAAGCGATTAGCGGATACCGTCCTGGCGCAGCGCGTTCGGGGTGAAGTCGGCGGTGCTGGCGGTGAAGCCGAAGTCGTAGGCCGATTTCTCCTCGTTCTTCATGCCCAGGGCCAGGTAGCGCCCGGACTGCAGGTCATAGAGGGTTTCCAGGGCGTACCACGGCACCTGCTTGTCGTAGTAGTTCTCGGCATGGGCCTCGGCGACGCGCCAGAGCTGGCCACGACCGTCGTAATGATCGATCACCGCGGCTTGCCAGGTGTCTTCATCGATGAAGAAGTCACGCTTGGCGTAGATATGGCGCTGGCCTTCCTTCAGGGTCGCGGTCACATGCCAGACACGACGCAGCTCGTAGCGCGCCAGGTCCTGGTTGACGTGGCCGGCCTTGAGGATGTCGGCGTACTTGAGTTGCGGCGAGTCGATCTTGTAGCTGTTGGCGGCGATGTACAGCTCTTTCTTGCCTACCAGTTTCCAGTCGTAGCGATCCGGCGCACCGTTGTACATGTCCAGGTTGTCGGAGGTACGCAGGCCGTCGGCGGCGGTCCCCGGGCCGTCATAGGACACTTGTGGCGCACGGCGCACACGGCGCTGGCCGGCGTTGTAGACCCAGGCCGAGCGAGGTTCCTTCACCTGGTCGAGGGTTTCGTGCACCAGCAGCACACCACCGGCCAGGCGCGCCGGCGCGGTCACTTGCTGCTTGAAGTAGAACAGGATGTTGCCGGGGTTGGCTGGATCGAAGTCCTTCATCTTGTCGCGGAACACGAACTGGTCGCGGAAGTACACCAGGCTGTAGGAGCCGTTGGGCTGCGGGGTGGCCTGAGTCACCAGGCGGGTCACGCTGCCGCCGCGATAACGGGTGATGTGGTTCCAGATCACTTCGACGCCGCTCTGGGGAATCGGGAACGGAATGGCCGTCTCGAAGTTCTCCAGGCCGTTGCCACCGGATACCAGCTTGGTGTTGACCGCATTCTTCTTGATGGAGGCGAACACCTCATCCGGAACGGTGGCACCGCGATGGGATGGGTAGACCGGCATCTTGAAGCTTTCCGGGTAGCGCTTGAACATCGCGTACTGGCCCGGCGCGAGCTTGTCCTTGTACTGGTCGACGTTCTGCGCGGTGATGGTGAACAACGGTTTTTCACTGGCGAACGGATCGGACAGGAAACCCTTGCTGTCCACGGAACCGGCGTTCTTGGCCATGGGTTTCCAGGCTGGGATCGAACCGTCGGCATTGCCGGCCATCTCGGCGCCCATCGGCGTCAGGCTCTTGCCCAGTTTGTCGGCTTCGGCGGCAGGCACCGCCGCCATGACGCTGGCGGCCAGCAGGGAAAGCCCCAACGCACCGACCTGCAACAGACTCTTTGTTATTTTCATAGTGATCATCCTGAAATACGGTGCTTAGAAGGTCACGCCGACGCTGAGCGCCAGGAAATCGCGATCGTCAACGGTGCTGAAGTCGCCACCAAAGAAGTTGGTGTAGGCCAGGCTCGCGTTGTAGGTGTTCTGGTATTCGGCATCCAGACCGAGGCTGACAGCTTTGCGGCCTTCCTCGAAGTTGCCGCCAGGGCCTGGCGAGTAGCCTTTGACGTCATGGGACCAGGCCACGTTGGGCTTGAGGTTCACACCGGCGAACACGTCCGGGTATTCCCAGATGGCGCGAGCGCGGTAGCCCCAGGAGGTGGAGGTGGTGAAGCCGTCGTTGTTGCAGTTGCTGTTCACGTTGGCGGCGGTCTGGCCACCACCTGCGGCGGTCGAAGAGTTGAGCGTGCTGCAGAAGCCGTTGGGCAACTGGCCTGGACCGAACACCGGATCACGACCGTAACGAGCATCGGATTTGCTTTCCAGGCCACCGACGTGAGTGACACCGACTTCACCAACCAGGGTCAGGCGGCTGGCGCCCATGACCTGATCGAGGAAGTGGGTGAAGGTGGTCTGGAACTGGGTGATTTCCTTGCGGCGATAGCCATGCAGGTCCTGGCCCGGAGTGCCTTGGAGCACCGAGGCATTGCCGAGCCCGGGCAATGGGGTGACACCGGCAAACAGGATATCGGTGGTGCTCAATTGCACCGGGGCATTCGGACGGTAGCTCAGTTCACCGCTCCACGCCGTACCGGTGGGCAGCGTCGTGGAGAAGCTCAGGCCATACAAACGGATGTCTTCAGGATATTCGACGAAATAATTCGAGTTACCCGCCACGATCAGGGGCGCCAGCTGACCAAAAAGCGGAGCGCTGTTGTAGACCGACTGCGGCGCACCGGTAGCACTGAAGATCGGCGCACGACTGTGGTAGTTCATGAAGTAGGCGCCAAACTCGGTGTCCAGCGGCTCGAACATGTACTTCAGAGACGCGCCCCATTGGCCGCTGTCGCGGGCATCGCGGTCCGGACCGCGACGCACCAGCACGCCTTCTTCGTTGATGTCGACGCCTTGGCCTTCCAGTATCGGGAGGACAATACCCGGAAACGGAATGCTTGAGCGTTTGTTCAATACCCGCAGGTTGTCATTGCAACCATCGGCAATCACATCGGGCTGGGAGAAGAACGTACCGCAGTTATCCACCACGGTCTGGTCCCATTCAATCTGGTAGAAGGCCTCGGCCGACAGGTTATCGGTCAGGCTCTGGGACACGTAGAACATGTTGACCGGGATCAGGCCTTCCTTGATCTCGGCACCGGGACGACGGAACGCGGACACGTCGATCGGGTTGATGGAGTTGATGCCGCCCTGGATGAAGGTACTCTCACCCCAGCTGACCACCTGCTTGCCCAGGCGCACCGAGCCCGGTTGATCGGCAATGGCGTAGTTGTGATAGACGAACGCATCGAGGATCTGCCCGCCGGAAGACTTGGCGCCTTCCTTGCGATTGCTGTCGCTGATGTCCTTGTACAGGCGGTTTTCGTCCTTCAGCTCGAAGTCGTACCAGTACTTGCCGCGTACGAACACGCCGGTATCGCCATACTTGAGTTCCAGGTCGTGGATGCCCTTGAAGATCTTCGAGAAGGTTTCGCCACGCTTGAAGTTCAGGTGTCCGTCATCGGAGGTCTGCGACAACCCCTTGCCGCCGTTGTTGACACCAATCAGGTCGCTGTTGGGCTTGGCCGTGGACCAGCTTGCGCCCACCGACAGGGACGAGTCGAACTGGCCTTCGATTTCACCGATATTGAAGCTGACGCCAAATGCCGGCCCGGCGAGCGAAGAGGCGAGACTGACCGCCAGAGGCAATTTTGCCCGGCGCCAGAACGTGGTTGCTGTGGTCATCGACGCTACTCCATGTGCTTATTGTTATGGCAGTGAACGTTCCAGGAACACTTCGACGGCCTGGGCGCGGCAACGCCCCGATACCCCGCGGAAGTCGCATCGCTCTTTCGTGCGTGCGCCCCGTTCCTGAAAAATCCGTGAGCGGACTATAGCCAGCAGGTAGTACGGCTTGATCCCTCTAAAGTGTGATTTGCAGCCCTCGACCACTCTGGAACAGTCCTTTCGCCAGGCCGACAGATATCGGCACCGCAAGGATGGCTGATTTTTCCGGTTTGACAAGGCAAGCGCTTGCTTGGTGGGGCTGCCGTGCCCTTTCGGGCACGGCAGGAACGCTTCAAAGCGTGGAAAGGAAGGTGCTGTTGTTGCTTTGCCATTCGACGATATCGACGCGGATGCGCTTCTTGTCGAGCTTGCCGACACTGGTCTTGGGAATTTCCGTAACAAGGGCAATCTGGCTCGGAATCGCCCACTTGCTCAGGTGCCCCTGCTCGACGAACGGCTTGAGGTGATCCTTGAGCTCCCGAGCCCCGATCTGGTGCCCTTCGTGAATCACCAGCAAGGCAAACGGACGCTCGCCCCACTGTGGATCCGGAATACCCACCACTGCTACTTCACGTACCGCCACGTGACGGCTGATGAGGTCTTCCAGGTCCAGGGAGGAGATCCATTCGCCGCCAGTCTTGATCACGTCCTTGATACGGTCGCGGATGTCGATGAAGCCCATGCCGTCCAGCGTGGCGACGTCACCGGTGTGCAGCCAGCCACCGGCCCAGAGCTCGGCGCCTTTCTGCGGCTCGTTGAAATAACCCTCGGTGAGCCAGGGCGCCCGCAGTACCAGCTCCCCCTGGGTCTCGCCGTCGGCAGGCAGGAAGCGGCCCTCGGCATCGACGATCGCCGCCTCCACCAGGGGCCCCGGTACGCCGGCCTTGATCCGGTAGGTGATGCGCTCGTCTTCGCTGCCGGCCATCAATTCGTCGTTCAGGTGGGCACAGGACACCAGGGGGCCGGTTTCCGACATACCGTAGGCGGCGGTGAGCTGGATGCCCTTGGCCTTGGCGGCTTCATACAGGCTACGGTTCAGGGCACTGCCGCCGATGACGATTTTCCAGCCGCCGAAATCGGCGTCCTGGGCGCTCTTGGCGTTGAGGACCATTTGCAGGATGGTGGGCACGCAGTGGGAGAACGTGACCTTCTCATTGCGCCACAGCTGGACCAGGAATTCCGGATCGTACCGGCCGGGATAGACCTGCTTGAGGCCGAGCATGGTCGCCACGTACGGCAGGCCCCAGGCATGTACATGGAACATCGGCGTGATGGGCATGTACACGTCATTGGAGCCCAGCAGCCGCACACTGTCGATGGCCCCCATGATGGTCGCCTCGCCCAGGGTATGCAGCACCAACTGCCGGTGAGTGAAGTACACCCCCTTGGGGTTGCCCGTGGTGCCGGTGGTGTAGAAGGTGGTGGCGACCGAGTTCTCGTCGAAGTCCTGGAAGTCGTAGACGGGGCTCGCCGCGGCCAGCAGTTGCTCGTATTCACCCACCAGGTTCGGCAGGTCGGCGGTCTTTTCCGGCAAGTCGGTCAGCAGCAGCGTCTTTTCCACCGTGGTCAGGTGGCCGGCAATGGCCTGGTACAACCCGACGAACTCGCTGTTGACCAGCACGAAACGGTCCTCGGCATGGTTCATGGTGTAGAGGATCTGCTCCGGCGACAGGCGCACGTTGATCGTATGGATCACCGCGCCGATCATCGGTATCGCGAACATGCATTCCAGATACCGATGGCTGTCCCAATCCATCACTGCGACGGTATCGCCCGCCTTGACCCCGGCTTCGGTCAGCACATTGGCCAGCCGCGCGACCCGTTCGACCAGTGTCGGATAGTTGTAGCGCAACTGGTCACGGTAGACGATCTCGCGGGTTTTCTCGTAACGGGCCCCGGACATCAACAGCCGCCTGATCAGCAGCGGGTATTGATAAGCGCCTTCGGCAGGAGGAATAACGCGAGTCTGCAACATAAGAATCCCTTTTTCTGACTGCATAGTCGTGGCTGGAGGTGAGCACTCTAGAGCGCTTATACACGGATCAAATCAGCCAAAGGAATGATTTATTCAGCAGGCAAATACTAGCCTTGAGCCAGTATTTGCACGCGTCACGCAGCCTGGACGGATACGCTCGCAGATCAATGCGTCTCAGTGAACGCCAGCTTCACGCCGATGGCCACGAGCACCGCGCCCATGGTGCGGTCGAACCAGTGGCCCATGCGGGCGAAACCGGCGCGCACCCGCTGCTGGCTGAACAACATGGCGACCATGCAGAACCACAAGGCCGTGGCGACCGCCAGGTATACGCCGTAACCGGCCTGTACCGCCAACGGTGTATGCGGGTTGATGACCACAGTGAACAGCGACAGGAAGAACAGCGTCGCCTTGGGATTCAGGCCGTTGGTGATGAAGCCCGAGGTGAACGCGCCACGGGCACTACGCTCACCCACCTCCTTGTGCAGGTGGTCTTCGGCAGCACCGGCTGGCTTGGCCCGCAGCGCCTTGAAGCCGATGTACAGCAGGTAGGCGGCAGCGGCCCACTTCAAGGCGTTGAAGAGCACGATCGATTGCGACACGATCAGGCCGATACCCAACAGCGAGTAGCCCACGTGCAGGAAAATCGCCGTGCCGACGCCCAGCGCCGTCCAGGTTCCCGCGCGCCGGCCGTGGGTCACGCTTTCGCGCACCACCACGGCGAAATCCGGCCCGGGGCTGGCGACCGCCAACAAGTGGATCAGGGCGACAGTGAGGAATTCGGTGAGGTACATGGGGGCTCCTCGTGGGTAGGCCTTGTTGAGTGGATGCCGTGCGGCGCCAGGGCCGCAACTCATCTGATAGGCTCGCCACATTACGCCTTCGGCTTCTGACACAAAAGGTACAGTTGATGACGAACACCGCCCGCGCCGTTTTTCTCGACCATTCTTCCCTGGACCTGGGTGACCTGGACCTGGCCCCGTTGCGCAACTGCTTCGGCGAACTGCAACTGTTCGCCCGGACCCTGCCCGGCCAGGTGACAGAACGACTCCAGGACGCCACGGTGGCGATCACCAACAAGGTCGTGATCGACGCAGCGGCCATGGCCGCAAACGCCAGCCTCAAGCTGATCCTGATCAGCGCCACCGGTACCAACAATGTCGACCTGCAGGCGGCTCGTCGCCACGGCATCACCGTCTGCAACTGCCAGGGGTACGGCACGCCGTCGGTGGCCCAGCACACGATCATGCTGTTGCTGAACCTGGCGACGCGCCTGGCCGATTATCAAAAAGCAGTGGGTGAAGGTCGTTGGCAACAGGCCGCGCAGTTCTGCCTGCTGGACTATCCCATCGTCGAACTGCAAGGCAAGACCCTGGGCTTGCTCGGCCACGGCGAGCTGGGTAGCGCCGTCGGCCGGCTGGCCGAGGCATTTGGCATGCGCGTGCTGCTGGGGCAGGTCCCTGGTCGCCCTGCCCGCCCCGATCACCTGCCGCTGGATCAGTTGCTGCCGCAAGTCGATGCCCTGACCCTGCACTGTCCGCTCAACGAGCACACCCGCCACTTCATCGGCCCGCGGGAACTGGCGCTGCTCAAGCCCGGGGCCTTTGTCCTCAACACCGCCCGAGGCGGTCTGATCGACGAACAGGCCTTGGCCGATGCCCTGCGCAGCGGCCACCTGGGCGGCGCCGCCACCGATGTGCTGAGCGTGGAACCACCGACCCAGGGCAACCCACTGCTGGCCGCCGATATTCCCCGCCTGATCGTCACGCCCCACAACGCCTGGGGCAGCCGCGAGGCGCGGCAGCGGATCGTCGGTCAACTGACTGAAAACGCCCAGGGCTTTTTCAGCGGTGCAGCACGACGAGTCGTCAGTTGATAAACTGCCGCACTTTTTTTCAAGGAGCAGACCATGGATCCGCGCAGTGAAGTACTGCTTCGTCAGGCCGAGTTATTCCAAGGATCGGTCTTGCTGGCCGGGCTGCCCGCCGACGACCTGCTCGGCCGCCTGCCCGGGGCCCATGGCTGGTGCTGGCACGCAGGGGACCAGGCCGCACTGGACGCGCGTTTCCCTGAGCGCAGCCACTTCGGCGTGAACGTTCCCGAGCGCGCATTCGACACTGCGGTGGTGTTCCTGCCCAAGGCCAAGGACCTCACCGATTACCTGCTCAACGCCGTGGCGGCGCGCCTGGCCGGTCGGGAGGTCTATCTGGTGGGCGAAAAACGCGCCGGCATCGAAAGCGCATCCAAGCAACTCAACCCATTCGGCAAGCCGCGCAAGCTCGACAGCGCACGGCATTGCCAGTTGTGGCAGGTCACCGTCGCCAATGCGCCCGAGGCCAAGCCCCTGGAAAGCCTGGCCCAGACCTACGAGCTGCCCCTGGCCGAAGGCCCTCTGAAGATCGTCAGCCTGCCGGGGGTGTTCAGCCACGGTCGGCTGGATCGCGGCAGTGCGCTGTTGCTCGAGCACCTGGATAAACTGCCCAGCGGCCACCTGCTGGATTTCGGCTGCGGTGCCGGCGTGCTGGGAGCGGCCGTCAAGCGACGTTACCCACACAACAGCGTCACCCTGCTGGACGTGGACGCTTTCGCCACCGCCAGCAGCCGCCTGACCCTGGCTGCCAACGGGCTGGAGGCCGAAGTACTGACCGCAGACGGTATCGACGCAGCGCCCATGGGCCTGAATGCCATCCTCAGCAATCCGCCCTTCCATGTCGGTGTGCACACCGATTACCAGGCCACGGAGAACTTGCTGAGAAAAGCTGCCAAACACCTGAAAAATGGCGGCGAACTTCGGTTGGTGGCGAACAGTTTCCTCAAGTACCAGCCGTTGATCGAAGAACACCTGGGGGTTTGCACGATCAAGGCCGAGGGTCAGGGGTTCCGCATCTACCGGGCCAAGCGCGGCTGAATTTTTTCACGAAACAGCACTTGCCCTATCGGATTTGCCTAGGCAGAATCCGCTCCGTCCTAGGGGAGTAGTCTCCCGCGAGCGCCCTGCTCGCCCGGCATACGTCAACATACTTGGTCAGCAGACCATGGCGTATGCGGCCCAAGCGTCCACGCAGATGGTCGCTGGGTTTGACAAGACCTATGACACGCACACCTTACCCGGGGCGGGAAGGCTGTACGTGTCATAGCCGTGTCGACCCGCCCCTTTAGGAATCCCCCTGATGCTGGACTCTTTCCTGGTACCGACCGCAATCGTTGCGCTGGCCGAAATCGGCGACAAGACACAATTGCTCGCGCTTATCCTGGCGGCTCGCTTTCGCAAACCCTGGCCGATCATCGCCGGCATCGTCGCCGCGACACTCGCCAACCACGCCGCCGCCGGTGCGGTGGGCGCCTGGGTCAGCAGCATTTTCTCGGATGGAGTCCTGCACTGGATCCTGGCGGCGAGCTTTGCGGCCACGGCTCTCTGGACCCTGGTCCCGGACAAGCTGGACGATGAAGAGGCCAATACCGCCCGCAGGTTCGGGCCGTTCCTGACCACACTGATCGCCTTTTTCCTGGCAGAGATCGGCGACAAGACGCAGATCGCCACGGTGATGCTCGCCGCGCAATACCCGGAGCTCTGGCTGGTGATCATCGGCACGACCGTGGGTATGTTGATCGCTAACGTGCCAGTGGTGCTGGCGGGTAATTTCGCCGCCGAGAAATTGCCCCTCGCCCTTATCCGCCGCCTGGCCGCCTCGGCGTTTTTCATCCTGGCGATCGTCGCGGTGTACAAGGCGATGCAGAGCAGTGGGTGGGTTTGATACCGCGTCATCGTTCATCGCGAGCAAGCTCGCTCCCACAGGGGCTGAAGATCATTGTGGGAACGCGCTTGCTCGCGACGAGGCCAGCCGCCTCACCGCATGACGATGCTTATTTCCTGGCCTGCTGATACAGCGGCATGACCTTGGGAATCGCCGCCTGCAACGAAGCGATCCGGCTGCTCGACGAAGGGTGGGTGCTCATGAATTCCGGTGGAGCACCTTCCGAAGCCTTGCTCATCTTGTTCCACAGGGTGATCGCGGCGTTCGGATCGTAGCCGGCGCGAGCGGCCAGTTCTAGACCGATCAGGTCGGCTTCGTTTTCGTTGCCACGGCTGTTGGGCAAGGTCATGCCATAGTTCGCCACGGTGTCGGCCAATGCCAGGCTGTCCTGGCCCAGGCCGAACAACGCACCGGCGCCCTGCTTGGCCATCTCGATCCCATAAGCCTTGGACATCGCTTCGCGCCCATGCTCGCGCAGGGCATGGGCGATTTCATGGCCCATGATCGCGGCGATTTCAGCGTCGGTCAGCTTCAACTGGTCGATCAGCCCGGTGTAGAACATGATCTTGCCGCCGGGGCCGCAGTTGGCGTTGAGCTCGTCGCTCTTGATGAGGTTCACTTCCCAGTTCCATTGCGCCGCATCCGGGCGGAACACCGGGGCCTGGGCAATCAGCCGGTCGGCAATGACCTGGACGCGCTTGGCATCGGCGCTGGTCTTGTCCAGCACGCCCTTGGCGCTCGCCTCGCCCATGGTCTTCTGATAGGACTGGGCGTACATCTGGTTGACCTCGGCGCTGGACAGCATGCTGAACATGTACTGCTTGCGCTCTACGCCCACGGCTCCGCCGCTGGTGGTGTTGACCGACTGGCAACCGGCAAGCAACAGGCCCGCGCTCAGTGCACTTACCATCAATGTCTTGTTCATAACGAAGCTCCCTGAAAACGTGGGCGTATCCTATGCGCGGTTTTGTATCTGCGCCAGATACACAGCGAGGGATTACAGCTAATTCGGACGGATCTCATCGAAGTCCATTTGCGACACCCACGATTCCAAAACAGTCACCCGACGAACAGCCACTCATGCAGGGCCACGCAAACGCCGATACAGCGTCCAGGCGTCATTTACACGTCCGGAGTCTTTATGAAGTTCAGATCTATCCAGTTTTCCGTGGCCGCCCTGGCGGGCGCCATCGTCCTCAGCGTGGTCGGTGCCCTGGTGCTGTACGCGCTGTTCGCCGGTGCGCGCACCCAGGAGATGGTGCAAGAGCGAACCAAGGCGCAATTCAAGCAACAGATCGAGCAACGCCTCAGCGCCCTGGCCCGCACCCAGGCCAGCCTGATCCAGCGGGAACTGGAGGCGCCGCTGTCCCTCGCCAAGGGCCTGGCCACAACCAACGCCCTCATGGGCATGGCCGGCACGGATGGCAGCCCGCAATTGAAAGTGCCACGCGAGCAGTTGATCAACCTGCTGCGTGAAACCGTGGTGCGCAACCCGAAAGTCCTTGGCGCCTACATCGCCTGGGAGCCCAACGCCATCGACCACGACGACGCCAGTTACGTGAACAGCCAGGTCCTGGGCATGGAAACCAACGGGCGCTTCCTGCCCTGGTGGTTCCGCAACCAGGACGGTACCCTGGGCCTGGAAAAACTTGCCGACGTGGCCGACCAGAAAATGCTCTCCACCGGCATTCGCGCCAGCGAATATTACCTGTGCTCCCAGGACAGCAAGAAAGCCTGCGTGATCGACCCGGCGCCGTACCGCGTCGGCGACACCATGACCATGCTCGCCTCGTTCATCGAACCGATCATGATCAACGGCGCATTCCAGGGCATCGCCGGGGCGGACCTGTCGGTGAACTTCATCCAGGACATGCTCGTGGCCGCCGACGCCAAGCTGTACGACGGAGCCGGGGAAATGGCCTTGCTGTCCACCAACAACCGCCTGGTGGCCTTTACCAAGGACCCGAGCAAGCTGGGGGAAAAAGGCAGTGACCTGCTGGACGCCAACGAACTGGATAACCTGACCCGCCTCAGCATCGGCGAAGTGCGCTACGACATCGATCAAGCACATGGGCATATCGAGGTGTACATGCCATTCGGCATCGGCGAAACCAACGCCCGCTGGACGCTGATGCTGCAACTGCCGCTGAACGCGGTAATGGCCGATCTGCAAGCCTTGCAGAATGACCTGGACGATCAGCGCCAGTCCGACATCCTCGGCATGACCGTGGTGGGCCTGGTGATCGCCGGTATTGGCCTGCTGGTGATCTGGCTGGTGGGCCATGGCATCGCCCGGCCACTCAAGCAGATGGTGGCCATGCTCGATGACATCGCCCAGGGTGAAGGCGACCTGACTCGGCGCCTGGTCAGCGACCGCGCCGATGAGCTGGGGGCTATCGCCAAGGGGTTCAACACGTTCCTGAGCAAATTGCAGGGGATGATCAGCCAGGTGGTGATATCCGTGCAGAGCGTCAGCGACTCGTCGGAGCACACCGCCGATATCGCCATACGTACCAACCAGGGCGTGCACAAGCAGATGGCGGAGATCGATCAGGTCGCCACCGCCGTGCACGAAATGACCGCCACTGCCCAGGATGTGGCGCGCAACGCGACCCAGGCGGCCCAGGCCGCCAGTCATGCCGATCAGGCCGCCAGCCAGGGCATGCGGATCGTGCAGGACACCTCCACGTCCATCGGCGCCCTGGCCCAGGAAATCGGCAGGGCGGTAGGCGTCGTGCAAAACCTGGCCAAGGACAGCGAGAACATCAACGCGATTCTCACTGCCATCCGCGGGATCGCCGAGCAGACCAACCTGCTGGCCCTCAACGCAGCCATCGAAGCCGCCCGGGCCGGTGAACAGGGCCGTGGTTTTGCGGTGGTGGCCGATGAAGTGCGCAACCTGGCGCAGAAGACCCAGCAAGCCACGGAAGAAATCCAGTCGATGATCCAGCAACTGCAACAGGGCACCCGGGATGTGGTGCGGGTGATGGAAGACAGCCAGCACCGTACCGATGAAAGTGTCCAGCATGCCGCAAAGGCCGCCCAGGCCCTGGAAACCATCACCCAGGCCGTGTCGGTGATCAATGACATGAACACCCAGATCGCCAGCGCCGCCGAGGAACAGAGTGCCGTGGCCGATGACATCAACCGCAACGTCATCAACATCGGGCAAGTGGCGAACGAAGTGGCGGGCGGCGCGGACGAGTCCAGCGCGGCCAGTGCCGGCCTGACCAAACTGGCAGAGCAGCAGCGGCGCTTGATCAATCAGTTCAGGGTCTGACCCCGGGGCCTCATCGCAAGCAGGCTCGCGATGAGGCCCGCATGGGCACCGCGACACTCACGCCGGAGTCAGGCACTCCGGCCCGTTGAGTTTCGGATCGTTGACCAGGTTGGCCAGCACCCGCTCGCGCAATGGCGCCGGCTCGCTCGCCAGCAACCCTTGCAAGGCATGCAACGGCGTCTGGGGATCGAGCCACAGCCGCTGCCCTTCTTCATCCAGGATCAACGGCCGGCGCTGGCCCGCCGCCGGCAGGGTGATGACCGCCGTGCTCAACCACACCTGCTCCTGCACCGGATAGGCTTCCCAGATCGCGGCAAAAAACAGTGACGAACCCTCCCCCGGCGTCAGCCAGTAGGGTCGCTTGCGCGTGCCGCCACGCCATTCGTAGAAGCCGTTGGCCGGCAACAGGCAGCGACGCAGGCGCAGGGCTTCGCGGAACATCGGTTGCTCGGCCACGGTTTCGGCCCGGGCATGGGCCGGTGTACGCGACAGGTCCGTCAGCCACGCCGGGGTCAGCCCCCAGCGAGCCCGGGCCAGTTCGCGCTGGCCTTCGGCGCCGGCCCGCAGCATCAGCACCGAATCGTTGGGCGAAATATTCCATTGGGCCTTCTGGTCGGCGGGAAAGCCAGGCAGGGCCGCGAAAGCGGGATTCCAGCGAAACAGGGCATAACGTCCACACATGGGGCAACAGGACTCTCGATTGAACGGCCGTCAGCCTAACAGACCAGGGTACCGGGATAGCTGTCCGGTTCATCGCCGGGCAACGGCAGCGCGACATTGTACGCGGCGATCAGCTCGCGGGCGTACTGGGCCTGCTCATCCTCCACCGCCAGCCCCAGCAGCCCCTGCATCGGCAACTCGCCGGCACCGCCCACGAGGTCGCGGCCCACCAGGTGCGCGGTGATGCCTTCGCTGGCGAGCATGCCTTGCAGCAGCTCGCCTTCCATCAGGTTTTCCAGTTCGTAGATTCGCTGCATGGACGCCCCCGTCATTCGTTCTCGCTGTGAACCTCGAGCAACCATTCATGGCCATCGGTTTGCAGGATGAAATAGATCGGGCGGCAACACACCGGACAGTCCTCGATATAGGTCTGGTCGCCACCGGACAGGTCCAGAACCGCTTCAGCCGGTTCACCGCAATAAGGACATTCGTAGCGCTCGGTTTCCAGCATCGCGGTCTCCCAGGTGACTTGTGCGTATAATCGCCGGTCTATTTGCAGGGCTATTTTCGTCTGGCTTATCTTCCAGGCCGTGCCCTGTCGGTTTTTTGATCGAACCCTTAACTTACCCTAGCCGTTTCCAACAAGAGAGCATGATGGGCGAATTCGATGCCATCCGACCTTACAACGACAGCGAAGTCCCAGCGGTACTGGCTCGGCTGCTCGGTGACAAGGCGTTTCTAGATATCCTCACCCACTTCCGCTTTCCGCGCCTGGCCGGAGCCTTCGGCTGGCTGCTCAAACCTCTTATAGCGCAAAGATTGCGCCGTGAGTTCGCCGACGTGACGTCGGTCGCCACCTTGCAGGACAAAGTGGAGTTCTACGTCGACCACACCATCGAGCGCGCCACCGACGGCGTGACCTATACCGGGGTGGAGCAGTTCAAGTCCGGCAGCGCCTACCTGTTCATCGCCAATCATCGCGATATCGTGATGGACCCGGCCTTCGTCAACTACGCCGTGTACCACGCCGGCCTGCCGACCCCGCGCATCGCCATCGGCGACAACTTGCTGCAGAAACCCTTCGTCAGCGACCTGATGCGCCTGAACAAGAGTTTCATCGTGCACCGCTCCCTCACCGGGCGGAAGGAGAAACTGGCGGCCTATCAGTTGCTCTCGGCGTACATCAACCACTCGATCCGGCACGACTGCGCTTCGATCTGGATCGCCCAGGCCGAAGGCCGGGCCAAGGACGGCGACGACCGTACCGAGTCGGCGATCCTCAAGATGTTCCACATGAGCCGCAAGGACGAACCGTTCGGCGAGGTGATCCAGTCGCTGAACCTCACGCCGGTGTCGATCAGCTATGAATACGACCCGTGCGACCAGGCCAAGGCCCGCGAGCTGTATATCCGCGCCACCACCGGCAGCTACACCAAGGCACCGGGCGAGGATGACGTGAGCATCGCCAAGGGCATCACCGGCTACAAGGGCCGGGTCCATGTGAACTTCGCCGCGCCGATCACCGAGCTGTTCGAGGACACCAAGCAACTGGCCCAGGAAATGGACCGGCAGATTCTCGGCGGTTATCGCCTGTTCCCGGTGCACTACCTGGCCTACGCCCAATGGGCCGACGCGGACCCGCAATTGCAGGTTCCCAGGGCGGCGCAGATGTTCGGTGCCGAAGAGCTGGCCAAGGCCGAGGAGGAATGGCAACGCCGGCTGGACGCTTGCCCGGCAGAATACCGGCCGTTCCTGGTATTGCAATACGCGACGCCGGTGCGTAATCAGTATCGGGTCAAGGCGGGGTTGCCGTTGTAACGCCGCCTAGCTGCCGATACAAGGATATCTGGCGAGGGGTTTGGCGAAACGTCGCACCGTCCCGCTCGGTTGCGCAGCCACCGCAAAATGGCTGTAGATCAAGGCTGATCTATTGGGTTCGAAGGGCTGCTTTGCAGCCCAGCGGGGATCAATCTCCTCGCCACAAAAACATCCGTGACCGGCGGTGCAAGCCGCCATTTCGCGTTTTTCAGTGAACCTGCGTACTGATCCACGACACCAGCAACGCCAGCGCCAGGCAGGCAAAACCGAACCGATAGAAGAATCGGTTCATGCGCTGGGTGGCCAGGTCCAGCAGTGCTTCGAAGCGCTCCTCGCCGTTGCCACTGCGCGCTTGCAGGCTGGCCCGCGCCCGCAGCTCGCGACGACGCGTGGCGTGCAGCAACCAACCTCCAGGGCAGGCAAACAACAAGGCCAGCAGGTTGATCAGTTTGGCAGGGTGGGCGGCGAACAGCGAAAACAGATGCAGCGACATCACAAACCTCAAGGAAAAAACGGACAGGACGCGGCCCGCGACAGCGAACAGGGCGCGGATTCTACCGAAAGGCCGGCGCACTGCCGCATTTTTTCCGACCAGTAACGATCTGTTCGGTGCTTCGGATGCTGGCGTAGCGACTTTGTGGCAGAGGGATTGATCCCCGCCGGCTGCGAAGCAGCCCCGGGCTTCCTGCCGGGCCCAAGCGCCTGCGAGTGCCACGCACTCGAGCGGGAATCGATCCCTTCGCCACGGCAGAAAGGCCGCGATCCATCGTAATTCTTCGCGTCACGGTTTCGTCATCTGGATAGGCCACTCTGTCGCCCTCCAAACCTGCACGGAACCCGTCATGCTGCACGCCGAAAACCAGGATCGCCTCTACCTCATCAGCCCGAGCGACGAACAACAGAACCTCGTCGACAGCCTGTCCTTCAATGTGCAGGACCGCCATTGGCTGGTGTATTGCGCCCTGGGCGGCCACCAGCATGCCGACTTGCCTGAGACAGACCTGCTGACCGGGATCAGCGTGCTGGAATTCTATTCCCAGGCCGCCTGAAAAAACTGTGGGAGCGAGCTGGCTCGCGATAGACGAGTGTCAGCCCCCTCGATGTTGGCCGATCCACCGCTATCGCGAGCCAGCTCGCTCCCACAAGGATTACAGGACTTAATGCTTACTCAGCCAGCACCTGGCCAATGGTCGGATCCTTGAACAGCCGGGTCAGGGCATCGCTCAACACGTCGCCGACCAGCTTGGTGTTGGTGTCCTGGTTGGGCGCCATGCCGAAACGCTGGTCCAGCGAAGCGCCATACCGACCGCTGTAGCGACGGTTGGCGTTCTGCACATCGGAGCGGAACGTCGCGCCGATGGTGGCTTCCGTCACGTACATGCCTTCCTTGGGCGACTGATACTTGAGCTCGGCCAGGGTCACGGTCAGTTGCGGTGCATTCATCGCGTTCGCGGTCGGGGTGAAGCCCAGCAAACGTACAGCGGCTTCGGCCTGGGCCTGCAGCTTGGGCAGGATCTGCGCCCCCTGCACGGTGATCACGCTGGTTTCCGGGTACAGTCCGCCACGGGTACCGAGGGTTGGCGAGGGACGACCGTCCACCACACGCACGACTACTGGCTGGCCACGTCCGACTGGCGCCAGCTGGGCGTTGAGCCTGGGTTCAGGGTTAAGTTGTTGCGGGCTGTGGGCGCAGCCGACGAGGGTCAGACTGGTCACAGCGATCAAACCGAACAACAGGCGTTGCAACATGCTCTTCTCTCCAGAATCGGGCACTGACAAGCCCGCAGTATAGCGGTGCGCCACCGCGGCGAACCAGCCGATGAATGCTGAAATATCTGACATGAACCGGCTATCTCGGTTCCTGTCACTCCATTGTCACGGTCCTTACACCGGCATGTCATGACCCAATGCCAGGCTGTTCCCAAGCATCCCGACACGGTAACGATCATGCGCCTCCTTATCTCCCTGTTTACCCCTCGCCCCCATCACCGCAGTTTCGCCCTGCTGGACCGCGACGGTCGCTGCCAGGCGTTCAAGCAATGCAGCCTGCAACCCATGGGCGAAGGTTGGGTGGAAATCGAAGAGATCCGGCTCAGCTGGCTGAACCAGCCCTTGCCCGCCAGCGCCCGCGTACAACCGCTTCGTGCCCGCGCTCGCAACCGTCAATTGTTGGCCATCTGACCAGATGGCTAATAAAAGTCATTAAACACGACCATTTCCCTGCGTTTCTTCGTTACAATCTCCCCCCGATTATAAGGACGTCTCCTGATCGGGCCTCGCAACACCGCTGATGCATGGTCATCGGCACCCAGCATCGCCCACAGAGAGCCGCCCACACAGATCGAGTGAAGCTGGCGCGCCTGCTGTTTCCGGGCCAATCACCACTTTTCGCGAATCTGCAGAGCTGTCATTACGCTCGGTCACTGAGCTGTCTGCCCGTTTTGCCTGTCATGTACTCCATGGGGGCAACCGATCCGGGCACGGTGCCAGGCTGGGACAGCCCTTTTTTGAGGTTCACGTCTTCAAAAGAGCGTGAAAAAACGGGTTTTCACAACTTCACGAGAGTGTGGCGAGCAAATGAAGAGTTTTGCGTCTGAACAAGCACCATCAGCGTCTGGAATAGCCCAACGACACAGGACCGGATATCGCTCAAGAACTGGCGCCTGAAGCCTGTCCGCTACGGATTTGGTTGCACGAGTGGATGTCTCGGCCATAAGTCGAATTGCCTGCCCGGCGCTTAAATGAGTTCATATGACTCTTGAGGCCAGGCTGCATGCATCCGCAGTGTTGCGAATGAATTGCGAAGATTCGGACATGGCGATCCTGGCCATGGGTACCTGGGGCGCAACTGACCTTGCCCCGCCACTCCTGGCCGCTATGCCGACAATTTGGTGCTGCAGATTTTGGAGACGCGTTAAATGGCGCATAACGAAGCAGTCGATGTAGTTCTGGTAGGGGCCGGCATCATGAGTGCCACCCTGGCCGTGCTGCTCAAGGAGCTCGACCCCGCGATTTCGCTGGAAGTCGTCGAGCTGATGGATTCCGGTGCCGCGGAGAGTTCCAACCCCTGGAACAACGCCGGTACCGGCCACGCCGGGCTGTGTGAGCTGAACTACACCCCCCAGGCGGCCGATGGCAGTATCGACATCAAGAAAGCCGTGCATATCAACGCCCAGTTCGAGGTGTCGAAGCAGTTCTGGACCTACCTGACCCGCAAGGGCACGTTCGGCTCGTCCAGGTCCTTCATCGCACCGGTGCCGCACCTGAGCTTCGTGCAGGGCGAGAAAGGCGTGGCGTTCCTGAAGAAGCGCTTCGAACTGTTGAAGCAGCATCACGCCTTCGCCGACATGGAATACACCGAGGACAAGGCCAAGATGGCCGAGTGGATGCCGTTGATGATGCCCGGCCGGCCGGACGACGAAGTCATCGCCGCCACCCGGGTCATGAACGGCACCGACGTCAACTTCGGCGCCCTGACCAATCAGTTGCTCCAGCACCTGACCAGTGCCCCGGACGCCCAGGTCAAGTACTGCAAGCGGGTGACCGGCCTCAAGCGCAATGGCGCCGGCTGGACGGTCAGCATCAAGGACGTCAATTCCGGCAGCACTCGTGAAGTCGATGCCAGGTTCGTCTTCCTGGGCGCCGGCGGCGCGGCGCTGCCGTTGCTGCAAGCCTCGGGCATCGAGGAAAGCAAGGGCTTCGGCGGCTTCCCGGTCAGCGGCCAGTGGCTGCGTTGCGACAACCCGGACGTGGTCAAGCACCACCAGGCCAAGGTCTACAGCCAGGCCGCCGTGGGCTCGCCTCCCATGTCGGTACCGCACCTGGACACCCGCGTGGTCGACGGCAAGAAATCCCTGCTGTTCGGGCCGTACGCCGGCTTCACCACCAAGTTCCTCAAGCACGGTTCGATCATGGACCTGCCACTGTCGGTGCGCGCCGGCAACATCGGGCCGATGCTGGCCGTGGCACGTGACAACATGGACCTGACCAAGTACCTGATCAGCGAAGTGATGCAGTCCATGGAGCAGCGCCTGGAAGCCCTGCGTCGTTTCTATCCCGAGGCGAAAGCCGAGGACTGGCGCCTGGAAGTGGCCGGCCAGCGAGTGCAGATCATCAAGAAAGACCCGAAGAAAGGTGGCGTCCTGCAATTCGGCACCGAACTGGTGGCGGCCAAGGACGGCACCATCGCCGCCCTGCTGGGCGCATCGCCGGGTGCTTCGGTGACCGTTTCGATCATGCTGGAACTGATCGAGCGCTGCTTCCCCGAGAAGGCCAAGGGCGAATGGGCCGCCAAGCTCGCGGAAATCTTCCCGGCCCGGGAAAAAGTGCTGGAGACCGACGCGGCGCTGTATCGCAAGGTCAATGCGCAGAACAACGTCGCACTGGAACTGGTTGAAGAAAACAGCGAGACCCCAAGCTACGCTTGATTGGTCCGCATGAAAAAAACGCCCCGTACTCCATGAATACGGGGCGTTTTTTTATGGGAGAAGCTTGGGATGGCGCCCGCTGGTCCGCCAGGCAGCCCCTCGGCCAGTCAACCGCGCGCCTTGTTGAACAACTCGATGTATTCCTCGGCGTTGCGCTGGTCCTTGATCAACGCGACGAAATCGTTGCCATGTTCGTCCTTGCCATCGAGGTCATAGCCGGCTTCGACGAAGAAGGTCAGGAAGCGCTCGAAATCGTCGACCCGCAGACCGCGATAGCCCTTGATCAGTTTGTGCAGCGACGGCGAGGTGGCATCGGCCGGTTCGAAGTTGAGGAACAGTTTGATCTGTTCGTCGCCAATCTCGTCACCAATCACCTGTTTCTTGTCTTTACGCATTGCCGGCTCCAGCTCGCACAGTTCACGGGGCGGGCAGTTTACCCCCGGCGGGCCCCAGGGCTCAACGCGAGCGTTCGGTGCCGGTGTGCAGGTCGGCCCAGATATGACCATTGGCGTAGGTCAGAAACTGCACGTAGACCGTGTCGTTGCGCAACAGATCGATGACCACCCGATACTGGGCCTGTGGATAAGACAGGGTCAGGGTCTTGCTCGCTTCGTCGAAGAGCGGTTTCTTCAGGCTTTTGCTTTCGCCATCGAAATTGAGGATCACCTGGCTGATGGTGGCGCCCTTGTTCAGGGGCTTGCCCTTGAGGCGAACCAGCAGTGGCGAGGTCACCGGTATCGGTTGCTGGTTGGATTGCCGCTGGTTGCCCAGCACCACCGAGTACTCGGTGACCTGCAGCAGTTGCTGTTGTTCGGGCTGTTCCTGGCGCACCACCAGGTCGTCAGGCGGCAGGAACTGGCTGTGCATCGGCGCGGCGACCACCGCCAGGGGCAGGCTGGATATCAACAGCGGAACGGCGCAGCGGCGGATCGATACTCTCATGTCAGGCTCCGAGGTCTTGGCCCGGCACTCTAGCATGAGCAGGAACGATAAAAATAAGCGAGCCGGGTCAATACATCCGGGGCTCCGGCGCGGCATACTCAGATGGCCATCAGCCTTGGTTTCATCGTGGCCAGGGACTGGTGTCCGGCAGGTCCAGATGCGTCCCGTTCAGTTAGTGGAGTGCCTATGTCTTTCTCCGCCCCGCCCTTGTTCGCTGCCTGGCGCCAGGCCTGGCGCACCGGTTATACCCTCGAGCGCCTGCGTGGCGACCTGGTGGCCGGGCTGACGGTCGGCATCATCGCCATCCCCCTGGCCATGGCGTTGGCAATCGCCGTCGGCGTGCCACCGCAGCATGGCTTGTACACCGTACTGGTAGCGGCACCGCTGATTGCCCTGACCGGCGGCTCGCGCTTCAACGTGAGCGGGCCAACAGCGGCATTCGTGGTGATCCTGCTTCCCATCACCCAGCAATACGGCCTGGGTGGCCTGCTGCTGTGCACGATGCTGGCCGGCCTGATCCTGATCGCCCTGGGACTGATGCGGGCCGGGCGGCTGATCCAGTACATTCCCTATCCGGTCATCCTGGGCTTTACCGCCGGTATCGGCGTGGTCATTGCCACCTTGCAATTGAAGGACCTGCTGGGCCTGACCACCATCGGCCAGGCCCAGCACTACATCGAACAGCTGGGCGCCCTGATCGTGGCGTTGCCCAGCGCACGACTGGGCGATGGCATTGTCGGCATCACCTGCCTGGCGGTGCTGATCGTCTGGCCACGCTGGGTCCCGCGCGTTCCGGGGCATCTGGTCGCACTGCTCGTCGGGGCGCTGCTGGGGGTGCTGCTGGAGCTCGGTGGCTGGCCCATCGCGACACTGGGCGAACGCTTCAGCTATATGGTCGATGGCATCAGCCATCCCGGCATCCCGCCCTTGCTGCCAACCTTCGACTGGCCGTGGAACCTGCCAGCCGGCGATGGCCAGCCACTGGGCCTCTCCTATGACCTGATCCGCCAATTGATGGCGCCGGCGTTCGCCATTGCCATGCTCGGCGCCATCGAATCGCTGCTGTGCGCCGTGGTGGCCGATGGCATGACCGGCAGCAAGCACGACCCCAACGCCGAACTGATGGGCCAGGGCCTGGGCAACCTGGTTGCGCCGCTGTTCGGTGGCATCACCGCCACGGCGGCGATTGCCCGTAGCGCCACCAACGTGCGCAGCGGCGCGTCCTCTCCGCTGGCCGCGATCATCCACAGCCTCGTGGTGCTGCTGGCGATGTTGCTGCTGGCACCGCTGTTCAGCTACCTGCCCATGGCTGCCATGGCTGCGTTGCTGGTGATGGTCGCCTGGAACATGAGCGAGGCCGGACATGTACTGCACACCCTGCGCATCGCCCCACGCAGTGATGTGCTGGTGCTGCTCACCTGCCTGAGCCTGACGGTGCTGTTCGACATGGTACTGGCGGTCGCCGTCGGCCTGCTGCTGGCGGCCGGGCTGTTCATCAAGCGCATGAGCGAACTGACCGACAGCGCCGAGCTGCCGCGTCACGCCCACCAAGCCTTGCTGGATATGCCCGAGCATGTGCGCTGCTATGAAATTCGTGGCCCGCTGTTCTTCGGCGCGGCAGAAAAGGCCCTGGACGTGCTGCGCAGATTCGATCCGGATGTGCGGGTCGTCGTGGTGGACATGGCCGCGGTGCCGATGCTGGACATGACCGCCCTGGCGGCGTTTGAAAATATCCTGAAGGATTATCGCAAGCAGAACATCGGCCTGATCCTGGTGGCAACCACCCCCAGGGTGCGCCTGAAGCTACGCCGTGCCGGCGTTCATCGCGAACGGCGCCAACTGGCGTATGTGCAAACCCTGGAGCAGGCGCGGGTCAAGAGCGAGCAGTGGTTGCAAGCCAACCACGCCTGACCTGGGTCTATCAGTCGAACTGGGCGCGCATCCAGGCCTGGTACTCGACAACGCCGGGCTCGCCTTCACGGGGTGCCCAATGGGCCAGTTCGCCTTCGCCCACGGGCCGGTAAGGGCCTGCCTTGCATTCGAACATCAGGCTGTCGGGTTCCAGCACCACCAGGCCGTGATACACACCGGCCGGCAGGTCGACGCCAAGGCAATCGCCTCCGGCCTGCAGGACGCGCTTGTCCACCACTCCCCCGGCCTCGTCGAAGATCAACACACCGAGACGACCCCTGAGTACCAGGAGCGTCTCGGCCTTGTCAGCGCTCAGGTGCCGATGCGGCGGGATGTAGGTCGAAGGCTGCAGGCCCACGGCCATGCGGTGGCAGGGCTCTTCCATGCGATGGAAATTATGGTGCTGGCGTCCGCGAGGACTGGCCGTGGCTTTCTCGGCCAGTTCATCGAACAACGCCTGATCCAGAAAGCCTGGCCGGGTCATCGATTACATTCCTTTCACAGCGAAAATACCGTTGGCGTTGCGCCAGTAACCCTTGTAGTCCATGCCATAGCCGAAGATATAGCGGTCGACGCATGGCAGGCCCACGAAATCAGCCTTCAGGTCGGGACGAGCCTTGCGGTCGTGGTCCTTGTCGATCAGCACGGCAGTGTGCACGGCACGGGCACCGGCGTGCCTGCAGAAGTCGATGATGGCGCCCAGGGTGTGCCCTTCGTCGAGAATGTCGTCGATGATCAAGACATCGCGATCGATGAACGACACTTCCGGCTTGGCTTTCCAGAACAGGTCGCCGCCGCTGGTTTCATTGCGATAACGGGTGGCGTGCAGGTAGGACGCCTCCAGCGGGAAGTTCAGGTAGGTCAGCAGCTTGCCGGAGAAAATCAACCCGCCGTTCATGACGCAGAACACCACCGGGTTGGACTCGGCCAGTTGTTCATTGATTTGCGCACCGACACGGGCGATGGCCGCTTCGACTTCGGCTTCGGTGTACAGGCAGTCAGCCTCTCGCATGATTTGACGGATATGCTCGAGATCAGCGGACATGGCGCTCTCCAGGGGAGGTTGAAGGGAGGGACGGGTTCGGAAAAGCGGGCAAAGGTACGCATCCCGCCCGGCCAGATCAAGCGTTTGTGGACTAACGTTCTGTATTGTCTATAGGACAACATCCCCGGATAGATTAATCTAGCCCGGTTTTTTTGCCCGCCGCCGGAGCCTTCCCATGCCCATCCTCGAGATCCGCCATCCGCTGATCAGACATAAACTCGGCCTGATGCGTCGTGCCGACATCAGCACGAAGAACTTCCGCGAGCTCGCACAGGAAGTCGGTGCGCTGCTCACCTATGAAGCCACCAAGGACCTGCCGCTGGAGTCCTACCAGATCGATGGCTGGGCCGGTGCGGTCCAGGTAGAGAAAATCGCCGGCAAGAAAATCACCGTGGTGCCGATCCTGCGCGCCGGTATCGGCATGCTCGAGGGTGTGCTTAGCCTGATCCCGGGCGCCAAGGTCAGCGCCGTGGGCGTGGCCCGTAACGAGCAGACCCTGCAAGCCCACACCTACCTGGAAAAACTGGTGCCGGAAATCGACGAGCGCCTGGCGATGATCATCGACCCGATGCTCGCCACCGGCAGTTCCATGGTCGCCACCATCGACCTGCTGAAAAAAGCCGGTTGCCGGGATATCCGCGCCATGGTGCTGGTTGCCGCGCCCGAAGGCATCAAGGCGGTGGAAGACGCCCATCCCGACGTAACCATCTACACCGCCTCCATCGATCAGAAGCTCAACGAGCATGGCTACATCATCCCGGGCCTGGGCGATGCCGGCGACAAGATCTTCGGCACCAAGCAGAAGGACGCTTGAGCATGCAGGATGAATTCAACGATCCGCTCTGGCGCCAGGTGCTGTCCGGTGCGCAGATGCTGTTCGTCGCCTTTGGCGCGCTGGTGCTGATGCCGCTGATCACCGGGCTGGACCCCAACGTGGCACTGTTTACCGCCGGCCTGGGCACCATCCTGTTCCAGGTGGTGACCGGGCGCCAGGTGCCGGTGTTCCTGGCATCGAGTTTCGCGTTCATCACTCCGATCATTCTCGCCAAGGGCCAGTTCGGCCTGGCCGAGACCATGGGCGGCGTGATGGCGGCCGGCTTCGTCTACACCTTCCTGGGGCTGGCGGTGAAGATCAAGGGCACCGGGTTCATCGACCGGCTGTTGCCGCCGGTGGTGATCGGTCCGGTGATCATCTCCATCGGCCTGGCGATGGCGCCGATTGCCGCGAACATGGCCATGGGCAAGGCCGGTGACGGCACCGAGCTGATCCACTACCAGACCGCGATGCTGATTTCCATGCCGGCCCTGCTCACCACCCTGGTGGTCGCCGTATTCGGCAAAGGCATTTTCCGCCTGGTGCCGATCATTTCCGGCGTGCTGGTGGGTTTCGCCATGTCGTTCTTCTTCGACGTGGTGGACACCGCGAAGATCGCCGCCGCGCCATGGTTCGCACTGCCGAACTTCACTGCGCCGGCGTTCAACTGGCAAGCGATCCTGTTCATCGTGCCGGTAGCGCTGGCACCGGCCATCGAGCATATCGGCGGCGTGATTGCCGTGGGCAGCGTGACCGGCCGCGACTACCTGAAAAAACCCGGCCTGCATCGCACGCTGTTCGGCGACGGCATTGCCACCACCGCGGCCGGCCTGTTCGGCGGTCCGCCCAACACCACCTATGCCGAAGTCACCGGCGCGGTGATGCTGACCAAGAACTACAACCCGAAGATCATGACCTGGGCGGCGATCTTCGCCATCGCCCTGGCATTCATCGGCAAGTTCGGCGCGCTGCTGCAGAGCATCCCGGTGCCGGTCATGGGCGGTATCCTGTGCCTGTTGTTCGGTTCGATCGCGGCGGTGGGCATGAACACGCTGATCCGCCACAAGATCGATCTGGGCGAGGCGCGCAACCTGGTGATCGTCTCCGTGACCCTGGTGTTCGGCATTGGCGGCGTGCTGGTCGGCACAGGCACTGGCCCGGACGATTTCGGCCTCAAGGGCATCGCATTGTGCGCGGTAGTGGCAATCGCCCTGAACCTGATCCTGCCGGGCAATGACAGCTGGAAGCACAAGAAGGCGGATGAGCCGCTGATCTGACTCAGGCATGAAGACTTCGTTGTCGGCCTGATAGTCATCGAGAGCAAGCTCGCTCCCACAATGGATCTCGAGTGGTCACAAACTTTGTGTCCCCCCGCAGATCCCATGTGGGAGCGAGCTTGCTCGCGATGAGGCCCTTGAACGTCACAAAGCTATGGGAGCCCGTTCACAGAGAGTGCTCAACGCCTGTGCCCACTGCGGCTCATCATTGAGGCAAGGCACCAGCACCAGCTCCTCCCCGCCCGCCTCGCGGAACTGCTCACGGCCACGATCGCCGATTTCCTCCAGGGTTTCGATGCAGTCGGCCACGAATGCCGGACACATCACCAACACTTTCTTCACACCACTTTTGGCCAGTTCATCCAGCCGCGCTTCGGTGTAGGGTTCGATCCACTTGGCGCGGCCCAGCCGCGACTGGAACGACACCGACCATCGACCCTGCGCCAGTCCCATGCGCTTGGCGAATAATTCGGCAGTGCGTATGCACTGGGCGCGGTAACAGGTCGCCATGACCTGCGGCGAGGCGTTCCGGCAGCAGTCGGCATCCTTGAAACAGTGGAAACCCGTGGGGTCGAGCTTGGTCAGGTGCCGCTCTGGCAAGCCATGGAAACTGAGCAACAAGTGATCGTAGTCCTGTTCCAGATAAGGCTTGGCGCTGGCAACCAGTGCATCCAGATATTCCGGCTGGTCGTAGAACGGCTGGAGAATCGAGAACTGCACATCGAGCTTCTTTTCCCGCACCACCCGCTTCGCTTCCTCGACCACCGTGGTGACCGTGCTGTCAGCGAACTGCGGGTACAACGGCGCCAAGGTGATCTTCCTATGCCCCTGGCTGGCCAGGCGCACCAGCGCCGACTCAATGGACGGCTCGCCGTAACGCATCGCCAGCTCCACCGGCCCTTGGGTCCACTGCGCGGTCATGGCCTGTTGCAGCCGACGACTGAGCACCACCAGCGGTGAGCCTTCATCCCACCAGATCGAGGCATAGGCGTGGGCCGATTGCTCGGGGCGCTTGATCAGGATCAGCGACACCAGCAGCCGCCGTACCGGCCAGGGCAAGTCGATAACGTAGGAGTCCATCAGGAACTGGTTGAGGTAACGGCGCACATCGGCCACCGAGGTGGAGGCAGGCGAACCCAGATTCACCAGAAGCAACGCGTGATCGGTCATGCAACGTCCTATTTCAGAAGCGGCCGGACAACGTCGTCCAGGGCCGCGGGCAAGTCAGTGAACCGGAAAGTGAAACCCGCCGCCTGCAATCGGACCGGCGTGGCGCGCTGGCCGCCCAGCAACAGCAATGACAATTCTCCCAATGCGACTTTCAGCACCAGCTCCGGCATCGGCACCACCGTTGGCCGATTCAGCACCCGCCCCAGGGCCTTGGTGAAATCGCGGTTGCGTACCGGGTTTGGCGCGCACGCATTATAAGGACCGCTGGCGTCATCGCGATGCAGAAGAAAATCAATCAGAGCGATTTGATCGTCGATATGAATCCATGGCATCCACTGCCGACCATTGCCGATACGCCCGCCCAGCCCCAGTTTGAAGGGCAATAGCAGCCGCGACAAAAAGCCGCCCTCGGTGGCCAGGACCAGGCCGGTGCGCACCAGTACGACGCGCAGCCCCATGGCCTCGGCCCGCTGTGCGGTTTCTTCCCAGGCAATGCACAACTGGCTGGCGAAGTCCTCGCTCACGGGACCGGATTGCTCGGTCAGTTCCCGCTCACCGCCGTCTCCGTACCAACCCACCGCGGAACCGGAAACCAACACTCGGGGCTTGCGCTCGCAACGTTCCAGCCAGGCCAGCAAGACCTCCGTGAGGGTGACGCGACTGCTCCACAACAGCATCTTGCGCTTGTGGCTCCAGGGCCGGTCGGCAATCGGTGCCCCGGCGAGGTTCACCACCGCATCCACCGGCTCTTCGATCTCTTCGAGCCTGGCAATCCCTCGCACCTGTGCTCCGCAGATATTCGCCACCTGTTCAGGCCGACGACTCCATACTGTCAAACGATGTCCCTGCTCCAGCCAGTGACGGCAGAGCCGACGCCCGATCAATCCAGTACCGCCGGTCAGCAATATGTGCATGAGGTGATCCTCGCAGAGCGTTTTACCCGGCCCATTAGTCTATTTTTATAAGCAGGGATTTTTCGTATCAGACAGGGTCTGTGTTTTAACAATAGGACAACCTGTCCAAACGCGAACGGTAAAACTTATACCAAAAACCCGAATTGTACAGCTTTGAACGACGGCGTAGTCTGTACAGAAAGCTAAACGAGGCCCTCATGACTGTACCTATCGCAATCATCGGCACCGGCATCGCCGGACTCTCAGCCGCCCAGGCCCTGACGGAGGCCGGGCACATCGTTCAACTCTTCGATAAAAGCCACGGCAGCGGCGGGCGCATGTCCAGCAAACGCAGCGACGCCGGTGCGCTGGACATGGGCGCGCAATATTTCACTGCGCGCGATCGTCGCTTCGTCACCGAAGTGCAGCGTTGGCAAGCCAACGGCTGGGCCGCGGAATGGAACCCGCAGCTCTATCACTTCCAGGGCGGGCAGCTATCCCCTTCGCCGGACGAACAGACCCGCTGGGTCGGCACCCCGCGCATGAGCGCCATCACCCGGGCCTTGCTGGGCAAATTGCAGGTGCAGTTCTCCTGCCGGATCACCGAAGTGTTCCGCGGCCAGGAACACTGGCACCTGCAGGATGCGGAAGGCTTCACCCATGGCCCGTTCGGCCAGGTCGTGATTGCCACCCCCGCGCCCCAGGCCACTGCCCTGCTCGCCACCGCACCGAAACTGGCCGGGGTCGCAGCCGGGGTCAAGATGGACCCGACCTGGGCCGTGGCCCTGGCATTCGAACAGCCGCTGGATACGCCCATGGAAGGCTGCTTCGTCCAGGACAGCCCTCTGGACTGGCTGGCCCGCAACCGCAGCAAGCCGGGACGCGACAGCAAGCTCGATACCTGGGTTCTGCATGCCACCAGCGAGTGGAGCCGGCAGCACATCGACCTGTCCAAGGAAGCCGTGATCGAACACCTGCACGGTGCCTTCGCCGAGTTGCTGCACAGCGCAATGCCCGCCCCCAGCTTCAGCATGGCCCATCGCTGGCTCTACGCGCGTCCCGCCGGCAGCCACGAATGGGGCGCCCTGGCCGATGCCGACCTGGGGCTGTATGTCTGCGGCGACTGGTGCCTGTCGGGCCGGGTCGAAGGAGCGTGGCTCAGCGGCCAGGAAGCCGCGCGTCGCTTGCACGCCAGCCTGCAATAACTCGCGTCACCCTGCGCTACCCGCTGCTGTCGAGGCAGACAGCAGCCCATCTGCGACAACCTGTTCGACGCCGCCGCCTGCTGCAAATCCACACAAGTGGTTGACTTGTGCCGCAGCGAACCTATGATGAAATAATTGTACAAGAACAGTTTTCTGTACAAGAAAATGAATCAGAGGTCGCCCATGCCCAACGAAGCCGCTGCCAAGCCGAAAATCGCCATCAGTGCCTGCCTGATGGGCGAGGAAGTCCGTTTCAATGGCGGGCATAAACAATCGCATCTGTGCAGTCGTGTCCTTACGGAGTATTTCGAGTTCGTGCCCGTATGCCCGGAAGTCGCCATTGGCCTGGGCATTCCGCGAGAACCGATCCGGCTGGTGGGCGATCCCGCGAACCCCGACGCGGTCGGCACGGTGAAGCCTAACCTGGACGTGACGCGCCCACTGGCCGAGTACGGCAGGCAAATGGCTGCTGAGCTGGACGACATCTGCGGCTACATCTTCATGCAGAAGTCACCGTCCTGCGGGCTGGAACGGGTCAAGGTCTACAGCCATAACGGCGCCCCGCAAAAGGATGGCGGACGGGGCATCTACGCCCAGGCGTTCTGTGATCGCCATCCGGACCTGCCGGTGGAGGAAGACGGTCGCCTCAACGACCCGGTGCTGCGGGAGAACTTCCTGACCCGGGTATTCGCCTACGCGGCATGGCAACCCCTGCGCCACAAGAACCTGACCCGGCGGGACCTGATCGAATTCCACTCGCGCTACAAGTACCTGCTGATGGCCCACAACCCGGTGCAATACAAGGCCCTGGGCAACCTTTTGGGCAGCATGGGCAAGGCCGATCCCAACGAGCTGGGGCCGCGCTACTTCAGCGCGCTGATGGCTGCCCTGAAAAAATGCGCCACCCGCCGGACCCACACCAATGTGCTGCAGCACCTGAGCGGTTATCTCAAGCGTGCCATCGGGGCCGAAGACAAGCAGGAAGTGCAACACCTCATTACCCAGTATCGCCAGGGCATCGTACCGCTGGTGGTGCCCCTGACGTTGCTCAAGCATCACTTGCGCCTGCATCCCGACCCGTACCTGTCGCAGCAGGCCTACTTGCAGCCGCACCCGGAAAACCTCAGCCTGCGTAACGCCATCTGATGGCCCGTGAACCTGATTCGAGCGCACGCGAGGACCTGGGAGCCGACTTTGCCGAGGCCCTGGCCCAAGGTTGGCTGCCGATACGCGAAGTGGCGCGACAGACCGGCGTCAACGCCATTACCCTGCGCGCCTGGGAACGTCGCTATGGCCTGATCGTGCCGTACCGCACCCCCAAGGGCCACCGATTGTTCAGCGCCGAGCATGTGGAACGGATCCAGACCATCGTCACCTGGATCAATCGAGGCGTGGCCGTGAGCAAGATCAAGCCCCTGCTCGACACGCCACAACCACCGCCCGAAACGCCGGAGAACGACTGGCAGCGCCAGCGTCATGGGCTGGTGCTGGCCGTGACCCAACTGGCCGAGCGCCAGGTCGACGACCTGGTGAACCAGGCCATGGCGCTCTACCCGCCATGGACCGTCTGCGAGCAATTGCTGCTGCCCCTGCTGGCCGATCTGCACCGCCGCTGGCAAGGGCAGTTCGGCGCGCAACTGGAGCGTGTGTTCCTGCATTCCTGGCTGCGCAGCAAATTCGGCAGCCGGATCTACCACAACAACCGCCAGTTGCGCGGCGCACCGTTGCTGCTGGTCAATCAATCCGACCTGCCCCTGGACCCTCAGCTGTGGCTCACCGCCTGGCTGGCCAGCAGCACCGATTGTCCCGTGGAGGTATTCGACGAACCGATCCCTGCCGGCGAACTGGCCTTGGCCGTTGAGCGCCTCGCGGCTCGCGGTGTATTGCTGTATTCCAGCCACGCCTTGAACCCGTCGCAACTGCCCAGGCTGCTGAACGGGATCGACTGCCCGGTGATTATCGCCGGCAGTGCCGCATCGATCCACCACGCCAGCTTATCCACTGGAGCTGCGATGCCGAACGTCAGCTGGGCCGAAGACCCGTTATCGGCCCATCGTGAACTGCGCCGCCAGGCACTTCTTTGAATGGAAACCCTATGCAACTGATCTGGCTGCGCAGCGACCTGCGCCTGCACGACAACACCGCCCTGGCGGCCGCCACGGCTCGAGGCCCGTGTGTGGCAGTCTATCTACCAAGTCCGGAACAGTGGCGCAGCCACGACGACGCCCCCTGCAAGATCGATTTCTGGCTGCGCAACCTCACCTCATTGAGCGCGGACCTGGGTGAGCTGAACATCCCGTTGCTGGTACGTGCTGCGGCGCGTTGGGACCAGGCGCCACAGGTGCTGCTCGGGTTATGCCGCGAGCTGAAGATCGATGCGGTGCACGTCAATGAAGAGTATGGGCTGAACGAAACCCGGCGAGATGCCGACGTGGCCCGGACCTTGAAAGCCCAGGGCATCGAATTTCACAGCCACCTCGACCAGCTGCTGTTCAAGCCCGGTAGTGTACTTACCCGGACCGGCAATTATTTCCAGGTGTTCAGCCAGTTTCGCAAAGTCTGCTACAGCCGTTTGCACCTCTCGCTGCCGAGCCTGGTCGCCACTCCGGCCCGGCAAGCGCCAACCGGTATCGACAGCGATCCGGTACCGACCCGTGCCGAGGGCTTTCACCCTCCCGGCGAAGCGCTACGCGCCCTTTGGCCCGCGGGCGAAAACGAAGCCCGGCGGCGTCTCGATGCATTCATCGACCAGCACCTCGACGACTACCAGCGCGACCGGGATTTCCCGGCCCGGCCCGGCACCAGCCAGCTTTCGGCCTACCTGGTGGCCGGTGTGGTCTCCCCACGCCAATGCCTGCACGCCGCGCTACAAGCCAACCAGGGTGAGTTCGAAAGCGGCAATGTCGGTGCTGTGACCTGGATCAATGAATTGCTTTGGCGAGAGTTCTATAAACACATTCTGGTGGGCTATCCCCGGGTGTCCCGGAACCGCGCGTTCCGCCCGGAAACCGAAGCATTGGCCTGGCGCGATGCCCCGCAGGAGCTGGCTGCCTGGAAAGAGGCCCGCACGGGGCTGCCGATCATCGATGCAGCCATGCGCCAACTGCTGGAGACAGGGTGGATGCATAACCGCCTGCGCATGGTCGTGGCGATGTTCCTCACCAAGAACCTGCTGATCGACTGGCGTGAAGGCGAGCGCTTCTTCATGCAGCACTTGATCGACGGCGACCTGGCCGCCAATAACGGCGGCTGGCAGTGGAGCGCCTCCACCGGCACGGACGCGGCGCCCTGGTTCCGGATTTTCAATCCACTGAGCCAATCGGAGAAATTCGACCGCGAAGGGTCCTTCATCAAACGTTGGTTACCCGAACTGAACGATCTGGACAGGCAACAGGTCCATAACCCCAAGGCCTACTGTGGATTGTTCGACAATGTGGACTACCCCGCTCCGATCGTCGACCTTGGCCGATCCCGAGCGCGTGCGCTGGCGGCGTTCAGGAACCTGCCAACGCGACAGGATGCGGCAGCGGAACCACAGGGCGATCATCGAACATGAAATTCCTGCCTGGCGGATGCAGTTTTCGCCACGCAGGATATAGTCTTACTAAATACATGGGTTTCACCGCGAAAACCTTGTATCAGACGCGGCGCGACCCGATCGAAAGGAGCACGGAATGGGTGTGAAACCGCCACGGCGATATTGGTTGACGGGGGCCAGTGATGGCGTCGCCGCTTCGCTCGCCGTTAAGCTGCTTGAAAGTGGAGCGCACCTGGCGATCAGTTCACGCTCGGGTAAACCCTGCCAAATCCTTTCCGAACGTTATCCGAACCAGATACTGATGGTGCCTGGTGACCTGACCGACAGCCAGACAGTACGCGAGATCGGCGAGCGGATCACCCAGCAGTGGGGCTCCCTGGACACCGTCATCCTGAATGCCGGAAGCACTGAACACGCCGACGGCCAGCCCGCTCCCCAGGCTTTCATCGAACACCTGATACGCAGCAACCTGCTGATGTCCAGTTTTTGCATCGAAACGGCCTTGCCGCTGTTGCAAGCCGGCACCCTCCCCCATCTGGTGGGGATCGCCAGCCCGGCGACTTACCTGTCGCCGTCACTCACCGAGGCCAGCGGCAGCACGTTGCGGTCGCTGTTCGAAACGACCCGCGCCAGGCTCGCCCCCGACGGCATCGCCGTGACATTGGTCCACCCCGGCTTCGACGATCAGTCGCTGTGCCTGGACGACGGCTCATTACCCACTGCCGGCTCGACGAACGAAGCGGCCGCTTACATCCTGGCCCACCTCGCCGAAAGGCCTGCCGAGTTGAAACTCCCTATCGCGGCGCTGGCGGCGCTCTGGCCGTTGCCCGCATCGGCCCAGGCCGGACAAACCGACGCCGACCCTTGCCAGGCCAGTGTGTGGTCACCGATCAAGGGTCGCCCTTGAAGGCCGTGGTTGCCTTACACTGCCGGCCATGAAAACCATCCCTCTCGTAGAACTCACTGCGCCGGCCGTGACGTGCTCGACCTGCGCGGCATGCTGCTGTCGACTGGAAGTGCTGCTGATCACCGACACCGGCGTCCCGCCACGTTTCATTGCCATGGATGATTGGGGTGGGGAAGCCATGTTGCGGCTGGATGACGGCTGGTGCGCGGCACTGGATCGCGACAGCATGAAATGCACGATCTACGAGAAACGTCCGTTGATCTGCAGGGAGTTCGAGATGGGCGCGCCGGAATGCGTCGAGGAACGCCTGGGCATCGCGACGGCATATCGTTAGGCCGTCGTCAGAAACGGTTCGCCCGCGAGGTCATCGGATCAGCCAGCATTGATGTGACCGATACCCCGCCCTCGCGAGAAAGCCCGCTCTCACCAGGCTCTGTCTGGAATGTACCTGTACCAAGGCCCGTTTCAATGCAGCACGGCCGGGTGCAGGTACATCTCAGACAGAGCCTGAGCGAGCGTTACAGAGGCATGGTGTAGTGCAGCGCGTAGCTTTCCACGCCGTCGTTGTTCGACGAGATACCGGCGTTGGAGTAATGGGTGGCGCGAATGCCCACCTCATGCCCGCCATTGAAGCGCAGGCCAAAGCCGATGCGGTCTTCGAACTGGAACGCACTACCAAGCTTGTTATCTTCCAGCTCGGTGTTGGCGAACAGCGCAACGCCGATGCCGGCCTCGATATAAGGCTTCACGTTCTGACCGGAAAATTCATACACGAAGACCGGCGAGAACGACAGGCTGTGGTTACTGGAAGTCTCATCGCCTTCCCAGTAGGTGTAGGCACCACTCCAGTAGCCGGTCAGACGCCCCACGTCACTTTGCAACCAGCTTTTGTCCCAGTCGAACTGCATGCCCAGGCGATAGGTCATGGTCGAATCGCTGGTCTGGCCGATTCCAAACTCCACACCTGCCGCTTGCGCAGTGTAAGTGTGCCCCAACAACGCAGCCGCAAGTGCGGCAATGCAGAATAAGCGCTTCATTAGAAACATCCTTTTCCGAACAGACTTAGTTAGTTTTTTCTTACAAACAGACAGAGCTATAGAAATCCGCGTTGAAACAGAAGTTCAGCGATTTTTACACAATTTTCACGATTTCTTCACAGGTCGAAGCTTCGCACAACGCCGGACGATTTCCATAGTACAGGTAGGATTTTTCTTAAATGTATCGGATCGGCGCTAGTCCAGAACAGGGTTTCGCTGGCAGGCCCCTCGGCCAGCAATGCTCGCTCGGCCAACAGCCGCTGAAGCTGCCGCGCCACCGCGGCGCCGGTATCGATCAGGCTGATGTGCCCGGGGACCATCTGCTCGATCAATGGCTTGAGAAAAGGGTAATGGGTGCAACCCAGGATCAACGTATCGCAGCCGGCCGCCAGCAAGGGGTCGACATAATGTTGCAGCAGTTGGCGCAAGGCCGGGCTGTGCAGGTCCCCTGCCTCGATCAGTTCCACCAGGCCGGGACACGGTTGAGTGACCACGCGTACATCGGTGGCGAAACGATCGAGCAACGCGGCGAACTTTGCACTCTGCAAGGTACCGGTGGTGGCGAGTACACCGACGATGCCGCTGCGGGTCGCAGCCGCGGCCGGTTTGACCGCCGGCTCCATGCCGACGATGGGCCAGTCCGGAAAATCGCGACGCAGGTCGGCCACCCCGGCGACGGTCGCGGTGTTGCAAGCCACCACCAGCGCCTTGGCGCCCTGGCGCTTGAGAAAGTCAGCGATGATCGCGCAGCGTTGTGCAATGAAGGCCGGGGTTTTCTCGCCATAGGGAATATGTCCGCAGTCGGCTACGTAGAGCAGCGACTCGTTGGGCAGCAACCGACGGATCTCCCCCAGCACCGACAGGCCACCGACACCCGAATCGAATACCCCGACCGGCGCGTCACGCATGTTGGCTACCACACACGCTGCAACCCGGATCGCGCTTGACCCGCAACTCACGGAAGCGTGAGCCCAGCGCATCGATCAACAGCAGGCGTCCCACCAGGGGTTCGCCGAACCCGACCAGCAGCTTCAACGCCTCCAGGGCTTGCAGGCTACCCACCAGCCCCACCAGCGGCCCGACCACGCCGGCCTCGCTGCAGGTCAGCTCGGCTTCGCTGCCATGACCGTAGAGACAGTGGTAGCAAGGGCTTTCGGGGCGACGTGGATCGAACACCGATAGCTGTCCCTCCAGGCGAATCGCCGCACCGCTGACAAGCGGTTTGCCCGCCCTGACACATGCCGCGTTCACCGCTTCGCGAGTGGAGAAATTGTCGGAGCAGTCCAGCACGACATCCACGGTCGCGACCACGGCGGCCAGACTGTCTTCGTCCATGGCCGTGTTGTGAGGCACAAGGCGGACCTCGGGATTGATCGCCGTCAGGCGACGCATCGCCGAATCGACCTTGCCCAGCCCGACGCTGTCGGTGTCGTGGATGATCTGGCGTTGCAGGTTGGTCAGGTCCACCGTGTCGAAATCCGCCAGGTGCAGCTCGCCGACGCCGGCGGCGGCCAGGTACAAGGCCACCGGGGCGCCGAGGCCGCCAAGACCGACGATCAGTGCACGGCTCTGCTTGAGACGCACCTGCCCGTCGATGTCGACGTGCTGCAACAGAATCTGCCGGCTATAGCGCAACAGCTCCTGATCGCTCAGCACGGCATGCACCCCAGGCTGATGCGCTCATGGCCCCCCAGGTCCTTGCGACTGTGGACTTCGGCAAATCCCTGGGTCTGCAGCAGGTCACGCACCGCGGCGGCCTGATCGTATCCATGTTCGAGCATCAGCCATCCGCCAGGAGCGAGATGAGCCGGTGCCTGGGCAATGATGGTACGCAGGTCATCGAGACCATCCGCGCCGGCCACCAGCGCGCTGGCCGGCTCGAAACGCACGTCGCCTTCGACCAGGTGCGGATCGGTGGCAGCAATGTAAGGCGGGTTGCTGATGATCAGATCGAAACGCCGGCCGGCCAGGGCGCTGAACCAATGACTGCTGAGCACCGTGACGTTACCCAGGTCCAGGCGCTGACGATTGCGCTCGGCCAGGGCCACGGCTTCCAGCACCCGGTCGACGGCGGTCACCGTCCAGGCCGCACGTTCGCTGGCCAAGGCCAGGGCAATCGCGCCGCTGCCGGTGCCCAGGTCCAGTACCCTGGCCGGGGTCGCCGGCAACAAGGCCAGCGCGGTTTCCACCAGCAGCTCGGTGTCCGGTCGCGGAATCAGCGTATGAGGGGCGACTTCCAGGTCGAGCTTCCAGAAGCCCTGTTGTCCCAGGATGTAGGCCACCGGCTCGCCGGAACGACGCCGCCGCAGGTATTCGGAAAACAGCAGCGCGGCCTCGCTCGGCACGATCCGCTCGGGCCAGGTGTGCAGGAAACTGCGGGACTTGCCCAGGGCCGCCGCCAGCAGCAATTCGGCATCCAACCGCGGCGTGGGCGAATCCGGCAACTCGGCGGCGCGTAATACGCTGGCGATGATGGTCATGGGGTCTACCTCTGCTTACTCGCCAATCGCGGCCAGTTGGTCGGCCTGGTATTCGGCCAGCAACGGCTCGATCACGGCCTCGACGCCACCGGCAAGGATCTCGTCGAGGGAATACAACGTCAGGTTGATCCGGTGGTCGGTCACCCGCCCTTGGGCGAAGTTGTAGGTCCGGATCCGCTCGGAACGGTCCCCCGATCCCACCAGCAGCTTGCGCTCGCTGGCGATGGCACTGGCCGCGGCGCTGGCCTGCTGGTCGTTGAGCTTGGCCGACAGCCAGGCCATGGCCCGTGCCCGGTTCTTGTGCTGGGAACGCTCTTCCTGGCATTCGACCACGATGCCCGAGGGCAAGTGGGTAATACGGATCGCCGAGTCGGTCTTGTTGACGTGCTGACCGCCGGCGCCGGAGGAACGATAGGTGTCGATCCGCAGGTCCGCCGGGTTGATTTCGATGGCTTCCTGCTCATCCGGCTCGGGCAATACCGCCACGGTACAGGCCGAGGTATGGATACGGCCCTGGGATTCGGTGGCCGGCACACGCTGCACGCGATGGGCTCCGGACTCGAACTTCAGCTTGCCATAGACGTTGTCGCCCTCGACCCGGGCGATGACTTCCTTGTAGCCGCCGTGTTCACCTTCGTTCTCCGAGAGAATCTCGACCCGCCAGCCACGACGCTCGGCGTAACGCGAATACATGCGGAACAGATCGCCGGAAAAGATCGCCGCCTCGTCGCCGCCCGTACCGGCCCGGATCTCGAGGAATACGTTGCGCCCGTCGTTCGGGTCCTTGGGCAGCAGCATGCGCTGCAGATCACTCTCCAGCTCGACCAGCCGCTCCTTGGCCTCGCGGACTTCCTCGACCGCCATCTCACGCATGTCCGGGTCGCTGTCCTTGAGCAATGCCTGGGCGCCAGCGAGGTCTTCCTGCACTTTGAGCAACTGTTTATAGGTCGCGACAATCGGCTCGACTTCCGCGTACTCCTTGGAGTAGGTGCGGAACTTGTTCTGGTCGGAAATGACTTCACCATCGCCCAGCAAGGCGGTCAGTTCCTCGAAACGGTCCTGGAGAACGTCCAGTTTATTGAGCAGTGACGCTTTCATTGCGATTTTTTATCCGAAAAGCCATTCGGTGAACCCTCACCGAGGGCAAAGAGTTCCTGGGCCATGGCCAGCGCATCGAGACGGCCCTCGGCGGTCAACTTCTTGAGCTGGACACTGGGCGCGTGAAGCAGTTTGTTGGTCAAGCCGCGGGCCAGTTGCACCAGCACTTCCTCGGCATTGCCACCGTTGGCCAAAAGACGCTGGGCCTTTTGCAGTTCTTCGTCGCGCAGGCGCTCGCTCTGTTGGCGATAGGCCTTGAGCACGTCCACGGCCGCCAGCTCGCGCAGGCGCACCATGAAATCCTCGGCCCCGACGGTGATCATCTCTTCCGCCGCCTGGGCCGCGCCTTGACGACTCTTGAGGTTCTCGGCAACCACCTCGTGAAGGTCATCGACACTGTAGAGATAAACGTCGTCCAGTTCGCCGACTTCCGGCTCGATGTCCCGGGGAACGGCGATGTCCACCATGAAGATCGGTTTGTGCTTGCGCAGCTTCAGGGCGCTTTCCACAGCGCCCTTGCCGAGGATCGGCAACTGGCTGGCGGTGGAACTGATCACGATGTCGCTGTGCACCAGCTCGGACGGGATATCCGATAGCAGCACCGCGTGGGCGCCGAACTGTTCGGCCAGGGTACTGGCTCGCTCCAGGGTCCGGTTGGCCACCACGATGCGCTTGACCCCCAGGTCGTGGAGATGACGCGCCACCAGGGTGATGGTTTCGCCCGCGCCGATCAGCAGCGCCTGGCTGCGCTGCAGGTCGCTGAAGATCTGCTTCGCCAGGCTGACCGCGGCAAACGCGACGGACACCGGGTTCTCGCCGATGGCGGTGTCGGTACGCACCTGCTTGGCTGCGTTGAACGTGGCCTGGAACAACCGCCCCAGCAACGGACCGACGGTGCCGGCCTCGCGGGCCACCGCATAGGCAGACTTCATCTGCCCGAGAATCTGCGGTTCGCCCAACACCAGCGAGTCGAGCCCCGAGGCGACGCGCATCATGTGACGAACGGCCGCATCGTCTTCATGCACATAGGCACTGGCGCGCAGCTCGTCGAGACTCAGGTCGTGATATTCGGCCAGCCAGCGCAGCACTGAATCGACCGAAACGTGATCCTGTTCTATATAAAGCTCGCTGCGATTGCAGGTGGAGAGGATCGCAGCCTCGCGGCTCTCGGTGAGTCGGCAAAGCTGCTGCAGGGCCTCAACCAGCTGCTCGGGCGTAAAGGCCACGCGCTCGCGGACGTCTACTGAAGCAGTCTTGTGGTTAATACCAAGTGCAAGGAAGGCCATTCAAGGTCGCTGATTGTGACGTGAAGCCGGCAATTGTCCTACTTCGCCAGATTCAGAACAACCCACCCGATCTCTATCGCTGCGGGTAAATCGACGGGGCGGTTATGTTTTGGTCGAAGGCTTGTGTCATGATGATCCGACCGCAGGTTAGTCGTCCTCTTCCTATATGAATAGATCTTCCGCGTTGCTCCTCGCTCTTGCCCTGCTCAGTGGCTGCCAGTCCATGGATCCCGTTTCGACGGACGGCACGCCGCCGGTCGAAGACAGTACGCAGGCACCTGAAAAGCCCAAGGTCTACGGCTCGTTCAGCGAAGAAACCATCTTCAGCCTGTTGAGCGCCGAACTGGCCGGCCAGCGCAATCGTTTCGACATTGCCCTGGACAATTACGTGACCCAGGCCATCAATACCCAGGACCCCGGCATTTCCGAGCGGGCGTTTCGCATCGCCGAATACCTGGGAGCCGACCAGGCCGCGCTGGACACCGCCATGATCTGGGCGAAAAACGCCCCGGACGACCTCGAGGCGCAACGCGCCGCCGCCGTGCAACTGGCCCGCGCCGGACGCTACGACGACTCCATGCTGTATATGGAGAAGGTGCTGCTGGGCAAGGGCGACACCCACTTCGACTTCCTGGCGCTATCGGCGGCCGATACCGACCAGGAAACCCGCAGCGGCCTAATGAAGAGTTTCGACCGTTTGCTGCAACGCCACCCGAACAACGGCCAGCTGATTTTCGGCAAGGCACTGCTGCTGCAGCAGGATGGCGACTCCCAAGGCGCCCTCACCCTGCTGGAAGACAACCCGCCGGAAGCCGGCGAGGTGGCGCCGATCCTGCTGCGGGCACGCCTGCTGCAAGGCTTGAATCGCGGTGACGAGGCCCTGCCGCTGCTGGAAAAAAGCATCAGGAAATACCCGGACGACAAACGCCTGCGTCTGACCTACGCGCGCATGCTGGTGGAAAACAACCGCATGGACGACGCCAAGGTGGAGTTTTCCAGCCTGGTCCAGCAATACCCTGAAGACGACGAACTGCGTTACTCCCTGGCACTGGTTTGCCTGGAAGCCAAGGCCTGGGAAGAGGCCAAGGGTTACCTGGAAGACCTGATCGCCCGGGAGAGCCACGTCGATTCGGCGCACCTGAACCTGGGCCGCATCGCCGAAGAACGCAACGACCCCGAGACCGCGCTGATCGAATACGCCCAGGTCGGCCCAGGCAACGACTATCTGCCGGCACAGTTGCGCCAGGCCGATATCCTGATGAGCAACGGCAAGACCGCCGAAGCCCAGAGCCGCCTGTCCGTCCAGCGCGACGCCCAGCCCGACTACGGGATCCAGTTGTACCTGATCGAAGCCGAGACGCTGTCGGCCAACAATCAGGGCGACAAGGCCTGGAACGTGCTGCAGCAAGCGCTCAAGCAGTACCCGGACGACCTGAACCTGCTCTACACCCGCGCCATGCAGGCGGAAAAACGCAATGACCTGGCCCAGATGGAAAAAGACCTGCGCCTGATCATCCAGCGCGATCCCGACAATGCCATGGCCCTCAATGCCCTCGGCTACACCCTGTCGGACCGTACCACGCGCTATGACGAGGCCAAGGTACTTATCGAGAAGGCCCACCAGATCAACCCGGAAGACCCGGCGGTCCTCGACAGCCTGGGCTGGGTGAATTATCGCCTGGGCAACCTCGACGAAGCCGAACGTCTGTTGCGCCAGGCCCTGGAGCGCTTTCCCGACCAGGAAGTCGCGGCTCACCTGGGCGAAGTCCTGTGGGCCAACGGCAAGCAACGCGAAGCGCGGCAGGTCTGGAGCAAGTTCCTCAAGGAACAGCCTGACAGCCCCATCCTGCGCGGCACCATCAAACGCCTGACCGGATCAGAGACTCTTTAAGACCATGTTTTTGCGCCACTTCATCGTTTTCAGCTTCATCGCCCTGCTCGCCGGTTGCGCGGGCTTTGGCGCCCGTGAATCCGTCCAGGGCCATGGCAACCCGGCCCAATGGCGTGAGCACAAGGAACAACTGAGCGGCCTCGACGGCTGGCAGATCGACGGCAAGATCGGCATTCGCGCCCCGAAGGATTCGGGCAGCGGCACGCTGTTCTGGCTGCAACGCCAGGACTACTACGACATCCGCCTGTCCGGTCCGCTGGGGCGCGGCGCAGCGCGATTGACTGGCCGTCCCGGCCAGGTTTCGCTGGAAGTCGCCAACCAGGGGCGCTACGACGCCCCGACGCCCGAAGCGCTGCTGGAAGAGCAGCTGGGCTGGAAATTGCCGGTCTCCCACCTGACCTGGTGGGTTCGCGGACTGCCCGCACCGGACAGCAAGAGCCGCCTGACCCTCGACGCCGACAGCCGCCTGTCCAACCTGGAGCAGGACGACTGGCAGATCGAATACCTCAGCTATGCCCAGCAGAACGGCTACTGGCTGCCCGAGCGAATCAAGCTGCACGGCAGCAACCTGGACGTCACGCTGGTGATCAAGCAATGGCAGCCGCGCAAGCTGGGGCAATGACATGACCGCCGCACGCCTGACGCTGCCCTCGCCGGCCAAGCTGAACCTGATGCTGCACATCCTCGGCCGTCGCCCGGACGGTTATCACGAGCTGCAGACGATTTTCCAGTTTCTCGACTACGGCGACGAAATCACCTTCGCCGTGCGCGAGGACGGCGAGATTCGCCTGCATACCGAATTCGAGGGTGTTCCCCACGACAGCAACCTGATCGTCAAGGCCGCGAACAGACTCCGGGAGCAATCCGGATGTTCGCTGGGCGTCGACATCTGGATCGAAAAAATCCTGCCCATGGGCGGTGGTATCGGTGGCGGCAGCTCGAATGCGGCGACGACGCTGCTGGGACTCAACCACCTCTGGCAGCTGGATTGGGACATGGATCGCCTGGCGGCGCTGGGCCTGACCCTGGGGGCCGACGTCCCGGTTTTCGTGCGTGGCCATGCGGCTTTCGCCGAGGGCGTGGGGGAAAAACTCACGCCGGTAGAGCCCGAGGAACCCTGGTACCTGGTACTGGTGCCGCAAGTATCTGTAAGTACAGCAGAAATTTTTTCAGATCCACTGTTGACACGTAACTCTCCTCCCATTAAAGTGCGCCCCGTTCCCAAGGGAAACAGTCGAAATGACTGCTTACCGGTGGTAGCGAGGCGTTATCCAGATGTTCGTAACGCTTTGAATTTGCTAGGTAAATTTACCGAAGCAAAACTCACCGGAACTGGAAGTTGTGTGTTTGGGGGCTTCCCAAGCAAAGCTGAAGCTGATAAAGTCTCGGCCCTTCTTACAGAGACCCTTACAGGGTTTGTAGCAAAAGGAAGCAACGTTTCGATGTTGCATCGCAAGCTGCAGGACCTGCTCTAAAAGGAATCGAGTGCACGGCACTCGCAGCAACAGATACAGGGGCGTCGCCAAGCGGTAAGGCAGCAGGTTTTGATCCTGCCATGCGTTGGTTCGAATCCAGCCGCCCCTGCCATTTTCCTATACTCATCCAGGTATACCCTCAGCCTTCAGGTACTGCGCGTGTCCAAGATGATGGTCTTTACGGGGAACGCTAACCCCGATCTGGCTCGGCGTGTAGTACGTCAGCTGCATATCCCTCTCGGTGACATCTCTGTCGGAAAGTTCTCCGACGGTGAAATCACTGCCGAGATCAATGAAAACGTTCGCGGTAAAGACGTCTTCATTATTCAGCCGACTTGCGCTCCGACCAACGATAACCTGATGGAACTCGTCGTGATGGCTGATGCCTTCCGTCGTTCCTCGGCGACTCGTATCACTGCTGTTATCCCTTACTTTGGTTATGCTCGCCAGGATCGCCGTCCGCGTTCCGCGCGCGTGGCGATCAGCGCGAAAGTCGTAGCTGACATGCTGACCGTAGTCGGCATCGACCGTGTCCTCACGGTTGATCTGCACGCTGACCAGATCCAAGGCTTCTTCGATATTCCCGTGGATAACATCTACGGCTCCCCGGTTCTGGTGGATGACATCGAAGACCAGCGTTTCGAGAACCTGATGATCGTGTCCCCGGACATTGGCGGCGTCGTGCGTGCACGTGCCGTTGCCAAATCCCTGGGCGTGGATCTTGGCATCATCGACAAGCGTCGTGAGAAAGCCAATCACTCCGAAGTGATGCATATCATCGGCGACGTCGAAGGACGCACCTGCATCCTGGTCGATGACATGGTCGATACCGCCGGCACCCTGTGCCATGCGGCCAAGGCTCTGAAAGAGCATGGCGCGGCCAAGGTCTTCGCCTACTGCACCCACCCGGTGCTGTCGGGTCGGGCGATCGAGAACATTGAAAATTCCGTGCTGGACGAGCTGGTGGTGACCAACACCATCCCGCTGTCCGCCGCCGCACAAGCCTGTGCACGTATCCGTCAACTGGATATCGCACCGGTTGTTGCCGAAGCGGTTCGCCGCATCAGCAATGAAGAATCGATCAGCGCGATGTTCCGTTAAGGGCCCTGCCCTTCGATGACATCCCGCTGACGAAAAGCGCCCCGCCCCAACACTCATGTTGGGGCGGGGCTTTTTTGCCCATGCTGCTTTGACGTCGGTCGCAGGCGTCAGCCGCAATGGCTATTTTGGAGATACAAAATGACTGATTTCATCCTGAACGCCCAAGCGCGTACCGACCTGGGGAAAGGTGCGAGCCGCCGCCTGCGTCGTCTCGCCAACCAGGTTCCTGCCGTTGTATACGGCGGTGACAAGGCTCCTGAGTCCATCACCATGCTGGCCAAGGAAGTCGCCAAGCTGTTCGAAGACGAGGCTGCTTTCAGCCACGTGATCGAGCTGAACGTCGACGGCAAGAAGCAAGACGTGATCGTCAAGGCAATGCAGCGTCACCCGGCCAAGCAGTTCATCATGCACGCTGACTTCGTTCGCGTCGTCGCTGGCCAGAAGCTGACCGCCACCGTTCCAGTGCACTTCATCAACGAAGCGGCGCCAGTCAAGAAAGGCGGCGAGATCTCGCACGTGACTTCCGAACTGGAAGTTTCCTGCCTGCCGAAGGATCTGCCTGAATTCATCGAAGTCGACCTGGCTGACGCTGAAATCGGCACGATCATTCACCTGTCCGACCTGAAGGCGCCTAAAGGCGTTGAATTCGTGGCCCTGGCACACGGCGATGACAAGGCTGTTGCCAACGTCCACGCTCCACGTGTTGCTCCAGAAGCTACCGAAGAAGGCGCTGCAGAGTAATTTCACTCTGTCGCCGGAGTGACCGGAAACATCGCGGACTGGAACGTAGCGAGGCAGCGGGCGGGAACGCGAAGTTTACTCAAGGGTAGATCCGCAATTTTCGTCCACTGTCGCCAAAGCACCTGACCGCGACCTTGTTATCCACACTCCAGGAAGGGCCCCTATCGTGACTGCCATCAAACTGATCGTTGGCCTGGGAAATCCAGGCACCGAATACGAACAGACCCGGCATAACGCAGGGGCCCTTTTTGTTGAGCGCATCGCGCACGCACAAGGCGTCAGCCTGACGGCCGATCGCAAGTATTTCGGCCTGACCGGGCGTTTTTCGCATCAGGGTCAGGACGTTCGTCTGTTGATTCCCACCACCTACATGAACCGTAGCGGCCAGGCCGTGGCGGCATTGGCCGGTTTCTTCCGCATCAAGCCTGAAGAAATCCTGGTGGCCCACGACGAACTCGATCTGCCTCCGGGCGTCGCCAAGCTCAAGCAGGGCGGCGGCCATGGCGGTCACAACGGGTTGCGCGACATCATCGCGCAGTTGGGCAATCAGAATACCTTTCACCGCCTGCGGCTCGGCATAGGCCACCCGGGCGTCGCCAGTATGGTTTCAAATTTTGTCCTGGGTCGCGCACCTCGCGCCGAACAGGAAAAACTCGATGCCAGCATCGACTTTGCCCTCGGCGTGCTGCCGGATATCCTCGCCGGTGAATGGAACCGCGCGATGAAAAACCTGCACAGCCAGAAGGCCTGACTCTAACTCTCGGGGAAACACCATGGGATTCAATTGCGGCATCGTCGGCCTGCCTAACGTCGGCAAGTCCACCCTGTTCAACGCCCTGACCAAATCCGGTATCGCGGCCGAGAACTTCCCCTTCTGCACCATCGAGCCGAACAGCGGTATCGTACCGATGCCGGATGCGCGCCTGGATGCACTGGCGGCTATCGTCAATCCCAAGCGTATCCTGCCGACCACCATGGAGTTCGTCGATATCGCGGGTCTCGTGGCCGGCGCCTCGAAGGGTGAAGGCCTGGGTAACAAATTCCTCGCCAACATCCGCGAAACCGACGCCATCGCCCACGTGGTGCGCTGCTTCGAAGACGAGAACGTGATCCACGTTTCCAACAGCGTCGACCCGAAACGCGACATCGAGATCATCGACCTGGAACTGATCTTCGCAGACCTCGACAGCTGCGAAAAACAACTGCAGAAAGTCGCCCGCAATGCCAAGGGCGGCGACAAGGACGCAGTTGCCCAGAAAGGCCTGCTGGAGCAATTGATCGCTCACTTCACCGAAGGCAAGCCCGCACGCAGCCTGATGAAGAACATGAGCGCCGAAGAGAAGCTTGTGATCAAGGGCTTCCATCTGCTGACCACCAAGCCGGTCATGTACATTGCCAACGTGGCTGAAGACGGCTTCGAGAACAACCCGCACCTGGACGTGGTCAAGGCCATCGCCGAAGAAGAAGGCGCCATGGTGGTTCCGGTCTGCAACAAGATCGAAGCGGAAATCGCCGAGCTGGACGACGGCGAGGAGAAGGACATGTTCCTGGAGGCCCTGGGCCTTGAAGAACCTGGCCTGAACCGCGTGATCCGTGCCGGTTATGAAATGCTGAACCTGCAGACCTACTTCACCGCCGGAGTGGAGGAAGTCCGCGCCTGGACCGTCCGCGTCGGCGCCACTGCCCCGCAAGCGGCCGGGGTGATCCACACCGACTTCGAAAAAGGCTTCATCCGCGCCGAAGTCATCGCCTACGCCGACTTCATCCAGTACAAGGGCGAAGCCGGGGCCAAGGAAGCGGGTAAATGGCGTCTGGAAGGCAAGGATTACATCGTCAAGGATGGCGACGTGATGCACTTCCGCTTCAACGTCTAAGCCTCATCTGGCATCGAAAAAGCCGCGTTGATTCGCGGCTTTTTCGTGTGTGGGCTACTTCCAGGATCGTTTGATCATCCGGCGCTGGAAAACCCCTAGAACAGATAGCCCATGTAGATCGCGGCACCGCCACCGGCCTGCACGCCGGCGTTCAAGCCAGCCATGACCAGCGCCCCTTTGGCAGACCGCGCCAGTTGCCGGTTGACCGTGGTGGACGCAATGAGCGAAGTCGCCGGGTTGGAGCTCAGGGCCACCGACAATGCCAGCAACTTGGGGTCAAGCCCGAACAGCAACGCTGTGGCCGAACCGCCCGCCACCAGCCCCACGCCCACTTCGGTGTACATGCAGGGTCCGGTGATGTCGTCACTGGTCAGATCGCGGTCGACCAAGGCATCGCTGACAAACACCTTGCCCGTGCTGGGGAAGGCCTCCGCCGCACCCACGCCAGCCACGCTCTTGCCCTTGATCTGGATATTGATCTTGCCGAAACGTGGCAGCCTCGCGCCAAAGCCGACGCCGACTCCAACGCCGCCGTAGCGGTAGCTGACGTCCTCGCCCTGGGGCGAACGCAGGATGATCGAGCCGCCACTGCCCGCCACCATGACCACGGTCAGGCCGCCGCCACTGGCGGTCTGGTACTGCCAGCGACTTTCGTTGACCGGGAGTGGAATGTTGTAGCTCATACGTTCAAAGTCCTTTAGGTGAATGAGCCGCACCGCGGCCACGGTGTCGAGTGACTTTCACCAGACCGACAAGGGTGAATACCAGACCGATCAGCCCCAATACACCGGGGGTTCCCCACAGTGCGAACGGGTCATCGACGATGGCGCTGCCTGTCGGCTGCTCGGGCAGGTAATGCACCCGTACCGGCTGATCCTGTCGATAGCCGAAGATGAAGCCGCCTTGGGGGTAGGAAATTTTTTCACCATTGGCGGTGGTGAAGGCGATCTCGGGGTGCGAGCCACCGGCATTCAAGCGACTGACAACGCCATCGGCGCTCTGTGCATGGGCGAGGAACTCGCGTCGCTCCAGTGTGAGATTGACGGCAACGCTCAGCAAGCCGATACCAATCAGGGCAAAAAGCAGGCCCAGCAACAGGTTGCCGATCCGCGACGGGGTGTCGTTAGCCATGGTTATCTCAGTACTCGTCCATGAAAGAGAGGGGCAGGATAGCAAGAAGCCTGCCCCTGCCGCACCTGAAGCCTCGCTCCTTTTATGCCTCCTCTTTCCGCAGCAGCACCCTCGTCACTCGACGTTCCTGGACCTCCACCACCGTCATGCTCCATTCCTGCCAATTGAGCCGGTCGCCGATGACAGGCAGACGGTCCAGCAAGCTCATGACCATCCCGGCCAAGGTCTGGTAGTCGTCCGTGGCTTTCGCCTGCAAGCCCGTGTGCTCGCCAACCTGGCTGAGATTCAACGCGCCACTGACCAGAAAGCCGTCTTCCCGGGCCACGATATTCGGCCCTTCGATTTCACTGGCATCGGGCAACTCACCGGCGATGGACTCAAGGATATCGGTCATGGTGAGCAGCCCCACGAAGTCACCGAATTCGTTCACCACAAACGCGATGTGGGTCGACTCTTTGCGCATCTGCTCCAACGCGTTGAGAATCGTGAAGGTATCCAGCAGGTTGATCGCCTTGCGGGCCATGGTTTGCAGATTCGGCTGGTTGCCGGCCAGCAGTTCCTTGAACAGCTCTTTCTTGTGGACAAAACCCAATGGCTCATCCACCCGCCCTTCCCGGATCAAGGGCAACCGGGAGTACGACGAATGCATCAGCCGTGTACGAATGTTCTCGGGCGAGTCGGCCACATCGATGTGATCAACCTCGGCACGGGGAGTCATCACCGTACGGATGGGGCGCTCTGCCAATTGCAACACCCCGCTGATCATGACGCGTTCGCGTCGGTCGAACACCTGGTCGGTGTCATCGCCCGCCAGCATGTCGGCGATCTCCTCACCCACCTCGTCGGCATCCGGCTTGCGTCCCCCCAATAACCGCAGGACGGCGTGGGCGGTACGCTCGCGCATGGGGCGCTGTCCGTGCAGGCTCTTCCTGCGACGCAGGCGAGCCACCTGGTTGAACAGCTCGATCAGGATCGAGAAGCCAATCGCGGCATACAGGTAGCCTTTCGGAATATGGAAACCCAGACCTTCCGCGGTGAGGCTGAAGCCGATCATCATCAGGAAGCCAAGACAAAGCATGATGACGGTGGGATGGCTGTTGACGAAGCGCGTCAGGGGCTTGCTTGCGATGATCATCAAGCCGATGGAGAAAATCACCGCGATCATCATGACCGACAAGTGCTCTACCATGCCCACCGCCGTGATCACGGCGTCCAGCGAAAAGACCGCATCGAGTACCACGATCTGCGCGACGATCGGCCAGAACATCGCATAGGCACCCTGACCCGAGCGTTGCACCACATGGCCTTCGAGGCGCTCATGCAACTCCATGGTGGCCTTGAACAACAGGAACACACCCCCGAATAGCATGATCAGGTCCCGTCCCGAAAACGTCTTGCCGAAGACTTCGAACAACGGCGCGGTCAGGGTCACCATCCAGGAAATGCTGGCCAACAGGCCAAGGCGCATCAACAGCGCCAGGGACAGACCGATGATCCGCGCACGATCGCGCTGCGCGGGTGGCAGCTTGTCCGCCAGGATGGCAATGAATACGAGGTTATCGATGCCGAGCACCAGCTCCAGCACGATCAGGGTCAGCAGGCCAAGCCATGCCGTGGGGTCGACGATCCATTCCATGGATTACAGCTCCTTTCGCAGCATCGAGGGCAATGGCGCAGGCGCATGCCTATCGACGTGAAGCGAACCCTTGGGGGGCGTGCATTGAAACAGACGACAGGGAGGTTCCAGCGGGGCGTTCATAGAGACCTGAAAAGAAATAGGGGAAAAAAATCCTACAACGTTTCCGAACGCCTCATGCCTGATGAATTATTACCGGATCTGACAACACCCAGCCCATGGAGACAGCGATGCCCCCGCTGCCCCACGGCTCGGCCCCGGAGAATCCCCGGCATCGCTGGGGATTTTTTCATCCGGCGCAGATCTGTAGCGCTCAGCCTCTCTTGACTTTGAAGCGTCCCAGCACCCGCTGCATCAACGAGGCCCGCTCCGAAAGGTCCTTGGCAGCCACTGCGCATTCTTGCGAGTTCGACTGGTTTTTCTGCGTCACTTCATCGATCTGCTCCAGCCCGATACTGGCCTGCTGCAAGCCCGACGCCTGCTCGCTGGACGCCTGGTAGATCAGCGAGACCAGATTGGAAACCGCGCTGGTGCCATTGACGATGTTCTTCAAGGACTCAGCAGTCCGGCCCGCGATGATCATGCCCCGCTGGGTCTTGCTCGAGGAGTCGGCGATCAACGCCGCCGTCTGCTGCGCGGCCTCGGCGCTGCGGGCAGCCAGGCTGCGCACTTCATCGGCCACCACGGCGAAACCGCGTCCCAGCTCACCCGCCCGGGCCGCTTCGATGGCTGCGTTGAGGGCCAGCAGGTTGGTTTGCGCGGCAATGTTATCGATGGTGGTGATGATCGCCGTGATGTCCTTGCCCGAGTTGTCGATCTCGGTCATGGCGGCAATCAGCTCGCTCATCAGCTTGTCACTCTCACCCGCATCGGCCCTCGAAGCCTGTGACTGCTCATCGGCTTTCCTGGCGTTGTCGGCGTTGTCCCTGGTCTGCGCGGCCATCTGCGTCATCACGGCACTGATTTCAGTGATGGACGATGCGGAGTTGGACGCCCCTTCGGATAACGACTGGCTCAGGTCGGTGACCTGGGCCGAGCTGCCGGTAATCTGGGTGGCGCTGGCCTGGACTTCGCAGATCAGCTGGTTGAGGTTACTGACCATTTTCTCCAGGGACTTGCCAAGGGTGTCGTTGGGCGAGGACAAGCGCACCTCCAGGTCCAGATCGCCCTCGGAAATGCGCTCGGCCACCCGGACCTGCCGCTGCAGGCTTTCGGACATGTCGTTGAGCGCGGCCGACAGCTGGCCCACTTCATCCTCGGATTTCTGCACCAGGCGCCGGGAAAAATCCCCCAGGCTGATATTGGCGGCCAAGGCTGCGGCCTCGCGAATCGGCCCGACGATTTTCGCGGCGGCAAACCACAAGGCAGCCAAGGCCAGCAGCGAGATGAGCATCCCCGCCGACACCTGCCAGATGCTGTTGTTGATGCTGCGCGCCTGCAGCTCTTGTTCGAGGGCGATGGCCTGGCTCATGACCACGGCCTTGGGCAGGCGAATCAGCACCGCCCATGGCTTGCCCGTGCGACCCAGGCTGATGGGCATCAGCACTTCGATGTCCTGCGTCTGCGGGTTGAGCAAGCCATCGCCCTGCCCGCCCTGGATGTCGCGAAGCACTTTTTCCCACGACCCAGGCAACAGGGCCTTGATGGGCTGGCCAATCAGATCGGTACGCCGACTGTCGGCCACTACCAGTCCCTGGTTACTCAAGATAGTGACGGTACCTTTACCGTCGTAGAGTTCAGCGGACATCTGCTCGCTGAGCTTCTGGATAAAGGCGATATCGAAGTCCGCTCCGACCACCCCATAGAACTTGCCGTTGGCCACGATGGGGACCGACAGAGTCGTCAGCCAGACGTTCTTGCCCTGGACCACATAGGGAATGGGGTCCAGCACACTCTCCTTCAGGGTATCGCGCGGCCCGCTGTACCAGCCGCCCTTGGGCACACCGTTGGGGTGACGGTCCGCAGAGTCGTATTCGACCAGGGGCTGCACCGCGATATGGCCGTCGGCACTGCGTGTCCAATACGGGGTGAAGCGGCCGGTCAGCGGATTGTTGCCGTCCTCGGCATTGCGGAACGCAGCATCCTGCCCGTCCAGCGCATTGGGCTCCCAGCAGGAATAGGTACCGTTGAAGTCCGGGTTATCCTTGAGCACGCCGAGCAGGACGCTGTTGATCTGTTCCCGTCCCAGGGCCAGGGGGCTTTGCGCCACCTTGCTGGCGGCAAAGGTATTGGCCATCGTACGGGCCGCATCCAGCGCATTCTGCAGCCTGGCCTGGATGGCATTGGCACGGGACTCGGCCAGGTTCTGGATTTCCCGGATGGTCGACTTTTCAATCAGCGCGCTGACTTCGGTCGCGACATATTGCTCATTGGCCCGAGCACTGAAGAGCCCGTACACAACCAGGCTGATCGATGAGACAAACAGGCATACGCCCGCCGTGACACAAATGCGTGCCTGCAATGACTTGAACTTCATATCAACCCCTGCCTGATTCTATTTATTGCCGACGTCAACGACGACGGCATTCCAACGTGTGCACGACGTGGCGGATAACAAACGATCGTTGCTGCTTACGCCGTTTCTCAGGCGAACGCCTTCAGGGGCACGGCGATACAGCTGACTCATCAGCATGAAACGTGGCAGGTGGGGGCAAGGTTCATCGCTCTATTCACCGGGCGGCGGTAGAGGCGTTCGAATCAAAGACCGGAGGCGTTATTTCGACGACACGAGGGTGATAGGCGGAAAGAATGTAGAAGCCCACTTCTGCTGTAACCCAGGGTCACCTTGAATAAAGCCGCAGAATCCATTCAAACCAACAACCACGGCAGCAAATTAGCACGGGCAATATTTCTACAACATCAACTTAGGACTTATACAAATCAGTACTTTGGTAGTAACGGCACTGACTCGTCGGCTACTGATTGGACGTTCGCCACGGTTATTCCAAAGGATGGGCAACTACGCCGACGGGGCCGGCCGCTCTTTTTCACCCTCGTCGAATACAGCGTTGAACACAGCCCGTGGCAAGGGACCTGGGGTCCCCTGCCACATCGGTACCGCCCGCCTCAGGCTTTCTTGGTCCTTGGCAGAAAGATCGCCAACACACCCAGCAGAGGCAGGAACGAACACAGCCAGTACACATGCTCGATGCCATGGATGTCCGCCAGATGCCCCAGCAACGCGGCACCGATCCCGCCGAAGCCGAACATGAGCCCGAAGAACACTCCGGCGATCATTCCGACATTACCCGGCACCAGTTCCTGGGCGTACACCACGATGGCCGAGAACGCCGACGCCAGGATGAAACCGATGACCACGCTGAGAATGCTGGTCCACAGCAGGTCGACATGGGGCAGGATCAAGGTGAACGGCGCCACGCCCAGGATCGAGAACCAGATGACCGCCTTGCGCCCGATCCGGTCGCCGATAGGACCGCCGAAGAACGTGCCCGCCGCCACTGCGCCGAGGAACAGGAACAGGTACAACTGCGAGGAGGCCACCGACAGGTCGAACTTCTCGATCAGGTAGAAAGTGAAATAGCTGGTGAAACTGGCCATGTAGAAATACTTGGAGAACACCAACAGCCCCAACACCACCAGCGCACTGAGTACCCGTCCCCTGGACAAACCATGGGTGGCCGCCTGGCCCTGCCTGAGCTTGAACAGGTTCAGGTGATTGGCGTACCAGCGGCTGATGCGGTACAGCACAAACAGGGCGAACAGCGCGAACAGACCGAACCAGGCCACATTTCCCTGCCCGTATGGAACGATGATCGCCGCCGCCAGCAAGGGACCGAACGCGGAACCGGCGTTACCGCCGACCTGGAACGTCGACTGCGCCAGGCCGTAACGCCCGCCCGAGGCCAGTCGGGCAACCCGTGAGGCTTCCGGGTGAAAAGTCGACGAACCGATGCCGATCAGCGCGGCGGCCAGCAGGATCATGGCGAAGCTGCCCACCATGGCCATCATCACGATGCCGATCAGGGTGCACACCGTACCGGCCGGCAGCAGCCAGGGCTTGGGGTGCCGGTCGGTGTGATAGCCGACCCAGGGCTGAAGCAGCGAAGCGGTGAGCTGGAAGGTCAAGGTGATCAGGCCCACCTGCGTAAAGCTCAGGCCGTAGCTGTCCTTGAGCATCGGATAGATCGAGGGCAGGACGGCCTGGATCAGGTCATTGATCAGATGCGCCAGTGCCACGGCGCCAATGATGCGCATGACCAGGGGGCTGCTGTCGGTGGCGGTCGGAATGGGGGCAATGCCGGCCTGGGGATTGCTGATAGCCATGGGAGGTTTCCATACATCGGATGGGTGCACACGGGCAGGTTCATCAATGTGCCATTTTTCGGTGCAACAAGGCTATCCCATTAGCTAGCTATCGACTGTGAAAAATTGTCCTCGAGCAAGGTGATAGCTCAAAGCCATGGTCTGAATCTTGCCTTGCTTATCGCCTACGACGCGGCCTCTTACAAAGGGGACCGAGAATGGGAAGTTTCGCTACAGAGCCTGCCTACAGAGCGGACCTGGGCAAACTTTCGAGGCCTTTTAAAAGGGCACCCGTTTGCGCACTTGTGTAGAAACGCACAAAAACAGTGCAAGGGTGTTCAGGGGAGTATGGGCATGCAGGCTTTTCTATCACCGGGCATCAGGCTGCTGGGGCGTTTCGGTTTCGCCCGTAAATTCCAGCTGCTGTTCCTGCTTTTCATTCTGCCGATCATGGGCAGCCTGTGGATCATCGGCCAGGATTATCGCGACAAACTCAACCTGATTTCCGGCGAACGCGCCGGGGTACGCCAGCTATTGGCCCTGGATAACCTGGACAACCTGCTGACCGCCCAGCGCAACCGTGCGGCCCGGTGGCGCGCCACGGAGACCAACCGACAACCCACGCCAGCCACGCTCGCGGCGATGGCGGCTTTCGACGCCGTGCAACCGGCCCTCAACCAGGCCGCCAATGAACTGGGCACGACCCTGCAGACGGAAGGAGCCGAAGGCGACACCCTCAGCCGTTACCAGACCTTGCAAGACAGCCTCAAAGGCCTGGATTCGAAAAGCCTGGGCTCCGTAGGCTGGTGGCCGGACGGCTATGATCGCTTCACCGCGTCGCTCAGCGCCTTGCAAGCCTTGCGCGAGCAGATCGTGATGGACAACCGCCTGACCCTCGCCTCCTGGCTCGAGACCTATCTGTTGACCCAGATCTCCACCCAGCAGACCCCAGACCTGATCGAGCGGGTCGGGCGCCTGGCCAGCGTCGGCCAGGCTTCGGTGGTGTCAGGCCAATTCACCCTGCAGAGCCGCCTGCAATTGCGCGACCTGCGCAGCCGGATCGGTGACGCCCGGGATCAACTGCTCAAGACCGGCGGGCTGCTGGAGGCACGCCTGCCCAGCGAACTGCAAGGCTGGGCCGGTCAATACCAGGGCAGCCTCAAACATCTGGATGCGGGCCTCAAAGTCCTGGATGACGGCGTGTTCGGCGGTTCTATCAATCTCAAGCCGGAAGATTTCGAGAAGCACCTGGATGCCCTCCTCGTCGACCTGGCGCTCCTGCGCCAGCAATCCCTGGTGGCGCTGGATACGCGGCTGGACCACTACCACGGCTCGGCGATCCGCCAGTTCGTCCTGGTGGCGACGGTACTGGGTTGCCTGCTGCTGGCAGCGCTCTATCTGTTCATTTGCCTGCAGTCGTCTATCCGCCGTAGCGCCAGCGGCATCACCGTACTGGCCGAAGCCCTGCGTGACGGTAACCTCAGCCTGCAAGTGCCGGTGCAGGGACGCGACGAACTGGCGGCCATCAGCACAGCCTTGAACGTTGCCGTGGTGCAGCTACGCAGCAGCCTGCTGGGGGTCGATCATGAGACGTTGCAAGTGAGCGACGCCGTGCGCACCCTCAACACCCACTCCAGCGGGGCCCTGGGCGAAGTCGAGGCCCAGCAGTTGCAGATCAGCCAGATCGCGGCTGCCGCGACGCAACTGGCCGCGACGTCCCAAGGCGTGGCCAAAAGCTGCGAACAGGCAGCCGGCAGCGCCCAACAGACCCGACGCATCGCCGCCGACAGCAGCCGCGACAGCCAACGCACCACGGCGAGCATCCAGCAACTCAACCAGCGACTCAACGACACCGCCGCCGCACTGGGCCGGGTAAGCGAGCAAGGGCAACAGATCCAGATGGTAGTGGACACCATCCGCGGCGTGGCCGAGCAGACCAACCTGCTGGCCCTCAACGCCGCCATCGAAGCCGCTCGCGCCGGTGAGCAAGGCCGTGGTTTTGCAGTGGTGGCCGATGAAGTCCGTAGCCTGTCGCAACGCACCCAATCCTCCACACAGCAGATCGCGGGCACCGTCGACAGCCTGCGCGCCACGGTCAACGAAGCCGTCAGCCTGATGGAAGCCGCCTGCGAGCAGGCACAGACCGATGCGCAAGCCGTCACCAGCCTGGGCGAACGATTGGGAGAAATTGCCAGCGCCGTGCAAAGCGTCACCGATACCTTGGCGCAGATCGCCACCGCCGTGGACGAACAGGCCAGTACAGCCGATGAGGTCAGCGGCAATATCCAGCAGGTCGACCAGGCGGCCATGCGCTTGCTCGAAGGTGCACGGGCAGTGAACCTGGCAGCCGATACCCTGAGCCAGGGAAGCCAGGCTCTGAGCGCCAACACCGGAAGATTTCAACTCGGCTGACAGGCATTTGTGGCGAGGATGGATAAGCAGTTGAAAGCGCAGAGAAATATTTCAGATTTACGCTTGACACTTCCTCGTTACCGGCGAATAATGCGCGCCACTTGGCTACATAGCTCAGTTGGTTAGAGCATAGCATTCATAATGCTGGGGTCCGGGGTTCAAGTCCCTGTGTAGCCACCAAGTACTAAAAACGGCTTATCGAAAGATAAGCCGTTTTTTTATGCCTCGAAGAAACCGTCGATCCGAGGACGGCCAGAAGCGGGATGTCCCCCGCCAGCCTGTGCATTTGATCCACAGTTCACCTGCCATGAAGAAGGTTCGACGTCTGCCCAAGTGCCGGCAGCGAATTCGACATCCAATGAAAGCACGCGCTACAGTCGGCCCCATCCCCCTGACCCACGGATGGAGTGACACGTGCTTACAGCTCTCAAACCGAATCTTCATCGTCTGTCAGCCGTTTCGCTGCTGGCTGTCGCTCTCACACTCGCCGCCTGTAAGGCTCCACCCTCTTCCACCGCCCCCCCAGCATTACCGACCGCACCGGAAATCGCTTCCGGCTATCGCACCGACCTGCAGACCCGACACGCCGACAAACACATGGCCGCAGCGGCCAACCCCCTGGCCGCCGAAGCCGGGCGGGAAATGTTGCGGCGCGGAGGCTCGGCCATCGACGCGGCGATTGCCATGCAGGCGGTACTCACCCTGGTGGAGCCGCAGTCTTCAGGCATTGGCGGCGGCGCGTTCATCGTGCTGTGGGACGGTAAGGCCGTGCGCACCTATGACGGTCGCGAAACGGCACCGGCCGGCGCCACCGAGAAACTGTTCCTGCAAGCCGACGGCAAGCCCATGCCATTTACCGCCGCACAGATCGGTGGCCGTTCCGTGGGCACGCCCGGCGTGCTGCGCGCGCTGGAATTGGCTCATCGCAAGCATGGCCGGCTGAAATGGGCCAGTCTGTTCGAGCCTGCCATCAGGCTGGCGGAACAGGGCTTTGCGATTTCGCCACGGTTGCACTCGATGATCGCGGCGGACCCATCCCTGCCAGGTTCGCCGGACATGGCCGCCTATTTCCTCAATGCCGATGGCAGGCCGAAGGCCGTTGGTACATTGCTGAAGAATCCTGCGCTGGCCGGCGTGCTCAAGCGTATCGCCAATGAAGGAGCCGATGCGTTGTACGAGGGCGCGATCGCCAAGGAAATCGTCGCCAAGGTGCAGGGACATGCCAACCCCGGCAGCCTTTCACTGAATGATCTCAAGGGTTACGCCGCCCGGGAGCGCGCGCCGCTGTGCACCGACTACAAGCGCTGGCAGGTCTGCGGCATGGCCCCGCCCTCTTCCGGTGGAATTGCCGTGGCGCAGATTCTCGGGACGTTGCAGGCCTTGGAGCAGCGCGACAGCCACGCAGCCATTGCGCCCTTGAAGCCCCTCAAGACCGATAAACCCGCCGGCCTTGAACCCGCGCCCCAAGCGGTTCATCTGATCGCCGAAGCGCAACGCCTGGCCTACGCCGACCGCGCCCAATACGTCGCCGATTCGGATTTTATCCCCGTGCCGGTCAAGGGCCTGGTCGACCCAGGCTACCTGGCAAGCCGCGCCAGCCTGATCGGACCGCGGAGCATGGGCGTCGCCAAGCCCGGCACACCACCGGGCGTTCAGGTGGCCTATGCACCGGACCGCTCTCCCCTGCGCATTTCCACTTCACAAGTGGTGGCAGTGGACGATCAGGGCGGTGCCGTGTCCATGACCACCACGGTGGAATCGGCCTTCGGCTCGCACCTGATGGTCCAGGGTTTCATGCTCAACAACCAGATGACCGATTTTTCGTTCATCCCCGAAGAACAAGGGCGGAAGGTGGCGAACCGGGTCGAACCCGGCAAGCGCCCACGCTCCTCCATGGCACCGACCCTGATCTTCGATCGCCAGAGCGGCGAACTGTTGGCCGCCGTTGGCTCACCGGGCGGCTCGCAGATCATCGAGTATGTCGCCAAGTCGGTGATCGGACTGCTGGATTGGCAACTGGACCCGCAAACCGCCATCAACCTGCCCAACTTCGGCAGTCGCAACGGCCCCACCGAGCTGGAGCAGGGCCAGTTCAGCCCAACCCTGATCCAGGCACTGAAGGACAAGGGCCACACCGTGACCGAGATCGACATGACCAGCGGGACCCAGGCGATTGTCCGGCTACGTGATCCACAAGGCAGAACATCATTGGCCGGGGGGGCAGACCCGCGGCGCGAAGGAGAAGCCCTGGGAGACTGACGAAGCCAGGCCCTGAAGGAATCAGGGCTCCCCCTCGGGTTGGTAGACCAGTAGATCGCCGGGCTGGCACTGCAGGTAGCTGCAGATCGCCTCCAGGGTCGCCAGGCGTATGCCCTTGACCTTTCCTTGCTTCAACAAGGAGAGGTTGGCTTCGGTAATACCGATAGCGGCGGCAAGGTCCTTGGATTTGACCTTGCGCGTCGCCAGCATCACATCCAGTTGAATGACGATAGGCATGACAATCTCAAACGAATGTTCTGTTTTCTGAATCGACTTCGCTGGCCTGGGACAGAATCCTGGCAATGATCGCGATACAGGCGGCAAGAAACAAAGCGACAAAGGAGGGGGCCGTCACGCTGAGGGTAATCAATCGCTGGCCGACCGGGGCGTTTATCGTCACGAGCAGGCTGAGAAACGGCTCACAGAGGAAATCCAGCAACACCCACAACGCTACCGCTCGGCCGGTATTGCCCAGGTAGACGGCTGCCTCGCTGGAAAAGTACATCCCTTGCGCATAATGCCTGAATAGCTGCCGCAAATTGACCAGTCCGGCTGCCAGCGCCAGCAAGGGGATGCTCGACAGCAGGATCCCGCCAAGGCGTTGCCAACCGCTCAACCCCACCGCCCCGTCCACCAGGCCGGACAACTGTCGCTCGGTCAGGGCAAAACTCAGGCCGTATTTCAAGGCAACTTCCGGAAACAACCAGGCCGCCGCATTGACGGCCATCATCACGACAATGAAGACAAGCGTAATGACGGCCATGCGCTGGCTGTAGAGGGCGAGACGATTCGAAGACATGCGAGGCTCCAACCAAACGAAAGGAGCCCAGAACATAGCCACAAAATTATCGCAAAACAATAATTAATATGTAAAAAACGATAATACCCTTGCTTCAAGTGGACAGCTGGTTAGCAAACTGACTCACCGCATCGACCACTTTTTTCGCGCCGTCCTGGATCTCGACGATCACCGATCCGGCTTCAGCGGCCAGGGCCAGGCCCTGTTCGGCCTGGTGCTGGCCGTCCGTCATCAACGAAACGGCGTTGCGTGCCATGTCCTGGTTCTGGCGGACGACGCCGACAATCTCATCGGTAGCCTGGCTGGTGCGCGAAGCCAGTTGGCGCACTTCATCGGCCACCACCGCGAAGCCCCGCCCCTGCTCGCCGGCCCGGGCAGCCTCGATGGCCGCGTTGAGGGCCAGCAGGTTGGTTTGCTCGGCGATGCCGCTGATGGTCTTGACGATGGTGCCGATCACCAGGGACTGCTCGTTCAGGGCTTCGATACCCTCTCCGGCGGTCTGCATGTGCCGGGCCAGGTCGCGCATCACTTCCACGGCCTGGGTCACCACCGAGGTACCGCGCTGGGCACTGTTGTCGGTCTGCAACGAGGTGCTGTAGGCAATGCTGGCCGCCTCGGCGACGGCTTTTTCCTGGTTGACCTGGTCGGTGATGTTCGTAGCGAACTTGACCACCTTGTAGAGTCGGTCGTTGGCATCCACCACCGGGTTGTAGGACGCCTCCAGCCAGACCTCGCGCCCATTGCTGTCCAGGCGCTTGAAGCGACCGGCCACGAACTCGCCGTTGTTCAGGCGCTTCCAGAACTGCTGGTATTGCGCGCCGTTGTATTCCTCCGGCTCGCAGAACATGCGGTGGTGCTTGCCCTTGATCTGCGCCAGGCTGTAGCCCATGGCATTGAGGAAGCGATCATTGGCTGTCAGGACGTGGCCGCCCAGGTCGAACTCGATCACCGCCGTCGAACGCACCAGCGCACCGATAAGGTTTTCATGCTCGCGAGAGCCCTCGATGGTGCGGGTCAGGTCATTGGAATACATCGAGAAAAACCGGATCCGCCCGTCGACAGTCCGTACTGGCTGAAGAATCGAACGCAACCAGGCTTCCTTGCCATCGCCTCGCATCAGGCGCACGGCCCCGGAAAAATGTTCGCCGCGGGTCAACGCCGTCTTGAAACGAAGCTGGTGCTCGTTGGATTTCAAGTACCCAGGAATAAGGTCCTCGACAGAGCGGCCAATGAGATCCTGGCCCTTGTAATGCATTTCATCGAGGAATTTCTGATTGACCGACTGCACCCGGCCCTCTGCATCCAGGGTCAGGGCCAGCATTTCGCGGTCCAGGCTTTCCTTCACTTGCATGAGGCTGGACAGTTCTTGGCGAAGAGCCGACAGCTCCTGCTTCAAGCGTTGATTGAACATGGGCATGCTCCGACGGGCAGGAGGTTAACGGGCCTATTCCTCTTGCCATCGGCCCGGTGATTTTTTTCTGAAGAGTGCCATTGGTCGGCCGAAATTTTTTCCGCGGATCCAGAACCCGGGCCAACCTTCCAGGGTCAGTGGATTGTTCTACTGTAGCCCCTGTTTACCGAGGCTTCACTGTTCCAGCTACCCGTCCCACAAAACCAACCATAAAAACCGAGGTAACTGCCGTGACCACCGACATCGAAGACAGCCGCTCCGCCCGCTTCGCCTTGCGCTGTTCCAGTTTTGCCGAACGCTGGTTTCCTGACTCCTGGGTCTTCGCCGCCCTGGCTGTGCTGGTCGTCGCGGTGGCGACGCAGTTCATCGGCGCCACGCCCACGGCCGCCGCCATGGCATTCGGCGACGGTTTCTGGAGCCTGATCCCATTCACCATGCAAATGGCATTCGTCGTGATCGGAGGCTATGTGGTCGCCAGCTCGCCGCCGGCCGTCAGACTGATCGATCGCCTGGCGCGCATCCCGAAGAACGGCCGCTCGGCAGTGGCCTGGGTGGCGCTGATCTCGATGATTGCGTCGCTGCTCAACTGGGGCCTGTCGCTGGTGTTCGGCGGTCTGTTGGTACGAGCCCTTGCCCGCCGTACCGATCTGAAAATGGATTATCGCGCCGCCGGCGCCGCCGCTTACCTGGGCCTGGGCGCGGTGTGGGCCCTGGGGTTGTCGTCCTCGGCGGCACAACTGCAGGCCAACCCGGCCAGCCTGCCGCCGTCGATCCTGGCGATCACCGGCGTCATCCCGTTTACCCAGACCATTTTCCTCTGGCAGTCCGCAGTGATGCTGCTGGCGTTGATCGTGATCTCCTTGATCGTGGCCTACGCTACCGCTCCGGGCCCGAACAGCGCCCGCGACGCCGCAGCCTGCGGAATCGACCCGAGCTTCAGCATGCCGGCCTTGCAACCACGAACCCGTCCCGGCGAATGGCTGGAGCACAGCCCCTTGCTGACCATTGCCCTGGTGCTGTTGGCCGCTGGCTGGCTGTTCCACGAATTTTCGAGCAAGCCTGCGATCAGCGCGATTTCCGGGCTCAATACCTACAACTTCCTGTTCCTGATGCTGGGCGCCTTGCTGCACTGGCGGCCGCGAAGCTTTCTCGACGCCGTGGCCCGCGCAGTGCCGACCACAACCGGTGTACTGATCCAGTTCCCGTTGTACGGCTCCATTGCCGCGTTACTGACCACAGTCAAGGGCAGCGATGCCCAGACCCTTGCCCACCATATTTCGACCTTTTTCGTACAAATCGCATCGCATGACACCTACGCCTTGCTGATGGGCGTCTATTCGGCGGTGCTGGGCTTCTTCATTCCGTCCGGCGGCGGTAAATGGATCATCGAAGCGCCCTATGTGATGCAGGTGGCCAACGACCTGAATTATCACCTGGGCTGGGCCGTACAGATCTATAACGCCGCCGAAGCGCTGCCCAACCTGATCAATCCGTTCTATATGCTGCCGTTGCTCGGTGTGCTGGGGCTCAAGGCCAGGGACCTGATCGGGTTCTCCTTCGTCCAATTGCTGGTCCACACACCCTTGGTACTGGTGCTGTTGTGGGCGCTGGGAACGACGTTGGATTATTTGCCGCCCGTGATGCCATAAAGCCATAAAAAAGGGCCGATATTTACCTCGGCCCACTTTTTCTTAAGCCCGGTCTGTTTCAGTATGGAGGCGCCCTGTTCCGAGGGGCCCATACGCTGAAAAGGATCTGAGCATGTCTAAACTCGCAGTACTTCCCCTTGCCGCCCTGGCGCTGAGCGCCACCGTCCATGCCGACGTCGATGTACAGCTTGGCAGTACCGAACGCGTGACCCGTCTTTTCGCCTACCCCAACAACTGCAACGTCATCTGTTTTCGCGACTGGACCCTGGAGCAGACTGTCGAGCATTACCTGACCCAGAGCGTGCAGCGCGACGGCTACGGCGCGGCCAAGGTCAGCGTCAAACGCGACAATGACACGGTCTACGCCCATATAGCCGGCGTGCCGAAGAGCTACGGCCAGCCATTGACCGCATTGCTCAACGCCGGTGACCTGGCCTACACGGGCGCCACCAAACTCAACGGCGACAAGAAATGGGCCTACAACTGGTACCTGTTCCTGCCGCTGGGCATGGCGCTGGAAAACCGCAAGAGTGTTGAACTGCTGCACTTCCCGCCGGATTACTCCCTGACCCAGGCCCAGGACTACCTGGAATCGGCCACCACGGATCGCTGGGCCACGCTGTTGACTGTCAACGGCATCGCCGCCGACCAGACCCCGGCCTACCAGACCATCATCGATATCGCGCCGATCGCAGCCCCATCCAACGCCGGTTCGGCCCTGGAAGGCGTCTACGACTATTTCAACGACTACCAGACCACCATGGTCAAGCAAGTCAGCCAGGGCTCCAGCGGAGCCGCATTGCCGATGGTGGCCTTCGGTGCCCCGGTGCGTAACTGGATCAAGACACAGTACGGCCCGACGGTAGGCGTGCTTGGCCTGGCGACCATCACGCCGACGGCGGGACTGAAGGTACCGGTGCTGGGCTCCAACCACCCCAGCTACATCTGGTACGCCGCCGATCCGGACAGCTACGACGGCGACGAAGCCAAGGCCGATGCGGCCGGCCTGAAAGTCATGGGCCAGGATCTGAGCGCCGCCTGCTGGCAAGCCGGCATGGGCAGCAAGCCGAACACGGATCCGAGCACACTGCTGAACCAATGCACGCAGACCTGGCAAGTCACGCAAAAGGAAAAGACCTGCGAGTTGTTCTATACCTCGATTCGCAAGCTCACGCCTGACGAAGCGGCAAAGAAATGCGAGACGCCGGCGATCAAGTCGCAGCTTCCTCAATTGAAAGCGCCGATGCCGCTACCCGCCGAACCGGTATAAGCCGAGAAGACTTTCCCGCGTAAGCCTGCGCTCACGCGGGAAAGCGCTTTTGACGCCTGTCAGAGTTGACAGTAGATACCACCCCGGATCGGGGCCAGACTATCCAGGTCAATCACGACGCTGGCAGGATGCCAGCGCCAGCAAGTCGGGTGCCCAGCACCGACAAGGACTGTCATGACCATTTTTGTGACCGATCGATCCTGTTCACGGGGCCGGGACTGTATCTACCCGGAAAAGGAACTCAGCACTCGGCTGGGCTATCCGTCTGCGCGGGATTTCGAAGTGCTGCGCGGCGCCAATGGGCGCGGCAACGGCGTCGTCGCCCGCAGGCGGTTCGCCCCCATGGAGCGGATGTGCCGGGTATCGGGGCTGCTGTTGGGCCGACGACGCCTGCACACTTTGCAGATCCTGCCGGAAATCCACATGTACGATCCGCGCTTCGCCGGGCTGCTGGTGCATTCCTGCAACCCGAATGTCTTTCTGGACATGAGCGAATTATGGTTGTGGTCACTGACCGCCATACAGGCGGGCGACAGCCTGACCATGGATTACGCCAGCACCGAGCCGAAACTGTACCGGCAGTTTGCCTGCCGGTGCGGTTCGTCCAACTGTCATGGGTGGATCACCGGTTATGATGAGCCACCCAATGAACAGGGCATGAAGTTCCTCAAGCATTGGCGCCGTCGCTGTCATCGTGACTGACGCCAACGGGCTCAGGGCGCGTCCACTGGACGCAGGCGATACTGCGGTGGCAATTGCTCGAAGCCGCTGATCGTGGTGTCCAGGCTCTTCCAGCGTCCGTCCTTGATGCCGTAGATGCAACCGTGGATCGACAGTTTCTGACCACGGTGCCAGGCGTTCTGCACGATGCTGGTATGGCCGACATTGGCCACCTGCTGGATGACGTTGAGTTCGCACAGGCGGTCAACGCGCTCCTCTTCGGTGGGCAGTTGGGCCAACGCTTCGCGGTGCTCGTAATACAGGTCGCGGATCGAGCGCAGCCAGCCGTCGATCAGGCCCAGCTGACGATCCTGCATCGAAGCGCGCACGCCGCCGCAGCCGTAGTGGCCGGTAACCAGGATGTGCTTGACCTTGAGCACGTCCACCGCGTACTGGATCACCGACAGGCAGTTGAGATCGGTGTGCAGCACCACGTTGGCCACGTTGCGGTGTACGAACAGATCGCCCGGCAGCATGCCGACGATCTCGTTGGCCGGCACTCGCGCATCGGAACAGCCGATCCACAGGTACTCCGGTGTCTGCTGACGGGCCAGCTTGGCGAAGAAGTCAGGATCCTCCTGCTTGATCGCATCGGCCCAGCGCGCGTTGTTATCAATCAGATCTTGTAGTTCGTTCATGCTATCCAGCCCTCGAGAATAGTCCGCAACTTTGACAGCACGCCGCTTGCCGAGGTCACTTCTGTAATGCCGTTGGAATTCTCGACCCGGCCGCGGGTCCACCCATTAACGGCCAGAACGAGGAGTAGCCATGAACGATTCACGACGTCCTTTCGATGCGGTGCAACCGGAACCCATCGACGACAACGAAGACCGCATGGGTTCGATGCACGAACTGGAGTTCGACGATGATGAGCCCAGTGCGAAGATCGGCGACGAACTGCCGGAAAAAGAACGCGAACAATTGATGCCGCGCGAACGCGTTCGCGAAGCGGGCCTGACCGGAGCCTCTGTGGATGATCATCAGCCCACCGAAGACGACATGAGCCCTGAAACCCTCATCCGCGAGGACGGCGCACGCGACGCCTATGAAAGCGGCGACGATGAGCAGGCCGACTGGGACCTGAGCGTGGTCGGTGAAAACGACATCGGCGGGGGCGATGGCCTGGACGAAGCGGAAATGGCGCAGATCGATCCACTGGATGGCAAGCGCGATGGCGCCGGGTCAGCTTGAATCAGGACAGGATGTGACGGCTTCTTCGAGGGCCAGCCCGCTCCCACACAAGACCGGCCGGCCCGGCTGAGGCCTGCGGCAGGAGCGGGTTTGCCGGCATGGTGCCCGCCCTGCGTCAACACCGCGAAGGCGTCACTCGACGAGAGTACACGCCATGACCACGGCGTCCTCGCGGCCACCCACCGCCGGGTAATAATCCCGCCGACGGCCGATCTCGTTGAAACCGTATCGCTCATACAGCCGGAACGCTGCGCGGTTGCTGTCGCGCACCTCCAGGAAACACTCCCGGGCCTGGGCGTTGAAGGCGATGGACATGAGGTGTTCCAGTAAGCGCAACCCCAGGCCGCGGCCCTGGTTCTCCGGCTTGACGGTGATATTGAGCAAGTGCGCTTCGTCGAGGATGATCTGCACGACACCATGGCCCACTTGCTGCTGGCCTTCGAACATCAGCCATATCTGGTATTTGCTCAATCCGTCGAGAAAGATCCCGCGGGTCCAGGGGTGACTGTAGGCCGCATATTCGATTTTCAGTACAGCGTCGAGGTCCGCCTCGGTCATCGGGCGGAACGATACAGCGTCACTCATTCGATTCTTTCCAGCGCGCCATCAGCCGGCGCATGGCTTGCCAGACTTCAGCCTTGCGCTGTGGCGTTTCCATTAACAATTCCAACCCGGGGACTGCCCAGGCCGAGCCCAGGCCTTCGACCTGCAATTCCCGATTGAACGCATCCTGGTCCGCCTCGCCGGCAAATTTGACCGCTGGCAGGCCGATCAGCCACAAACACACGCAGGGCTCGTCTTCGAGTCGCGCCGAAACGAAGCCCTGGACGAAATCCCGCGCCGCTTCCGGCCCCTGGTCCATCGTTCCACGGGACAGCAGCGGCCAACGCACCGGTTCTCCCACGATCTGTGGGCTGTCCGGCAGACCGGCGGCGCGCAGCATGTCCTTGAGCAACAGGTAGGCAGGATCGCGGCTTTGGAACGGTTCGCCGGTGGGCAGCTCCACCAGCAGCAGGCAACGCCCCGCACGCAGCAGCTGCAGGGTAAACCGCGGTGGCGGAACCGGAGCGACCCGGGCCGGTGCCGGCGTCGACGACACTTCTTCCACCGGTTTGGCATTGGTGCGGGTCGAGGCCAGGCTCGGGCGTGGCACGTCGACCTTCGGCCGCTCGACAGGTGTCACCGGCTCGACAACGGTCTTGGCCACAGGCTCCGCCACCACCGGCACGACGCCAGGCGGCTCGGGCGTTTCCAGCAGTTCGGGCCGCGACGGGGCGGCGAACGGCAATTCGGTACGCGGCAGCCAGGTGACCACCTGCATGGCGGTCAGATAGGCGCGGCGACGAGACTCGATAAGCAAGGGTCGGCCACTTGTGGATAACTGAAAGTGGGGAGGATTCTACCGCCCTTCGACGCGGATCGCTTCCCCGTTGACTCATTAGTTGATCGATCCGCGACGACAGTCCGTCTCAGGGGTGAATCGCAACCGGTCCGATGCAGTACAATTGCCGCTTTTAATTGCCAACCCGACGGCCATTGCGATGATCGAACCCAAGCGCGTCTTGCGCGCCCTCGCCGAACACTGGGCATTGCTGGAACCGTTGTGCGAGCATTTCGACCAGGGCACCTTGAGCCTCAACGAACTGCGCTCACAATTGGCCGCCCAGCAATTGGACAGCACGCCCCAGGACATCACCCACCTGCTGGACGTGTGGATCCGCCTGGACATCCTCGTGCCGGTGGCGAAAAGCCCGAACCGCTTCGAGCTCAACGCCCAGATCCACGACTTTCTCGCCTACCTGCGTCGCGAACATCGCCTGGGCCTGTGCCTGGAGATCGAAGCCTACCTGCGCCACCTCGAGCGCCTGGCCGGCTACATCCAGGATGCCTTCGAAGTGCGCGACGGCAACGACCTGGCCCGCCAGTTGCGTTTGCTGGACATGCGGGTGCGGGACGTGCTCAAGAAACTCGCCAACGACGAACAGGCCCTGGTGGCCGTGGCCGAACGCGCCAAGACCAGCGACCGGCAGATCCCGCTGCGCCAGCGCTACGCCGAAGTACTGGCGACCTGGGACGAATACGTCGAGCCGATGATCCAGCTGGTGAACGCCGACGGTGCGTTCGAGCAAGGCGTGCGCAAGGTCGAGAACGTGCTGTTGCGCATGCTCACCGAACAACAGCGCCTCGGGCATCTGGTGGACGATGACATGTTGTTGCGCACCCACGCCCGCATCCTGGAAATGCAGACCAGCGCCCAACTGACCCTGCGTCACGCCCGCGAACTGCTCCTGCCGCTGCGCGAAGAAGCCCGTCGCCATAACGCCGTGACCCGTGGCGCAGCCCTGGCCCTGGCCGCCATCCGCCGCAAAGGCATCGATGCCGTGCCGCAGGCCGCCATGCCGCTGTTCACCCGGCCGCAGAGTACCTTCCTCGGCAGTGCCAGCCAGGTCGAGGCCTATGTGTACGCCCTGGCCCGTTTCGAGCCGAAACCGGCGCGCTTCCCCAAGTCCCACAAGACTCACAAGGGCGGCGATGCTCCGCGGGCGCCGCGTACGGTGCGCGAGATGGTCGAGCGTTGCGAGGACGCCCTGCCGATGCCGGACCTGATGACCTGGCTGCTGGAACAGGAGCCGGACGGCGCCACCGACGAATTGCTGTACTGGTTCTCGCGCCTGTCGCGGGAAAAGCGTTTCAAGCGCGAGCGTCTGGAACGCCGCGAATACCACACTCATGAGCATCAGGTCAGCCTGCGCTCCTTCGCCCTGCTCTCGGCTGGCGACACCGCCGAGGATTCTGCGAGCACTTCCCATGCATCTTGATCTATCCGAACTGTCCCAGCTGGCGCCGATTTTCCGCGAGCTGTTCAAGGGCTACCACATCAGCCGCCGCGACCCGGAGCTGTATGCGCAACTGTCGAACTTCCAGGACCAGTACCGCACGCTGTTCAAGGCCCTGGGTTTCGAACTGGTGTGCGATACCCGTGGTTTCTACTATTTCGTGCCGGACCTGGCGGCCGCCGCGGTGAACAAGACCGCACAACGCCTGGCGCTGTTCACCTTCATCCTGGTCGAACACCTGGCCGACCAGGGCCGCGACCCGATCGCCGTTCTCGACGGCGGTAGCCTGGGCCGCGATGAGCTGCCATCGCTGCTGGAAAAATACCGTGACCTGTTCATCCAGGCCGAAGTACAGACCCAGGAAGAACTCGAAGAAAAGATCATGCGCCGCATGACCCAGCTGGGCTTCGCCAGCGAAGAGAACGGCGTGTACCGCTTCCTGCCGCCGATGCACCGGTTTCTCGATGTCTGCCTGTCGGTCCAGCAGGACCGCGACCTGGCCGCCAGCCTGCACAGCGTGCTGCCGTTGCCGGCTCCGGTTCTGATCGACGAGGACAGCGACGAAAAACTGCTGCAGACCGACGATCCGCTGGATCTCAGCGAATTCGAAGGTGAAAGCGAAGAAGAAGCACTGGCCCGAGCCATTGCCGAAGAACAGGAGACCGACGCATGAGCAAGGAACGCTACGGCATCCGCCGCTTCGCCCTTTTGAACACCGCCGGCTACAGCCTTGGCCTGTTCCCGCTGGAAGAACCGCTGTCGGTGTATGGCGCGAACAACCTCGGTAAATCCGCCTCGATCAATGCCTTGCAGTTCCCGATCCTGGCCCGCATGTCGGACATGAGCTTCGGCAAGTACAGTCTGGAACAATCCCGGCGCTTCTACTTCGCCTCGGACACCAGCTATATCCTGGTGGAAGTCGCCCTGCCCCACGGCCCCCACGTGATCGGTGTGGTGGGTCGAGGCCCTGGCGGCGGTTTTGGCCACCAGTTCTTTGCCTATGCAGGCAAGCTGGACTTGGCCCATTACCAGAAAAACGACACGTGCCTGCGTCAGAAAGAGCTGTTCACTAACCTGGAACGCGAGGGCCTGAAGGCCTATGAGCTCAAGCCCGATGAGCTGCGACGCCTGCTGGTGGGGGGGCATACTTCCATTCCCCTGGACCTGACGCTGATCCCGCTGCGTTCTACCAGCGAACAGAGCCTCAAGACTTTCCGCGCGCTGTTCATCAACTTGCTGCACATGCGCGAAATCACCGCGGCCAAGCTCAAGCAACTGTTCCTCGACGCCTTCGAGCACAGCCTGCGTTCCGGCAGTGTGGATTACATCGCCGCGTGCGAAGAAGCCTTCCGCGACGTACGACGCATGGAGCAGGACTACAACTCCCTGGTAGCGGCCGGCCCGCTGGTGGAAGCCCTGGCCAATGGCGTGAAACAACGCGACATCCTGCGTGGCAAACTCCACCGTCTGTCGCCCCTGCTCGATTCGCTGCTGGGAACTTGGTCGGACTATGCCAGTGCACGCAAGGAAGAGTTGACCATCCAGGCCGAGCACTACCGCAACGAACAGGACTCACTGCAGAATGACCAGCGCGGCAGTACCCAGGAACTGATGCGCCTGGAGCGGGAAATCACCGGCATCCAGCGCTGGCTGGGCGAATTGTCGGTGCTCAAGCATCGGTTCGCCCTGGTGGACGACGTCAAGGTGCTGGAGCAGCAACTGCTCGCGGCCAAGGACGCCCACGACGAATTGGCCGGTGCCCTGGCCCAGTCCCGGCAGTTCAGCGCCGAAGACCTGGAAGAACGTCTGCGCGACCTGGAAAAACGCCTGAAGTCGGTCAAGCAACAGCTTGATCACGCCGACAACAACAGCTATGCCCGTCTGCGTGAAGAGTTCTCGCAACAGGACGTCGAACGCCTCATGCGCCTGTTCAACAGCGCACTGTTCAGCCTGCCATTGGGTGAACACGGCATTGCGCTGGACGATAACGGTGACTGGGTCAAGTCCGTGGAGCTGATCCTGGACGGCTTCAAAGGCGAGCGTTTCGAAGTGCCGGGCCTGTCCATCGACCTGTCCCATATCGAGCCACCCGCGCTGCAAGCCCTGGCCGACCGTGCCGCGTTGCGCGACCAGAAGGAACGCCTGGAAAAAGAGCTCAAGCAGCTCAAGACCCAGCAGGCCGTGGCCGCTGACCGCGCTGCCAGCAAGACCCAGACCGAGGCCCTGTACCAACAGGTCCTGGATGCGCAAAAGGCCTTGGAAGATTTCCGACGCACCCAGACCCTGAGCGCCGAGGAAAGCGACAAGCTCGAACAACTGGCCCAGATGGAGGCCGCCCAGGACGAGCTCAAGCGCTCCAGCGATGCCTTCACCGAGCGCGTCCAGCAACTGTCCGCCAAGTTGCAACTGGTGGGCCGGCAGATCGCCGATATGGAAGCCAAGCAGCGCACCCTCGACGATGCCTTGCGCCGCCGTCAGTTGTTGCCGGCGGACCTGCCGTTCGGCACGCCATTCATGGACCCGGTCGACGATTCCATGGACAACCTGTTGCCATTGCTCAACGACTATCAGGACAGCTGGCAGGGCTTGCTGCGGATCGACGGACAGATCGAAGCCCTATACGCCCAGGTTCGCCTCAAGGGCGTGGCCAAGTTCGACAGCGAAGACGATATGGAGCGGCGTCTGCAACTGCTGATCAACGCCTATGCCCACCGCACCGACGAAGCCCTGACCCTGGGCAAGGCGCGCCGCGCGGCCGTGACCGACATTGCCCGGACCCTGCGCAATATCCGCAGCGACTACGACAGCCTCGAACATCAATTGGCGTTGTTCAACCGCGAGATCAACAAGCGCCAGGTTTCCAACCTGCAGAGCTTCCGGATCGTCCTGGCGCCGAACAAGGAAGCCCTCAAGCACATCGACCAGATTATCCACAGCGCCGGCCAGTACGAGGAAGGCGAAACCCTGTCGGTCTTCGATCTCAGCCAGAGCGCCGAGCAGGACAACAAGAACGAAGAAGCCAAGGAGTATCTGGCGCGCCTGGTGGCGGCGAACCACAACCAGTTGGGTCTCAAGGACCTGTTCGAACTGGCCTTTGAAATCACCAAGGTCAATGGCCAGCCGGTGATTCATACCGACATCGACGGTGCAGCGTCCAACGGCACCACCATGACCATCAAGGCGCTGACCAACATGTACTTGTTGCTGCACTTGATGGATCGCGAACAGGCCGGCCGCGTACGCTTGCCGTATTACCTGGACGAAGCGGCGGACATCGACGAAAAGAACCAGGCAGCGCTGCTGGAAACCAGTCTGCAATTAGGCTTCGTGCCGATTCTCGCCAGCGTGAAGCCGCAAGTCTGCGCCAGTGTCGCCATCGACCTGGAGGGCGGTAGCGGCCCGAACGGCATCTACATCGACGAAGCGGACTGGAAATACATCCGCCGTCGTGATGCGGTGAAAGCCACGGTGAATGTACAGGCCGATGAGCCGGAGCTCGATCCGGTGTGATGTGAGTACCTGGGTATGAAAAAGGCCGCGATCCAATGGATAGCGGCCTTTTTTTATTGCGCCAGTTTTGAGTCTTCAGTGCAACGGAAGGCCTCATCGCGAGCAAGCTCGCTCCCCACATTGGAATGATTCTGGATGAACGATCCTGCATCCCTGTGGGAGCGAGCTTGCTCGCGATGGCGTCAACACGGACAACGCCGGTGTTGTTACTTGCCGAGCTTGATCTTTGGCGCCCAGGTCAGCCACTCGTCCTCGAATTTGTCGAACAGCGGGAAAGTCTGCTCCGCTCGCGCCGGGCCGCCCATTTTCTCGCCGTCTGGCGTCGCGAAGGCGATGCCGCCCTGGATCAGCGTTTCCAGCGACTCGGTCCGCACCGTCGCCCCTTTGAACAAACCGAAATCCAAACCAAAGCCGCTGGTATTCCAGAAGCGCGTACCACTACGCACCAGTGGTGCATATTTAGGCTCGATCAGGATATGAATCAGCACCCGATCCGCTGTCTGGCCCAATTCATATCCGGTGACCTTGCCCACCGTCACCTCGCGATAAGTCACCGGCACGCCGATCTTCAACGAACCACGGCGGGCCGCGCTCAGCACCAGGCTCAGGCCGGCTTCAGGCACCGCGTTTTCCGGTGGATTGGCAAGGGCCACGAAGTTTTTCTGCGGCCCGAGGTTCTTCACCGCCGGCTGCACCTCGAGGTATTGGCCGGTCACCAGCGTTTCCAGGTTCGAGGTCTTGATCAACCCCAGCTCAGGCTTGACCACCCAGAACTGGCTACCGACCCGGGCGATACGCTCCGGGACCTCGGTGATGCGCGCCGTGAGCAATACCGACTGCATGTCGGCACTGAGGTCCACATCCTCGACCTTGCCCACATCCAAGCCCTTGAAGCGAATCGGCGTACCGCTGCGCAAGCCATCGGCACGATCGACCTTGATGGTCACGACGGTCCCACTTTGTTGCGCGGCTTCACGATTCTCATGCAACCGGAAGCGCGGGACCCGCCTTTTCAACGGCACATTCGGCTCCGGCGTTTCAAAGGCAATGCCGCCGGCCATCAGGCTTTGCAGCGATTCGCTCTTGACCTGGATTCCTCCCGTCAGGCCGCCCGTGAGGGTGATGCCGCTGGCATTCCAGAAGCGCGTCGAACCATTGACCAGCCCTTCGTATTCCTTCTCGATATGTACCCCGATGATCAACTGCTTTTTCTTGCGAGAGAACTGGTAGCTCTGCACCGACCCGACCTTGACCTGCTTGTAGAGGATCGGGCTGCCGACCTCCAGGGATCCGAGGTTTTCAGTCAACAGGACCAGGTGCAGGCCGGGTGCGCGCAAGTCCAGTGGCGGCGCTTTTGCCCGGGCCTCGAATTCGCGCTGCGGGGCGCCGCCCTTGTCGCCGGGGCGTATGGCGATGTAGTTACCTTTGACCAATGCCTCCAAGCCGGTGATACCCGCCAGGGAGATCGACGGCTTGACCACCCAGAACTGCGTTCCCGTCACCAGGTAGTCTTCGGCCAAGGGGTCCAGGGTCAATTCAGCGGTGGCACTGGACAGGTCGGGATCGACCTTGAGGTTTTTCAGGCTACCGACCTGGATGCCTTTGTACATCACTGGCGTGCGGCCGGATTGCAGGCCTTCGAAATCGCTGAGCTTGACCTTCACCCGGATACCGGCGGCTGCGGCGTCGAAATCCTCGTAAAGACGGAACGGCAGGCTTGGATCCGTCGGCGGGCTGTCCTTGCGACTTTCTGGCGTGGCGAACGCAATCCCCCCGGCCACGATACTGGCCAGGGATTCGCTGCGCACCTTGACACCCGAGAGGTTGGCATCGATGCTGATGCCGCTGGCATTCCAGAACCGGGTGTGTTTGCGCACCAGGCTGGCATACGTCGGCTCAATGAAAACCTTGATCTCGACGGTGTTCTGGTCCTCGGACAGTTGATAGCTTTTCACCTGTCCGACCTGGATCTGCTTGTAGAAAACCGGACTACCCCGATTCAACGAACCCAAGCGGTCGGCCTTGAGCGTCAGGTGCAACCCCGGCTTGGCGTCCGACAATGGCGGCTCCTGGGCCAGGGCCTTGAACTTGCGGCTGGACTCCCCTTCACCCGGACTGATAGCCACATAGTTACCTGACACCAGGGTTTCCAGCCCTGTGATCCCGGCCAGGCTGACGCTTGGCTTGACCAGCCAGAAGCGGGTTCCGGTCTTGAGGTACTGTTCCACGTCCTTGTTCATTTCGATGGTCGCCACGACCCCCTTCGAGCTCCCCTCGTCGTCGAGCGTGAGGGCCGTGACCTTGCCGACCGGCATACCTTTGTAGACCACCTCGGTCTTGTTGACCTGGATGCCTTCGCCGCTCTCAAAGCGCACGCTGATCTGGATCCCTGTCTCGTTATATGCCTTCCAGCCGAGCCAGCCCCCGATGATCAAGGCAATCAGTGGCAGGATCCAGATGGCCGACCAGTTCGAGGCCGGTCGAGTTTTAGCGGTAGGCAAATCAGTCATGGTCGTCATCCGACTCCGTGTTATCCCAAATCAGCCGGGGATCGAAAGTTACTGCGGCAATCATTGTCAAAATCACTACGCTGGCAAAGGCAATCGCGCCGAGACCGGCTTCGACACTGGCGAGTCGTCCGAAATTCACCACGGCCACCAGAATGGCAATTACAAAAATATCGAGCATCGACCAGCGACCGATGAACTCAATGAAACGGTACATAAAGATGCGCTGCCGCGCAGACATGGGCTGGTGCCGCTGTACGGAAAACAGCAACAGGGCGATGCCTACCAGCTTGAAGGTGGGCACTACGATACTCGCGACGAACACCACGGCAGCAATGGGAATCATGCCGTGCTGCACCAGTTCGATGACGCCGGCCATGATGGTGCTCGGGGCACCTTGCCCCAAGGAATTGATCGTCATGATCGGCAGCACATTGGCAGGGATATAGAGGATCGCAGCGGTGAGTAGCAGCGCCCAGGTGCGCATCAGACTGTTCGGGCGCCGAGGGTGGACCTGTGCACCGCAACGGGTACAGGTCTGCCCTTGTGCATCGCAATCCCACCGATTCAATTCGTGGCATTCGGTACAGATCAGAATGCCGGCATCAATCGCCCGCATGGGCATCTTCTCCTGATAATGCTTGCCAGATCTGATGCGGTGACATCACCACCTCCAACCACACCTGAACAAGCAATAAACTGATAAAGCACACCAAGCCTAGGCCGATGGTGATGGCGGCCATGTCTGCCAACTTGACGATGGCTACCAACACGCCCATCAGGTAGACCTCAAGCATCCCCCAGTCTCGTAGATGGTGATAAATGCGATAGAGCAACAAACCGTAGCTACGGCCAATGTTCAAGCGAATGGTCAGCAGTACCGTCAACTGGCACAGCAGCTTGAGGAGTGGTATGCCCATGCTGCAGAGAAACACCACTACCGATATGCCTTGCATGCCGGTATCGAACAAGGCGACAACGCCACTCCAGACGGTGTCCTGGGAGGATTGCCCGAGCAGGCTAAGTTGCATGATGGGTAGAAAGTTCGCTGGCACATACAGCAGCAGAGCGGAGATGACCAAGGCCAGGCTGCGCTCGACCACATTGTGTCGGTGGGCGTAGAGTTCGTAGCCACAACGGGGGCATTCAGCTTTTTCGCCATGGGCCAGTTGAGGCTTGCGCATCAACAGATCGCACTCATGGCAAGCCACCAGATCGTTCAGGGGTAGATCTGACAACCGATGAGTGTCCAACGGATCTGACATAAAGAGGTCTGGCTCAGCTAGGGTGAAGCTATTCTAGTGCTCTGGCTTGAAAATAACTGAGTAAATTCCTTACGAACTTCCCCCCATACTTTCTTTCAGGCAAAACAAAACCCCTACCTGCGTCAGCAGATAGGGGTTTCGGAATTTAATCTTGACGATGACCTACTCTCACATGGGGAAACCCCACACTACCATCGGCGATGCATCGTTTCACTTCTGAGTTCGGGATGGGATCAGGTGGTTCCAACGCTCTATGGTCGTCAAGAAATTCGGTAGCCAGCGCGTGCCTTACGGTCACGTTCCAGCGAATGGGTATGCGATAGTTTGTGTGTTGCCTGCAAGCACGTTCGAACTTTCGGTTCGTTTCGTCTTCACAACACCGCAATCTGGTCTCTGTCGAGTCG